>JAFZDP010000021.1 GCA_017561155.1 Bacteroidales bacterium | reverse complement strand
TGGGGTAACGGCGAGGATGCTTCTCTCGGAAGCGGTCTTAACGTAACTCTTATAGCTACAGGCTTTAATGAAAAAGATGAACAGCGTTATGTCTTTTCCGATAATGCTTGTAACACAAAAGTTCATGACATGTACGACGACGTGGTGAAACCCAAAAATCGTCCAATAGAAGAGCCTATACAAGAAATTCAACCTGAACCAGTTGTAGAATCTGAGATAAAAGTCATTGATAAAAGAGTGGTTGAAGACCCTATAACATTCCAGCCTCAAGAAAAAGAAAAGGAAAACAAGACTGTTCATATCCTCGGTGGCGTTGTAGAAGATGATGATGAAATCGGTGGTGGCGCTAATGGCAATAATAACCAACCAATGAGAGATACATCTTCTGAAAGAGGTGTAAATGCTACAATACCAACAACTCGCGTCTATGAAAATCCTTTCAATAGCAATGACGATGATGATGATTTTGGAATAACATCGTATGTTAAAGATAGCGCAGATACTCAGACTCTCGTTAAACATAATGTTAAAACAGAACAGGAAAAGAATGACATTAGCCAACAGGAGGAACTTCGCCGTAAACGTTTGGCTTCTCTCAATATGAATCTCAGATCAATTGAGCATATCGAGGAAATGGAAAGACAACCTGCTTATAAACGTATGGGAATCAATGTTTTTAGTAAAAATGAAGAACAAGAACTTTCATCGTATTCTTCAAGTAGAGATAAAGGTCTCCGCGAAAGCAATTCTTTCCTCCACGATAATGTGGATTGATGAAAATAAATATTGAATCTAAATAAAGCGATAAGGTTTAAACTTTATCGCTTTTTTATTGTTGATTTGTTAAAATTAACATTATGTCAACAATAGTTTTAGCAATAAGCACAGAGATTTTCTATACAAGAATTGCGGTAAGTAAAGATGAAAGTATTGTCTATCAAAAAGATATAAATCATGCTAATGAGGAGTTCCTTCAATTTGAAGGCGTTGCCGAACAACTGCCTTTTCGTCGAGATGCGATTATGAATCAGTTGCGTCAAGATTCCGTCGATATCAAGTCGATTCAATATGTGGTGGCTGAAGGTGGATTGCTTAAGCCTTGTGAATCTGGTGTTTATGATATAGATAAAAATATGGTTGGAGACCTTATCGATGGAGTGGGAGGCGATGATGTGATAAATATGGCGGGACTGCTGGCATTTACCATCGCCAATATGTTGCGCGTGAGGTCGCTGGTAGTTGATCCGGCATCCGTCGACGAACGCTCCGAACTCGCTGCTTTCTTCTCTCATCCTATAACTAGAAGGAAGTCGCTGTTTCATGCTCTCGTACATAAATATCTTTCAAATAAATATGCTAGATATCTTAATAAAAATTATGAAGATATGAATATCATATTTTGCCATGTCGGCGATAGGAATGTCTCTGTCGCTGCTCATAAGAAAGGACGCGTCGTTGATGTGAATCAAGCGTATATGGGATTCGGACCGATGGGATTCTTTGAGACAGGAACAATGCCGGTGTCGAATGTCATCGATATGATGTTGAAAAAACATTATACAAAAGATGAAATGTTAAAACTTATTAACAGAAATGCTACATTTCATTATTATGTCGCGACAAACTCATGTGACGGGATAATGTCGAAAAATGATAACAGGACAGACATGATTTTAGATGTCATGGCATATCAGATTTCCAAAGAAATTGCGTCTCACTACGTGAGTCTTGACGGTGAGGTAGATGCGATTATTTTGTCTGGAAAAATCTTTTCCGACAATCGTTTTTTTAAGTATCTTTCCAAACGAATTGAAAATATTGCTCCGATAATGTCTTATCCTAAGGATTGTACGATGGAAGCAATGGTTTACAATGTTTTACAAACTGTAAAAGGAAAGTGCAAAATAAAAACGTATGACTGATTTTCTGAAAAAAATATCATTTCTCTCTCTGATTTTCTCAATACTTGTTTCGTTTTTTAGTTGCCAAAGTGAAAAATCCAAACCAAATGATACAATATCATTCTTCAATGATTTTGAAAATGAATGCGTTGGTCATATTTGGAAAAATGTACGACGTGTAGAAAACAATTCTGCTTTTTCCGGTAATTACGTTTGTGAATGTCCTTCGGATTTGCTGTATGCCTTTGGTTTCGACATCGATATCAATGATAGTATTGGAAATTCCAATATGCTGATCGACGTTGATATGAAGCTGAAATCCGCTTCAAAGTTGAAATCGCAGTTTGCCATTTCCGTTGAAAGAGAGGGAAAAATCTTGTTCTGGAAATCATTTCCTTTATCGAATGGATTTTCTGTTGAGAATCAATGGTATGATAATGCGTTTTCTATAAGTTTGCCTAACGATATTCTAAAAGATTCTAAAATCAATTGTTATGTCATGAATGGCAAAAATGAATCTTTTGTTATTGATGACTTCAGCCTTGATATAAAATATTTTGATCTTCCGACTTATCTCGATGAGCTCGAGGAATGCGATGTTCCAAAGGATTTGAAAAATATTTTTAACACAAAATCTGTTAATGTTCTTTATTCTGAAAAAGAAGGTCAAATAGTTCTCGCTGATGAAAATGACAATGTTCTGACAAAACCATTGTCGTTGTATTATTCTTTAGTTATTGGCAATGATACTGTTAAAATACAAACGTCAGAATTTAAGTGTCAAGATTCGCTGCTCACTGCTCACTGCTCACTGCTCACTATTAGTTGTTTTCCACTCCGTATCCGAATAGGGCAAAGTCGCCAAGACACGGGTCGTTGGGGAATATCTCCGATAGTTTGTTTGTTATCGTTATTGCGTTTTTCAGCGAGTAAGTCTTGCTGTTGGTGATACCAAGTTTGTATGCCATCTGCGTAACGTGGGTGTCAAGTGGTATTATCAGTTCTTGTGGCGAGAATGTTTTCCACAACCCAAAGTCTACCACACCGTCGTTTCGCACCATCCATCTCAGAAACATATTTATCTTCTTTTGCGGTGATTTACTTGATATTTCAAACACCTTGCATATGCGTTGGAATAGTGTGCCTGAGTGCTGTTGCAGACAGTGTTCCATACTTGGGTAGGTGGTGTATATATAGTGTAGTTTGCTGAATATTTCGTTCATTTTAGCGTAGCTCACCATTCGGTAAAACGATGAAGTGTTACTACAGTCAAAGTCTGTTTCCCATTGTTTGCCAACTACATATTTGTGTGGCGAGTGCCCCATCAAATCGTTCACTTTGTTTGCAGCTTTTATTATCTGAGTTCTGTTTCCAAAACTCAGATATGCTGTCACAAATGCACTTATCTCGATGTCTTGTTTGCTGTCGTCGAGGTGTTTGTGCGGTATTTGTATAGGGTCGTTGCCTATAAAATCTTTGTTGTTGTATCGTTTAGCCCAATTGGTTAGTTTTTCTTTTAATTCGTCCATAGCAAGCTGTCAAACGTGCAACAAGGGTTAATATGATAGGTAGTGCAGCAGCGTTGTACACTTGCAGTCTTACCACGAAGTTTATCAATGCCAAAACAAGACTTGCCATCATTATATATATAATGTATTTACTAGCTTTGCCAAGGTAAGGTATGCACAACAAGAACAGCGGACTTAACCAAAGAATGGTTAGGTTAACCTTTGTACACCAATGACTTGATACGAACCATAAAAATACTATCACCAATCCGATGATGCCTGCAAGCAAGAAAAGTATCACATCGAACCAACGAAACGAAACTTTTTTGCGGAACTCTATAAATGTGAAAACCACTGCCAATACAAACAATGCCCAAAAAACAATGATAGGGGATACGCTGTCGGAGTTTGGTGTTCTGTTTTCGGGCAACAATTCTGTGGTTGCTGTTACCAACGACGAGCTGTCTATTTGGTTTTGAAATTCGAATGGTAAAAACATATATTCTGCTGTAGGTATAGGTTTGTCGCAACGCATACCAAGAAGAATGTCGCAACCCAAACGCCACCACAACAATTTATCGTTGCTGTAAGGGTATATCAATTCTCTGTAAGTCATGTTTTCCGAATAGTCGGTTTCAGGTGCTATAAACGACGAGTCCAAGCAGGTGTTTATCGCATCTCTTGCACGAGTTGCACAGTTGTTTCTGAAGAAATCATATTTATAGTATCTGTTTTCGTCGGTGTCTAATTCTTTAATCAAATAGAAGAGTTTGTTGCGTTCTTCGTAGTTCATGTTCAACTTTTGTTCAACTATGCTACGTCCCTCATTTTCATAACTGCGGATAAATCTTTTATACGACAAAACATCTATCATATAATCCAAATTGCCCAATGCAAATTTTAGATAAAGGTTTGGTGTGTCGAAGTCGAAAACACCGAAGTTGTACACCAAGTCGAAACCTTGTGCTGTGTCGCAAATTCTAACAGCGGTGTGTCCGAACGATAGGTAATACTCGTTTCCGCTGCCACAAGTCAACAGACTTATCGATGAATGTTTTGAAAGATTTTGAGGTAAACTCAAATTTACGATTTTGGCGTGTGATGTTGTGCCAAAAAGAACGATTGCAAAAAGTAATATTATTTTCTTCATTTTTTTAAATATCTATAAGTTAGTTTTAAGATAACTTTGAAAATAGATATTTATTGTATGTTGTTTTGTTAAATTGTGATGAAATATTTTTGATTGTTTGTCATATTGTTATACTTTAGGTTTAAATATGATTGTTTAAATATTTAAATAATAGTTATTTATCAAGAAGTTGTTTCAGGCGAAAATATCTTCTTTTTTATTGCTTTGTTGTAGATAAATGTTGCTGCAATAAAGTATACCGCACATTGAATACATAGTGTAATCATTTCAGGACGAATGTCGGAAAGTGTAGCCCCCATCGAGTTTATTTTTACGAAAGCCATAGCAGCTGTTGCAGACGGAAAAACGTAGTGCATAATTTTCCAATACCAAGGCATAAGTTCTAAGGGGTACGATATGCCTGAAAAGAACAATAATATTATAGACATAAAAACGATAAACAGCAGGGGTTTTTCGGAGTTGTTGTACAAGGGTAAAAAACACAAGGCAAAGCACGACGATGAGAAAAGAAAAGGTACAACCAATGCCATGATGGTGGTAGCATTACCGATGTTTGGGAGATTGAAAACCGATGGAAGCAACCCTAACAAAAAGAAAGAAAAAACGAAATATATGGTTGTATATGCCACCACTTTTCCCATCACTATAGTTGAACCCTTACATTGAATATGTGGGTATATCTTATTGATGTGTAATAGTTTTGTTTCAACCTCGTTTCCACACGACGAACTGATACAGATAAGCAAAGTCTGAAACAATATTATCATCATAACAGGAGGCATAAGGTATGTTCCGTATCCCTCGGTGGGGTTGTACATCACCGTAGGTATTACTTGTATGCGTTGCATATTGGCAATGGCGAATTTTTGTTTGTCGGAAAGTTGCATTACATACAGTGGACGCAACATATCGTTAAAATCAAGTAGGGTGTAGGTGGTAGCTTCTTGCAGCATCAGAAAATCTAAAAACGACAATGTAGAACCATAAGCCATAATGTTGCTTCGATTGTCTTCAATGCCCAAAAGAGAGAACGATTTGGGTATGTACAAAAAGCCTGCTATCTTTCGTTCTTTTACAAGTTTTTCCCCTTCTGCATAGTCGGATAATACATATTCAACATTCACTTGTTCAGTGGCATCGAGGTGCTGAATGAAAGTGCTGCTTAATTTGCTGTGCGACATATCAACCACAGCAATGGGACTTTTCTTTACTATGTTTGGACTGTACATATAGTTGTACAAAATACCATAACCGACATTGCCCCCAAACAGTACTAAAAGTATTGGTATGCTTGTAGATATGTATTTCCATTCAGCTATGGCGGTTTGTATTGTATGTCTTAAAAAGCCTTTCATGTTTGTTGTGTATTATTGTTGTCGAGAAAAATATTTTTTTGGTAAAATACGAGCCATGGTAACAAAAGGCAGCAGTAAAAACAAGAGCAGTGCAACGTAGTTTTTCCAGGTATAGAAAAGACTCAAATCTTCGTCGCACAGATTTTGTGATATGATGGCAAAATGCCTTAGAGGGAACAACCACGAAGCCCATTCCATTATCTTGGGCATAGATGTGACAGGGAATGTGATGCCCACCAAAGAAGCCCCCAACGAACCAAACATAGATATAAAACTGATGATAAGAGGTAGGTTTGGATTGATACTGAATATAAACACCGATAATGATATAGTAGCTGCCACTAAAAGTATAGATGTAAATGAAATATCTAACAGATTGGATGCTAATGGTATCTTTACAACATTGAATAGTATCATATTTGCAAAACAACTTATGATAGAGTATATTACAAAATAGGGTAGTAGTTTACCATACATACAGGCATATCTATCGAACCCACTTGCTGAAATCCACGTAGAGATGGTGTTGTCTTTTGTTTCCATACCGATGGAGTACGCTATGGTGAGCAATATCAATATCTGAAAAACGACATAAAAATAAGTGTAAGATAGGTAGATTGTATAATCGAGCGATGGATTGTTTAGTGGATGAAAATCTGCTGTGATAGGGAATGCAATAGCCTCAACCTTCTCCTTGTCGATGTCTAGGGTGGTTGCAATGTTGTATAATGGAAGAGTGGCAAGGGTGCTAAGGTACGAATAAAAACCACTCAGCACTTCACCACCTACACTGAGGAAAGCATAGTGGTAATAAAATGGTATTTCAACCTCTTTGTTTGCTTTAATGTTTTTCTCTAAGTTGTGGGGAATGTACACAAAGCCGTATATCTTCTTTTTCACTACGTCGTTTTGTGCTTGGGCAATATTGGAATATATGGTTTTAACCTTTAGTTCAGGAACGGTTTCAAGCTGTCTTGCTATCTGCCTCGAAAGTCTGCTGTTGTCTTCGTCTACAACGCCTATGGGTAGTTCTCTTATAAGTCCATTGCTGAATATGGTAGTCATAACCAATAGTACAAATAAAGGTAATATAAGAGTTGAAAACCAATATGTTGGTTTTGATATAATTTGTCTTATTTCACGTTTGCATACCCTGATGAAAGCAGCCATAAGGTTATTTGTTTTTTAGGTATATTAAAGCCGACATACCAGGACGCATATCTTCGATGGCATATATTGGTGTGGCGTGTATTTCGAAAGTTTTCAAATCGTAGCTGCCCTTTTGTTTGGTAGATTTCCAAGTTGCAAAACTACCCAACGGACTTATATACGTTATTTTGAACGGTATGTTTTTTAAGTCTAAGGCAGGAATGTCTACATTTATAGTTTGGTTCATTTTAAAATTCGGCATTAAATCTTCTCTTACATTAAACACCATATAAGCATTGGAAATGAGTATTATATTCATTACAGGAGTACCTATGCCAATCAGTTCGCTTTCGTTTAGGTATTTCTTACCCACCTCGCCTGATATTGGTGCTACAAGTATACCATCCTTCAGTACCGACGATACTTCTTCTACCGTGCTTTGTGCAGCCATCACCAACGAATATGCTGTAGCTTTGTCTTCCTCTTGAGTGCCTGCCAATGCCATCTCGTATTGGTAATATGCAGCACGTTCTTCTGCTACCGCAGACTTGTATATAGCTTCAATCTCATCTTTACGTTGTTGGGATATCACTTTGGTGTTGTATAGGTTAGTCATTCTTTCGTATGTTATTTTTGCAAGGTTTAAGTCTGCTTTTGCTTTGCTCCATATCTCTTTTGCAATATTTATCAGTTGCGAACGAGTACCTGCATCCACTTTTTCGTTTTGTGCAAGCGATGCACGCTCTATGGCTTTTGCTTGTTCGTATTTTGCTATGGCTTGTGGTGAACTTATGGATACCAAGGTGTCGCCTTTCTCCACATGTTGCCCTTCTTCCACATAGTACTTCTCTATTCTACCAGGCAGCGTACCTGAAATAGAAATTTCTGTGGCCTCTATCTGTCCCTGTAGCAATATGTCGTCTTTTTTGCTCAGAAAGATGCCTAATATTGTTATCACAACAAGTAGTAGCAAGATTCCTGAAAATATTATTAATGCTGTTTTGCTTGTTAGTTTCATATCGTTTTGGTTTAGTTGTTTATATTGTCGGTGTTCCATTGTTCAAAATATTGTGGCATTCCAATTATCGAAAGCAACGATGCAAGCATAATGTCGTATTGGTAATATGCTGTCATATACAATAGTTTTATCTTGTTCTTTGTATTCTCTGCATCAATTACTTCTGTCGATGTTGTTAAACCTTCACTATATGCTGCTTTTCGTGTTCGCACAAGTTCTTCAGCCATCTCTAAAGTGGTGGTTAGGGTGTTTATGTTTTTCAAAGCATTCTCCAATTCAGAGTAGTTTTTGTTTATAGCCACCCTCAGTTTGTTGGTGGTTTCAGAGTACTCTATCTCGTTTATCTTTACCTCTATTTTGCTTTGTTTTATTTTGTGTTCTCTTGCCAATCCGTCAAACAAATTCCAAGTAAACGTAGCACCTACCATAGTGTGTGGAACCAAATTTTCAGACACATTGTACGATGCCAATGTCTGTTTTCCGAATACCAATATGGTGGGGAAATATTCTGTGGTGTTTATCTTAACGGTGGATTGTGCTATGTTTTTCTTAGCCTTTATTATGTTGGCAGCAGGAGCGTTGTCTATTTTATCCATAAACCACTCTTTAGGTGGAACCGATGCACATATAAAAAGTGGTGATGATGGATTATAGTTATTGTATAAGTTGCTGTCCGAATTAAGCATCTGACAAAAAGAATACCTCAACACATCTACATTGTTTTTAGCTGAACACCATTCTCGTTCAGCTTCTTCCATTGCAACTTTTGCTGCCAATACATCCATTGGGGTTGCTATCCCATTGACTTCAAATGCCACTACATTGTTGTAGTGTTGTTGCAACGACAGAAAGTTTTCGTTTTTTACCTTTTCGTATTCTATGCCCAATTGCAGTCCGTAGTATAGCTCTACCCAAGTCATGAACACCATCGATTTGGTTTGACTTTTGCCCAATAAGCCAATGTTCTCTAACTCTTTACCAATATTGTTGGCATATAAACGTTTGCCCCCTGTAAAGATAGGGTAAATCAACGATACATCTGCTGTAGCCCATTCGTTTTCGCTGATGGGTACGGTGAAAGATTTATCGCCAAGAAAATTATAGATTATTTTACCAATCTCTTGTGTGATAAAATTGGTTTGAAAGTACGAATCGAAAGGAGAAAGCAGAGAGGAATACTTTTGTGTTACCGAAATGTCGTTGCTCATTAAAGTGTACGAGCCTAAAGCTGTAAGTCGTGGAAACCACAACGAATTGGTATACTTGTGCATACTCTTGGTAAGTTCGTATTGTTTTTCGGATAGTTCCAACACGTTGCTGTTGTTGTAGATAGTTTGTAGCGAAGCAGAAAAACTAATGTCTTGAGCAATAGAATGTTTGCCCACTATACACGATAATATTGTAAAATAAATAATATAACACCTACGCATAATATTGTTTTATAATTGTGTATAAAGCAACATATAAAAACGATGATTGTTTTAGGTGGGTTTAATGTTTAGTGTAGTGTGTATCTATAATAAAATTATTTTGGTTGTAATAAAAAAAGTACCCCAAACTAATGGGGTACTTCTATATGAAAAAAAAGTATTATTATTAAATTTCTTATTTTTCGATACGTATACGAGCATCAACAGCTACAACAGCTTTAGGAGTTCCCAATAGAGGGTTCAAGTCCATTTCAGCTATTTCTGGTGCAGCCATTACCAATGCACTAACGCGAGCTATTTGTTCAGCATAAATATCGATGTTTACAGGGTCTTGACCGCGTACACCTTCTAATATTTTGTATCCACGAAGATTTGCAAGCATATCTTTTGCTTCGCCGGCAGTGATAGGTGCAAATGCACTTTGTACGTCTTTCAACACTTCGATAAATATACCACCTAAACCAAAGAATACTTGGTGACCGAATTTTTCGTCGCGGATAGCTCCGATGTATACTTCAGTACCATCAAGCATTGGGTACATTTCTACTGCGTAAGTATCTTTGATAGCCATCAAGCGGTCAAATTCAGAAGCAACAGTTTCAATGTCTCTTACGTTAAGAGTTACACCACCAACGTCTGATTTGTGTACTGGACCTACAACTTTCATTACCAATGGGTAGCCAACTTCGTTGGCAAAGTCGATAGCTTGTTGTTTTTGGTCTACTACACGGATTTGTTTTTGAGCTATACCGGCTGCATCAAGCATTTCGTACATTTCGTCAGGTCCGATATAACCGTTTTCACATCCGTCAACAACTTTGCGTATGCGAGCTACATCGATAGCAGGCATTTCAACGTTTTCAGGTTGTGGTTTTGGAGTGTGAACCACTTTTGCCAAAGCGTTACCAAACACACATTCTTCAGGGAAGTTGATGCGATGTTTGTTGCCTATAAAGTCAGCTATCTCGTCTTTAACGTTGATGATAGATGGTAATATTGGGAATATAGGTTTTTTGCAAGTTTTCATTTTTTGGTCTAGCACTTCGTAAACGTCCCAATTAGGGAATAATCCCGGGCTACCAAAAATAACTGCCATAGCATCGATGTTGTCGAAATCGTTTTCACAAGCATCTATAATATAACCAAGTTGTTCAGCTGTACCTGTAGCTAGGAAGTCGATAGGGTTTCCAACCGAAGAACCTGCAAATAGTTTGCTCAACAATTCGTCAGCTTTAGGACCTTCGATGTGTGGAACGTCCAAACCGTTGTTAGAAAGAACGTCGGTAAGCATAACTGCAGGACCACCTGCGTGAGTGATAACGGCTATGTTTTTACCTTTTACTTCAGGGTGCATAAAAATAGCACATACAGTAGTAAGTTCTTGACGGTTGTGGCAACGAACTATACCTGCTTTGCGGAACAATGCATCAACAGCCACGTCTGATGTAGCCAACGCACCTGTGTGCGAACTTGCTGCACGGCTGCCTGCTGCACTACCACCTGATTTGATAGCTGCTATGCGGCATCCTTTGTTGATAAGAGAACGTGAATGTTTCAACATTTTTTGTGGGTCTGCTACTTTTTCCATATAAAGCATTATCACGCGGCTGCTCTTTTCTGGGTCGAAAGTATTGTCTAAGTGTTCCAATACGTCTTCGATACCTGTTTGAGCCGAGTTACCTACTGCCCATACACTGTTGAAAGTAAGACCATTTGTCATACCATATTCTTTGATAAACACAGCAGTAGCACCGCTACCAGTGATGAAGTCAACACCATGAGGGTCAAGAGTTGGGATAGGAGCGTCGAAAGCACCACAATAGTTAGTGTTTAGGAAACCTGTACAGTTAGGTCCGATAAGTGTACCACCAACACTGTTTACTGTGTCTACGATATGTTTTTCGATAGCAGCACCTTCAGCGTTTTCTTCAGAGAAACCTGCTGATAGGATAATGTATCCTTTAGTACCTTTTTCTTTTGCCAATACGTCAACTGTAGATGGGCAGAACTTTGCAGCTATAGCCATAATAGCACAATCTACTTGAGGTAGGTCTTCTACTTTTTTGTAGCATTTTACGCCTTGTACTTCGTCTTCTTTTGGATTTACAGCGTAAACAGTACCTTTAAAGTTGCTGTCCAACAAGTTTTTCAATACTTTACCACCTGGTTTTTGAACATCGGCCGATGCTCCAACCACTACAATGCTTTGTGGATTTAATAATTCCTTTGCAATCATATTTATTATGTTTTATCTATTATCAAAAATATGTGCAAAGATAACTATTTTTTTTGACATAAACAACTATATTTTTATAATTGGTTATAATAGTGATGAATAACAGTGTGTAAGGAAAATAAAATATTCGTAAAAGAGTGTGTTTATTTGTCAAATGAATTGAATTTTAACCCTATTGTCAATTGTTTCATGGTATAGTATCATCGGAGTGATGATATACTGTCAATCTTTTGATGGTATATTATCTAAAATTCCATCGTGATGTAGTTGAAATTCCATCGTGAGGAAAATTTATCCCCTTCGCGATGTAGATGAATCTACCTCGTGAGGGAATTTTTATTTCTTTGTATGATAGTTTTTTTGTATATCAGTTAATTGTTGACTTTTGTATTTGTAGGAGCAAATAAGGGATATTTATAGGTAATTTCTATAGGCAACTTCTAAGAATTCCACGTTCGTACTTAGTTTATACACACTTTTCCGGACTTTTGCGTGCTTTATGTTTTTTTTGAAATCTTCCTATTTCTTTTTCAAACACATAGCCCGCTATGCACTGCAAAGACGTATCTCGGTACGTCTCTAGAAAATTCCATAAATCACTTGCAACGCAATTTTTAGAAATTGCCTATATCTTTTTGTGTGGCAGTTTTGGGAACATTTTTCTAAATCTGACCAATACCGTCGAAATGTTTTCTCCTGCCACCACTATTGTTACCGACGACATAATAAGTATCAATCCGCACACATTGCGGAATGTAAGTGTTTCGTCGAATACTAAAATACCGAAAAATACAGCTGTTACAGGTTCTAAAACACCCAATATTGCAGTAGGGGTAGAGCCAATGTACTGTATGGCTAATGTGGTGCATACAAACGATATAGTTGTAGTAAAAACAGACAGTGCTAATATGTTGAACCATAAATACCAATGAGCTGGTAATTGAAGATTTTGTCCAAATCCGAGTTTGATAAAAAACAGCAATGCCGACAGTGCAAGAACATAGAATGAAATGGTAAGGGTAGGGGTTTGTTTGAGTGCTGTTTGGTTGACTCCTACAATGTATATGGCGTAGGTCAGAGCCGAAGCAAGTACAAACAACGTACCTGCCAAACTAAGATGAGCACCTTCCGATGTTTTGTATAGCAACCCAATACCCAATATAGCCATAAGCAGACATATTACAGTGGTTGCCTTGAGTTTTTCTTTGAAAAATACCATCATTATAAGAGCTACAAACAAAGGGTATACAAACAATATCGACGAAGCAATACCTGCATCCATATAGTTGTAACTGGTAAAAAGCGTCCACGATGTAGCAGCCATCATAACTCCCATTAGCAACATAGGCAAACGTTCGTTGGACTGAATTTTGAACCGTTGACCTCTCGCTTTTGCCATCAGTGCTACGATGGGTACGGCTATAAGATAGCGAAGAAACAATACCGAATCAGCATCCATTCCTGCTTCGTAGAGTGGTAGGGTGAACAATGGGTTCATACCATATACAGCAGCAGCTACTATACCTAAAATGTAACCTTTGGTTTTGGTGTTCATTAGTGTAGGGGAAAAATAAGATTAAAAATATAAGCAACTTCCAACAGTGATATATTAGTAAACGAATATACAACATATCAGAAGTTGCCCATACAAGTATTTTATTATATATATTACTTTATTTTATTGTATATATATGTATTGTTTTATTGTATATATGTTATCTCAATTGGTTAAGATACATTTGTATAGTGTTTTCTATACCCAAATACAAAGCATCGCTGATAAGGGCGTGTCCGATAGAAACTTCATCCAAGAAAGGAATTTGTTGTTTAAAGTATGCCAAATTTTCCAAACTTAAATCGTGACCTGCATTTATTCCCAATCCAATTTCGTGAGCAAATTTAGCTGCTTCTACAAATTTTGCTACAGCCAATTGTTTGTCTTTTGGATACATAGAAGCATAACTTTCGGTGTACAACTCGATACGGTCGGTGCCTAATTCCTTTGCCTTTTCGATACGTTTAAGGTCGTCGGCATCAATAAATATAGATACTCTGATGCCCTCTGCCTTAAATTCAGCAACTTTGTCTTTCAAAAAATCGAAATGTGTTATAGTATCCCACCCTGCATTCGAAGTCAAAACATCTTCAGCATCAGGAACCAATGTTACTTGTGCAGGTTTTACTTCTTTGACCAATTGTGTGAAAGATGGTACAGGATTTCCTTCGATGTTAAATTCAGTGCTGAGAACAGGTTTAAGTTCTCTTACATCTTGGTAGCGAATGTGTCGTTCGTCAGGACGTGGATGTACAGTTATACCTTGAGCACCGAAACGTTCACAATCCAAAGCAAATTGTAGTACATTTGGAATATTACCACCGCGTGCGTTGCGAATAGTAGCAACTTTATTTATATTTACACTAAGTTTAGTCATTGTATTATAGTCTTTTAAAAAGTTTTTATCTAAAAATTTATATTGCAAAAATACACAAAAAATATATCATTATGGCTCTAATACGATTAAAATTAGTATTTTTGTGTAACAATAAATTTGGTGTGGTGTATATAAAATATTAAAAAACAATGCAATATGACTGTTGAAGATTTGATTGATAAATTGAATTTAACTATAGTTTCAGGCAAGGGAGGATTGGAACGTAAAATACAGGGGTGTTATGTGTCCGATGTGCTTAGCGATGTGTTGGGCTCTGCCACTAAAGAAACTATATGGGTGACACAGCAAAACCATAAAAACGTAGTTGCAGTAGCATTGCTGAAACAACTTTCGTGTGTAGTATTGGTGAAAGATATTTTACCATCGGAAGAGGTCATTGCGATAAGCAACAAAGAAGAAATACCAATACTGTCTACACCATCAGAAACATTTGAAATAGTGGGTGAAATTTACAACCTTATACTTCGACAAAACTGTAAATGAAAGAAATATCGCTACATATATTGGATTTGGTAGAAAACTCGATAAAAGCCAATGCAACAAAAATAACCATAGAGGTGGTTGAGAGTATATCGGATAATATATACTCGATTAGAATAAAAGATGATGGTTGTGGAATGACACAAGAATTTTTGGCAAATATCGACGACCCATACACAACTACACGCCAAAGCAGAAAAATAGGGTTGGGTATTCCACTCGTAAAAATGAACGCAGAGAAAGCAGGTGGTAAATTTTCTATACAAAGTGTGTTGGGAAGTGGTACAGACGTGTATTTTGACTTTGAACACAACCATTGGGACCGCCCACCGCTTGGAGATATTGCAGGTGTAGTAGTAATGTTGGCAGTTTGCAACGACGATAAGCAAATAACATACACGCACATAACAGATGGTGGAAAATATGTTTTCGATACCAACGAAGTGCGTGAAACTTTAGATGGTATATCGTTGAACAATTATTCGATAATAACCTACTTGAAAGATATGATAAATGAAAATCTTGTTGCGATACATTCTGTGCATTGATAATACTTTATTTTATAGATAATAAAATATGGTTTTTAAGTTAAACTATTTCTGGTTCCAATATAGAGCATTCCGAACTATTGTATATAGGTTGAGAAGTATTACTTACCTCGTCAAACTTGTTTAGAATATCCAATTCTGAGCATTTCAATGTGTATAGTTGTAAGTTGAACTCTTTGTGATGTTCACTTTCTTGGGTAGCCAATTCTTTAAATAGTTTGCTTGTTACAACATCGTTTTCGCTATCTACAATTATTGCCCACTCTTTGTAGTTTTTTACCATTTTTTCTTCCATATCTTTTGCTAAACATAGCATTTCCGAGGACGAAATATTTTGTTGTATTTTGCTGTCAAATTTAAGTTCTATGTCACCATCTAAAAATGTAATTCTGTGGGTAAGAATTTCTAGGTGTTTTATTTCTACCATAATTATTTGGTCGAAAAGGTTAGATAGAAAACTAAAACCATTATTTTCAAAATAAATATGGAAATACATGTATTGATGAATACTTTGCATTTCTGCCGAAATAGCAGCATTTAATAGTTCGATGCTTTTTGTATGGTCCATTTTTTTATTATTATATTGATGTGTTTTACATTTTGGTACAGAGAAAACAAACAGATGTCGATAAAGTTCGTTTACACATCAATAAAAAAACAATCAACTGCCATTTTTAGCAGCTGATTGTTTGTATATCTGTATACTATGTTTCCAAACTATGTATTGCCTTTTTATTTTAGTTCGAATTTTAGGTATGTTATCTTCTTGCCCATATCCAAAAACATTTGTTCGTAGAAAGTTCTTACACCTTTAACATCATCTTGAAAATCCGATGCATAAAGGTCGTCTGTATTGAACAATACCTTGTAGTTTCCTTGAGGAATAACTTCGTTTAAAGTATAATCGTAAAGTTCATACGAATCTGTTTTTAGATGAATGATAGTATTTGGTTTTGCTATATTTTTGTAGTGCGAAAGAAAACGTTCACAAGTAAGGCGTTTGTTAGGTTTTTTAAGTTGTGGGTCAGGAAATGTAATCCATATTTCCGACACTTCGTTGTTGTCAAAAAAGTTTTCTATCAGTTGAATACGAGTTCTTATAAATGCAACATTGTTCATATTGTCTTCGTTTGAAGTTTTACAACCTCTCCACAATCTTGCACCTTTAATGTCTATACCGATAAAGTTTTTGTTTGGATATTTTTTTGCAAGGTTTACAGTGTATTCACCTTTACCACAGCCAAGTTCCAAAACTATAGGATTGTCGTTTTTGAAGAAATCAGAGTTCCACTTGCCACGCAAATGAAATTTGTTTTGTTGTAAAAAATCGTATGATACCTGAAATAGATTAGGAAACGTAAGGTTTTCTTCGAAACGTTCCAATTTATTTTTTCCCATTGTATTTTTATTCTTTTTGTGTGTTTATCTAATAATAAACTGCAAAAGTTTGTTTCAGTCAAAAAAACGTAGCTTTTGCAGTTTATGTTGTTTTATTATTTATATCTGTTTGTTACCATTTTTTGATAACCATGTTTTCTTTGTTCCAAGTTTTTAGTTGTCTCAACAATGCTTCAGCAGCAGTCATTGATGGAGCCGAACCTAACGAAACGTAGTACATATTTCCTTTAGCTACGATGTATGCGTCAGCACCTCTTCTTCTGAAACGGTCGGCTTCGCGAATAGCATTTTCTCTGCTTTTGAAGAAACCTGATATAATATCGTAGCCTTGTTTCGAACGAAGTCTGATGTCGGCTTTAGGTACTACTTTTGGTTTTGGAGCAGGAACTACAATTTTATCTTTCTTTACAACACCTGCATCTATCAATTCGTTTAGGAATTCTAACAACAAATTGTCAGCGTTAATTTCTGAAATAATTTCTGTCTTTGCTCTAGATACTCTCTGACGTTCCATATAATCTGAGCAGTGTTCTGATATGTAGTCGTCGTAGTTTATCAAACGAGCAGGGTGGAAGAAATCATCGTCGAAAATAACTTTCAAACGTTTTACTATATATTCGTTCAAGCGTTCTTTTATCGGCTCTTTGGCTGTTGTATAGTGTTGTTTTTTCAAGAAGTTTTCTATCTTGTAGTCAAGGTTGTTTACAATAGTATTGCAAGTAGCTGTTATTGTATTTTCCTTGTCGCTGATTGGAACTAATGTATAATCATATGTAAATAGATTTACATTTTTGAATACTTCTAATTGTTCTTCTGTTTCACCATCCACAATAGTACCATCTTGTTCTGCTGTTGTAGTGTCGGAAACGTTTGCTGTAACATCTGTTTCAGAAACATTTTCTTCAGCCAACTGAACATTTTCATTTATAAATGGAACATAAGTATCTTTTATAATGATGAAATAGTAATATGCTCCGCCAAGCAACAACAAAAGAAGTCCTAATATAATAGGTAGAAGAAGTTTTTTCTTCTTTTTCTTTTCTTTTTTTACCTCTTTGTTTTCTTCTGTAGTTTCGGTGTTTTCTACAACTGAATTTTCTTCAGCTTGTGATGTTTCTTCTGTGATGTCGTTATTATCTTCAACAGCCGCAGTTTCAGTGGCTGTGTTGTTGTTCTCTTCTGTTGGAGTTGTAGCAACTATAGGCTCTTCTTCTACAGCAACGTTGTTTTCTTCTGTTGTTTCTTTTTCAGGTACAACTATTTCAGGGTCGAACGAGTGTATTTCTTCAGCATCGTTTGCTCCTTCTTCCGAAATTTGTTCAGTTGCTTGTTCAGCATTTTCTTCAGTTGTTTCTTCAGCTGAAGCTATTTCTTTGACAACAGGTTCTTCAGGTTGAGGAATAACTGGATTGTCAAATCTTTCGAAGGGATTGTTGCGTAGAGGGTCTAACGTGAAAACTGTTACATCGTTTAGAGGTAACATATTTTTTGTTTCTTTAGAGAAGTTTACACCCTCAAATATTTTGAACGAATAGACATTTTCGTTGTCAAGTACAAGTTCGCCTAATTCAGGAAATTCGTGTTTGTTTTCTGCTTTCATTTTATCGATAAGTGCAGAAACAAAGTTGTCCCACAACTTTTCTGCTGTAGTGATGCCAACAAATTCTTGTTTGGCAATATAATTTATAATTTGGGTATCACCTTTCCACGAATTAGAAAATACTACAGTTCTCACTGATGGGAAATATTTTTTTGTTTCCTCATCAAAATACGAAGGTGTAGTTTTAGAACTGAATGTTCCTATTCCTTTTATTTCAACAGGATTCCCTTGTTTTAAAAATTCTACTATATAGTTAGTTATATTCATCAGTTTTATATTTTTTCTATTTTCAATAAATCTTCAGGAGTATCGATGGCTATATTTTCTATCAGTGTTTCTTCCACTTTTATGCTAAATCCATTCTCTATCCATCTCAATTGTTCCAGCGATTCGGAAATTTCCAATTCGCTTTGCTCTAACTGTATCAGCCTCGACAATACTCTTGACCTATAAGCATATATGCCTATATGTTTGTAATAATTATGGCGGTTTAGCCATTCATTTTCATTTATTCCACGTTGGTATGGAATAGCAAAACGACTAAAATAAATAGCTTTGCCGCTTTTATCACAAACTACTTTTACGACATTTGGCGAAAAAAGTTCATTTTTTGATGAAATTTGTTTTTTTAAAGTTGCTATTTGTGTGTTTTCATCAGTAAAACATTTTGCCAAAGTTTCTATTTGTGAGTGTTCTACGAAAGGCTCATCGCCTTGTATATTTATTATGACATCGTATTCTTTTCCCAAATTTTTATATTGTTCCACTATCTCACCACATCTATCCGTACCACTTTTGTGTGTATCTTTTGTCATCATCACATTACCACCAAAACTACGCACACAGTCTGCTATTCGATTGTCGTCGGTAGCAACCACAACATCCGAAAGAACTTTGATGTCTTTCACTCTTTCGTACACATGTTGTATCATAGGTTTGCCAGCTATCATAGCTAATGGCTTTCCTGGGAAACGTGTCGATGCATATCTTGATGGTATAATTCCTAATACTTTCATAGTTATCTGTTTGTCTTTTTACTTTTAATGATGAAATATTGAGCTTTAGGTAATAACTTATTGGCTATCTTATCTGAGCATTTCCAAACTGTGTATCCCATCTTTTTTATCAAAAGTATAGTTCTGGTGTGTAATAATAGTTTGTTGCCAACCAAAATTATCTTCTCTATTTTTTGCGAAGAGTTGGTATGTAGTTTGTGCATATTGTTTTTATCAAACGAGTGCAAATGTGCATTTTTAGGTGTGGCACAATTGCAATGTATGCACAACGAATACTCTATTCGTTCTTTGTATGGTGTAGATATAATCAAAGTTCCCTCAGGTTTAAGTACTCGTCTGAGTGCTGCTATAAATTTTTGAGGGTCGATAGTATGTTCAATTATTTCGGAAGCTATTATGCAGTCGAAAGTGTTTTCGGCAAAAGGCAGTGCATATACATCTGCCACCACTGCTGCATGATTTGGAGCAGGGTATTTTTGTAATGCTTTTTCTGCATTTACCTGTGCAATGTCAAGCGACACTACTTTTACATTTGTATTGGCAAAATGTTTTGCTACATACGCACAACCACATCCCACATCCAAAAGCAATCCTGTGTTTTTAGGTACTTGTTTGATGATGGTTTTTTGTAGCATTGCAACCGACGCCTCAGTAAGTTTATCTTTTTTGTCTCGATGATAATCAAAAACTTCAGCATCTTTGGTGTAGTGGGCTATATATCCAAAATTGGTGTTGGAAGTGTTGTTTTCTTTTTCTTGTTGTGGCAAAAAAGAAGGAACATTATTACAAATAGGATATACAAATCCATTGCCGTTATCGGTCAAAGTGTTACAATCCGACAACGTCAACTTATTACCCAAATCAGGGCTTTGTAATATTTCCAAAAACCACTTGTGCATTTTAGAATAGTCCGTTTATTTCAGCATTTATTTTGTCTATCACAATGCCTAAGTCCTCAGGACGATCGGCAAAGTTTAGTTCTTCAATATCAATAACCAAAAGTTTTCCTTTGTCGTATTGGGAAATCCAATTTTCATATCGTTGATTTAGACTGGTCAAATAGTCCAAACGAATACTATTTTCGTATTCTCTACCACGTTTTTCAATTTGTTTAACCAACGATGGTACACTGCCTTTCAAGTATATCAAAAGGTCGGGTGCTTGAATAAACGATGATAATAACTCGAATATCGATTGATAGTTTTCAAAATCGCGAGTATTCATAAGTCCCATAGCGTGCAAGTTAGGTGCAAATATATATGCATCTTCGTATATAGTACGGTCTTGAACAATGTTTCCACACGATTTTCTGATGTCTATAATCTGCTTAAAGCGAGTGTGAAGAAAGTATATTTGCAAGTTGAAAGACCAACGTCTCATATCTTCGTAGAAACTATTGATATATGGATTGTTAGAGTTGTCTTCGTACACTGCTTCGTATCCCAAATGTTTTGCCAACAATCCTGTAAGGGTTGTTTTGCCTGAACCTATATTTCCTGCTATCGCTATATGCATAATTCTTCTTATTTTTGTTACTCAATTAAATTGTATACCCAAAAAATACTACTCTACCACCTTTATTAACATCCTGATGTTAGTATGGTTTTTATACTAACGTTTGATTATCAATATACAGCAACACAATAGTACTAAATTTATACTTTGCAAATATACACAAAAAAAAGGAAACAACCAATGCCGAATGCTAAAATAATATTGTTCTTATTTTTATTATACTGAAAAAAAATGTACCTTTGTAGATGAATTATTTATAGAAAATTGAGTTTAAAATATTAGTAATAAATTATATATAGAATTATGGCAAACAACGAAGATGCTTTTAAAAAGATAATATCGCACGCAAAAGAGTATGGATTTATATTTCCATCGAGCGAAATTTATGATGGATTGGCTGCTGTTTACGATTATGGTCAATTGGGTGTTGAGCTAAAAAATAATATTAAAAATTATTGGTGGAAATCGATGGTTCAGTACAACGAAAATATTGTTGGTATTGATTCTGGTATTTTTATGCATCCCAAAATATGGAAAGCATCGGGACACGTTGATGCTTTCAACGACCCTTTGATTGATAACAAAGATTCTAAAAAACGTTATCGTGCTGATGTTCTTATAGAAGACCATATAGCAAAAATTGAAGAAAAGATAAAAAAAGAGGTAGATAAAGCTGCAAAACGTTTTGAAAATTTCGACGAAGCAATGTTCCGTTCTACCAATGCAAGAGTGTTGGAATATCAAGCAAAGATTGATGAAATTACCAAACAATTTGCTGATGCAATGAACGACAACAATCTTGACGCTATAAAACAACTTATTATCGACCTTGGAATAGTATGCCCTATATCGGGTAGTAGAAATTGGACCGATGTTCGCCAATTCAACCTAATGTTTGCTACTCAGATGGGTTCGGTGGCCGAAGGTGCTGATACTATTTATTTGCGTCCTGAAACAGCGCAAGGTATTTTTGTAAACTTCCTAAATGTACAAAAATCAGGACGTATGAAAATTCCTTTCGGTATAGCTCAGATAGGTAAAGCATTTAGAAACGAAATAGTTGCTCGTCAGTTTATATTCCGTATGAGAGAGTTCGAACAAATGGAAATGCAATTCTTTGTACGTCCTGGCGAAGAGCTTAAATGGTTTGAACATTGGAAAGAAACTCGCAGAAAATGGCACCTTGCTTTGGGAATACCTGAAAGCAAATATCGTTTCCACGATCACGAAAAGTTGGCACACTATGCTAATGCTGCCACTGACATTGAATTTGAGTTTCCATTCGGATTTAAAGAATTGGAAGGTATACATAGTAGAACCAATTTCGACCTTGCACGCCATAGCGAATTTTCGGGTAAAAAACTTCAATATTTCGATGCTGAGTTGGGCGAAAGCTATGTTCCATACGTTATCGAGACATCTATCGGATTGGACAGAACTTTCCTTGCTATATTCAGTTATGCTTATCAAGAAGAAAAATTGGAAGACGGATCTGAACGTGTAGTAATGAAAATACCTGCTATATTGGCTCCTTACAAAGTGGCTGTATTGCCATTGGTTAAGAAGGATGGATTGCCTGAAAAAGCAAGAGAAATTGTTGATAGCTTGAAGTATAACTATATGGTGCAATATGACGAAAAAGATGCCATAGGACGTCGTTATCGTCGTCAAGATGCTATAGGTACTCCATATTGTATAACTGTAGATAACCAAACCGTAGAAGATAATACAGTGACAATAAGAGAACGCGACACTATGCAACAAGAACGTATAAGCATTGAAAAATTGAATGCTTATCTTGCAGAGAAAATTCAACCATTGAAATTATAGTCGATTGATAATTAATTTAGTTGTTCTTGATAAAGACGTTCACAAATATAATGTGGAGCGTCTTTATTTTTTATGATAAGTATGCTATGGATTTTTGCCAATAACTATGCGTAATTTGACAGTAGGGTATAAATCTGTTCACAATAGGGTATAAATGTATTCACAATAGGGTGTAAATAATACGATACCTATGTGTGCTAAGAAAGAGAAAAAGGATAGGGAATTGGAAGTTGGATAATAATGATATTTTATTTGTAAAAATTCATTTCATCGATGTATTTAATAACCTCGTTGGTAAGTAAATATTTCACCGATTTTCCTTCTTTTATGGCATTTCTTACATAGCTGGCCGAAATGCTCATCATTGGAGCTTCTACCATTGTTACATTTTTGTGTTTTTCCCATTCGCTGTTTAGGTATTCTGGGCGTGGATAAACGAAAATTTTGTAGTTGTCAAGTATTTGTTGGTAGTTTTTCCATTTATCTATTGTGCATAGATTGTCCGAACCCATTATCAAGCAAAACTCTTTGTTGGGATATTTCTCCGACAAATGTGCAAGGGTAAGTGTTGTGTACGATGGTTTTGGAAGGTGAAATTCTTCGTCGCAAGCTCTGAAATTGAAATTATCATCTATGGCAATCTTTACCATTTGCAATCGATGATGGTCGGTTAGAAGAGTTTTGCGGTCTTTTAGAGGGTTTTGCGGCGATACAACAAACCAAACCTGATCCATATCGGTGTTTTCCAACATTGCATTAGCTATAGCTAAATGTCCGATATGGATAGGGTTGAATGTTCCAAAATACAATCCTATTTTTGTTTTTCTAATAGGCATCTGTACTATAATATATGTTGCTTAAAAAATTAGTAGTAGCGATAATTTGTTAGAAAGTCGATGTATTGCAGTTTGTTTCTTTTGAAAGTAAATACTTGTGCAAATTCACCACCTGCCGATACTATACGTAATACGTTAATATCTGCAATATAAGTTTTTGGAAAAGCACGGAAAAATGCTGCAAATACTTCACTCTTTTTCATTCCGACACATACTTTCAAGCGTAGTTTTATCGATGAGTCTGTGATATGACCGGCTATAATTTCCATTTTTCCGGTGTTCATGCTAGAATAGGTATCCACATAGCTGCCATCCAAACGGTTGATGTGTGTAACAGGCACGCTCAGCGAATCGCTGAAAAATTTGCGATAGTTCATTTGTCTATACCAATCCAAATTAGAACGGTTGATATAAGCGTCTACCGAATTGTATTTTCCCAAAGGATAATGAACATATTCCGATCTGCAAATAACAAACATTGTATCATCGAAAATCTTTATGTCTTTTACTTGGTATTCATCTTTTGCATACGATTCCATACGCATCGAACGAGCACGTTGGCTTATGTTTTGTGCTTCCAAACTACAAATACTTATCAAGATAAGTGAGAATAAGGCTATTTTTTTCATATTAATGTTATTATTTCAGTTTTTTCGTATATTATTGTATTCTAGTTTATAATACATAGTTTTGCTAGACATATATCCAAGCAAACACTACACTTATTCAATCTGCAAAGATACAAAAAAATACGATATAAATAACATTTTATTTTGTAAATAGGAAAAATAATAATTTGCTCGATGATAAAACAAATGGTAGTTCTTTTGTGTATGTGTAATGTTTATGTAATATTTTTCTTTGCACAAGAGGCTAATTATCCGAAAAAAATATGTATATTTGCACAATATTATACAGATAATAAATAACAAAAAATAAATTGCAATATAATGATAACCAATAATTTTACACGTCGTCATAACGGCGTTAGCAATGCTTCTGACGTAGAAAAAATGCTTAAAGTTATAGGCGTTTCTTCTGTAGATGAACTTATAGATAAGACTATACCGGCAGCTATTCGTTTGCCAAAACCATTGAATTTGCCTGATGGTATGAACGAATATGAGTTCTTGAACCACATAAAAGAATTGGCTTCAAAGAACAAAATTTACAAAACTTACATTGGTATGGGATACTACAACACTATTACCCCTGCCGTAATAATGCGTAATATTTTTGAAAACCCGGGTTGGTATACAGCATATACTCCATATCAAACTGAAATCAGCCAAGGTCGTTTGGAAGCTTTGATGACTTTCCAAACTATGGTTGCCGATATGACTAAAATGCCTTTGGCTAACGCTTCATTGCTAGACGAAGCTACTGCCGGTGGCGAATGTATGTTGATGTTCTACAACTCTCGCAGCCGTCAAGCTGTAAAAGACAACGTAAACAAAATATTTGTTGCTGACGATGTTTTCCCACAAACTATCGACGTTATTCGCACAAATGCTGAACCTCGTGGTATAGAAGTTGTAGTAGGAAAGGTTGGTGAAACTACATTAGACAATACTTTCTTTGGTGCTATAGTTCAATATCCCGGTCAATTTGGTGAAGTTGTAGACTATACTCAATTTATAGCTGATGCTCACAGCAAAGGTATATTTGTAGGTATGGCTGCCGATCTTATGGCTTTGGCATTGCTTAAAGCTCCGGGTGAAATGGGTGCTGATTGTGCTTTCGGTACTACTCAACGTTTCGGTATTCCTATGGGATTTGGTGGTCCTTCGGCTGCTTACTTCGCTATTACCGAAGACTTCAAACGTGCTTTCCCGGGACGTATAATCGGTTGGACTATCGATGCTCAAGGAAACAAAGCTCTTCGTATGGCTTTGGGTATGCGCGAACAACATATCAAACGCGAAAAAGCTACTTCTAACATCTGTACTTCTCAAGCTCTTGTAGCTATTATGGCAGGTTTCTATGCTGCATGGCATGGTCAAGAAGGTATTAGAGCTATTGCTACTAATATCAACAATATTGCCAGCGTAGTGGCTAAAGAAGTTGAAAAATACGGATACAAACAACATAACAAATTCTTCTTCGATACATTGGCTATCCAATGTCCTGTTAAAACAGACGTTATCCGCAAAATAGCTTTGGAAAACAAAATAAACTTCCGTTATATTTGCGAAGAATGCATAGGTATCAGTATCGACGAAACTACATCAAGAGAAGATGTAAACAATATATTGAGAGTATTGGCAGAAGCTGCAGGTAAGACTTTCGAACCTGTAACATGTGGCAACTGCTGCCCAACTTGCACTATTCCTGAAGAACTTAAACGTACTTCGGCTTACTTGGAACACCCTGTTTTCAACACTTATCATTCTGAAACAGAAATGATGCGTTACATGAAGAAGTTGGAAATAAAAGACCTATCGTTGAATAGAGCTATGATTCCACTTGGATCGTGTACAATGAAACTTAACGCTGCTGCAGAAATGATGCCTCTAAGCTGGGCAGAATTTACTCAAATTCACCCATTCGTTCCTGCTGACCAAGCTGAAGGTTACTACGAACTTATCGAAAACATGAACAAAGCATTGAGCGAAGTTACCGGTTTTGCAGCTGTATCGTTCCAACCAAACTCCGGTGCTGCCGGAGAATATGCAGGTCTTACAGTTATCCGCAACTACCACATAGCTCAAGGCGATGTAAACCGCGACGTATGTTTGATTCCTGCTTCGGCCCACGGTACAAACCCTGCTTCAAGTGCTAAAGCCGGTTTGAAAGTGGTTGTAGTTAAATCTACTGCTCAAGGTGAAATCGATGTAGAAGACCTTAAAGCTAAAGCTGAACAATATAAAGAAAACTTGGCTTGCTTGATGGTAACTTATCCATCTACTCACGGCGTATTCGAAGAATCTATATTAGATATTATCAATATCATTCACGAAAATGGTGGTTTAGTATATATGGATGGTGCTAATATGAACGCTCAAGTTGGTTTGACTTCTCCTGGTTTTATGGGTGCCGATGTTTGCCACTTGAACCTACACAAAACATTTGCTATGCCTCACGGTGGTGGTGGTCCTGGTGTTGGTCCTATCGGAGTATGTGCTAAGTTGGTAGACTTCCTTCCAAACCACTCTCAAGTAAAAGTTGGTGGCGAAAAAGGTAGTGCTATGTCTGCTTCTCCATTCGGTAGTGCTATGCTTCTTCCTATCACTTATGGTTATTTGAAGATGTTAGGCGGAAACGGTTTGGCCGATGCTACTCGCTATGCTATACTTAACGCTAACTACTTGAAAGCTCGTTTGGCTCCTTATTACAAAATACTTTACACCGGAACAAACGGAATGTGTGCTCACGAAATGATATTAGACTGCAACGAATACAGCCTAAAAGTTTCTGTAGGCGAAATAGCAAAACGTTTGATGGACTATGGATTCCACGCTCCAACAGTAGCGTTCCCTGTTCACAACACTTTGATGGTAGAACCTACCGAAAGTGAACCATTGAGCGAACTAGACCGTTTGTGCGAAGCTTTCATAGCTATCCGCGAAGAAATCCGCGACATTATGGAAGGCAAAGTAGAGCAAAACAACAATCTTATCGTTAATGCTCCACACACAATGCAAGTAGTATGTGCTTCGGAATGGAACCGTCCTTACACTCGCGAACAAGCTGCTTTCCCACAACCTCACGATGATAAATACTGGCCAACCATCAGTCGCATCGACGACGCTTACGGCGATCGCAACCTTCAAGCTGTATGGCCAATGGAACAATAGTGGATTGAACTAGAACATAAAGTTCTACGATATACCCAAAAAATAGCCCGCAAAGATTTACTTTGTGGGCTATTTCTTTTTTTATTGTATTATACCGAAAAAGATTTGTGTGTAGGTTGATACTAATAGGGTGTACTTATTTTTTTTTATCGAGATGATTATAAAAAGTAGGTATGGGTAATATTTCTACAACAATAAACAAAGCAAATAATAGTTATTATAAGATATTTGTTATATTTTATAATAGTACTTGAAGATATAAATGGAATATATATGGCTTTACCAATCAATATAGAAGATTTGCTAAAGAAGCAAAAGATAGAGGGAAACCGAATAGAATTTAAGAGCGGTTGGAATCTGGATGCTATTTATCATAGTATCTGTGCTTTTGCCAACGACTTTGACAATATTGGAGGAGGGTATATTTTGGTAGGTGTGGAAGAAGAAAATGGTGTTGCCAAGCGTCCTGTAAAAGGTATTCCGGCAGCCGAAATAGATGGTATATTAAAGGATATGGTTGGATATAACAATAAGATAAATCCATATTATATGCCTCGCACTTCGGTTGAAGAGATTGACGAACGAAATATTTTGGTTATTTGGGTTCCGGCAGGTGTTAATCGTCCATACGATGTAAGAGAAAGCGTTGTTAGCAAAAACAATCCAAGTACACAATGGTATATCCGTTCGGGTAGTAGTTCTATTATTGCCAAAGGTGAAGTCCTGGACGAGCTTCGTGAAATGGCTAATCGCACACCCTTTGATGATAGAGGTAATCCTGATATTACTATAGACGATATTTCGCCGTTGCTTGTATTAGACCATCTAAAAAAAGTGGATAGTAAACTTGTTAAAGAGTTTCGCCAATTGACATTGGAAGAAATTCTTGATAAAATGGATTTATATACCGGTCCGAAAGAAAGAAGAATGATTAAGAATGTTGCTGCAATGATGTTTTGCGAAAATCCTAGCAAGTTCTTCCCGTATACACAAGTGGATATTGTGATTTTCCCTAAAGGATTAGAACAAGATCCGAATAATATGATAGAGGTTCCTAAAATTACAGGTCCTGTGCCATCGATGATTAAAGGAACATTAGAGTATTTGAAAACTAACGTCATTAAAGAGCGAATCATCAAACCTAAAGATAGAGCCGAATCAGAGAAGTTCTTTAATTACCCATATCAAGCATTGGAGGAAGCTGTAGTGAATGCTTTGTATCATAGGGATTATCAAGAGCGTGAACCTGTGGAGATACGTATTGAACCTAATGGTGTAACAATTCTAAGCTATGCCGGACCCGACCGCTCCATTAGTATGGAGGCAATACGACTAGCAAGAAGCCTAAAGGCACGACGATATAGAAATAGAAGATTGGGTGATTTTCTAAAGGAACTCAATCTTTCGGAGGGGCGTGCAACCGGTATACCAACCATTCAGGATGAACTGCGTAAAAATGGTTCGTCACCTGCTCGCATTGAAACTGATGATGAACGTTCGTATTTTCTAATAGAAATACCATGTAAAGATGAGCTAAAAAGTGAGCTAAAAAGTGAGCTAAAAAATAATTGGCAAAACATTGAACAACAGGGTGATGTTTTGGAAATAGGATTGAGAAGTGAGCTAAGAAGTGAGCTAAAAGGTGAGCTAAAAACTATAAAGATTATACTGGATTTAATTAGAGAAAATCCCGAAGCTACTATTGATGTATTGGTAAAAAAGAGTGGTAAATCCAGAACAACAGTACAAAAATGTATTAGAAAACTCAAGGAAGGTATGTGTATAGAACGAGAAGGAGGCAAGAATGGAGGTCGCTGGAAAGTGCTGATATAGCCGGCTTAAAAAAATACATGAAGAACCTTTCTGTGTTTTGGTTGTAATAAGGACTTTTCTTTGACGACAAGATAACGAGATTATGAATGTGTTTTGTGCTGAAAAAACTAGACACAAAACTCGATAAAAATACCAAAGAATAGCCTGCAAAGATTTACTTTGTGGGCTATTTCTTTATCTATTATTATATATATCCTATAAAATTATCCCATATATATTATTGCCGTAACATATATGGGATAATGTTTTTAGATATGATATCTATCGTGATGTGTATTTGTCAATAATTATTATTAACTACACAACTTCTAATCATCTAGGAGTATATTTGTTCTTCCGATACGATTAGTCTTTATCATCAACAACAATATATTCTTTGTTATCGCTTCCTATAATTTTAATTTCTTTTTCTGTACGGAAATTTTTGTATTTAGCACCATATCCACTTACAATCACTGTGTATTTTCTATAAATAATACCTAACGGAGATTTGTTTACAACAACCTCGTATTTAGGATGTACTAATACGTCACAATCCGGACAAGCTTCTAAAGCGTGATATGCTGCTATGGCACGAGCTTTGGCTTTTCCTCTATCTAACAATATGGGAATTGGGATTGGAAAATTTTGGGAGTAAACAACACCTTCTACCATTTTTTCTTCTAGTATATTGTCTACTTCGAAACCAAAAATATACCTTGTAGTTCCTTGTCCTGTCAGTTTTTGATCTTGATTTACTTCAATGTCAGCTTTGATAGGATCTAATTCCACATTTCTAGCTACTACAGGAGATGATTGAATCATCTTTGTAGATACAGTGCAAGAACCCAAAAACATTGTCACTACCATTGCTATTAACAAGTTTCTATACCTCATTTTACATTCCCTAAATACGTGTCGGGCACAACCTTTATTGTAAAAAAAAAACTATCCACGGCTCGATGGGAAAACTAAAAAACGGGTAATAAGAAAGTGAAGCCATCCATCTCCACCATATTCTACACGTTGGACTTCGACTTCCATTAAATACGAATATAAGTTTAGTGAATTGCCCCACTAGGTCGTTATCGTATGTATTATTACGGATACAACCAATGAAGCATTGTTTCGCCTTATATTCTTGTATTTAACCTTGTAAGTTGTCGAAGCTCACGTGTAAGGAATCTAGCAAAAATGCCTTTCTAATACAAAACCTATCTCTTGGTTTTGCGGGTGCAAAGTTACGACTTATTTTTTAATTGGCAAAGAATTTTAACTTTATATTTTGCGGTATAGATGTAATATGGAATAGATTAATGCTTTAGCTATTTATGATTATATAGGAAAAAAGGGTAGGGGATGGTGTTTATAAACCACCATATTTATTGGTTATAAGTGTGCGGTTTTTGTGTCGTAACTCCCATAGTTATGGTATCTAAGTGTGGGAGTTACGAGTGCTAACTGCCATAGTTTCTAATCTACAAGTGCGCTGGTTGGAAAAACTCTCTTTCTTGAATGGTAAATACTGCTTGGTAGGTGAGATTAGTGCAACCTATATTGTGTCGTTTTTTTTGTGATTGTAATAAGTTTGCAGACAGTAGGTATGCCATTTTATTTTCATCGTGATGTAGGTGGTGCTTCCATCGTGATGGAAATCGAAATTCATCGCGATGTATTTTACACTGCATCGTGATGAATTTTTGCTTCTGTCTATAGCGGTATTTGCAACCTTCCAAAAACAAAAGCCGAAGTGTAGATACTTCGGCTTTTAATGATGTATGATTTATTGTTTCTATAAACTTATGTTTGCTGTTATTTACTCTTGTTGAATTTGATAGAATGGCATATACTTTCGGCTTGCAACAAGAAATCTCTCTTAGGTTTTCTTGGCGAGTAAACATATCCGGTAAGCATTATCAGAGTGTTGTTGTCTGGCGAAGTGAATGTGTAGTTTACAAAAGGACCTCCCATAAAGTCGCCTATCAAACGCCACAATCCTCTGGTTTCTATACAGAAACGACCGTCTAGTGTTATTTGTTCCGACACCGGTTCTACTCTGCGTTCCACAGCCATATATGTTCCGTTTAGTGGTCCCGGTATGTGTTGTTTCATAGTGGTATCTAGTTGGTTTAGGATATATTTTTCTCTAAACACTATCGAGTCGCGATATGGTTGAGTGTGTATAAGAATTCCTATGCTATAGTCTTTGGCTTCTTTTCTTATCCATGCAAAGTTTTCGTCAAGTACCGAAAGTTGGAACTCGTTAGATACTGTCAACCAAAATCCAAAGTTTTGTTTCAATGCTTTGGTTACGTCGATATTTTCCAATCTTTTGAATGCGTTGTTCACTCTCAAGCGTTCTTTGTTGTATATTTCGCCGGAAATTTGGTCGAAGTGTTTGGTTAGCAACGAACGTAACTCGCCAGTGTTGCTAGCCGATATTTGGAATATTGTTTGCGGATAAGAGTATTTATCGTGAGTGATAAATATCTTGTTTTCGTTTTTAGAATTAACGTCAACAATTATTATATTGCGATGTTTGTTGTATAAATCGGAGGAATTGAACAATCCTATTGGAATATTTATAACGTCGAAAATCGGCTCAGGTTGGTTAAGATTTATTTGAGGCTGTTCGAAAAGCGAGTCGATAAAATCTCTAGTTTCTCCGGAATAAACCTTTTCGGTTGCCACAAGCATTATCTCTAAAGTTCTACCGGACGAGCCCGATTTTTGTGCTTCTACAGAAGTGTCGTTTAGCGAACACGACGACATTACGCATGCTCCTACGAATAGGACAATAAGAAGTGATTTTATTTTTTTCATTGTTTTATAATTGTTTTATTTATATAATAATTTGATTCGTAGTATTTTCAACAATTGTATCTATTAAATGTCTTTGGCAAAGATACTACATTTTTTTCAATTGTAAATATTTTTTTTCTTAAGCCCAAATAAAAAGTCCTAAACATATAATTATGCCACTTATTATCAAGTTTATCAGGCAGAATCCCATAATGTCTTTGGCGTTTAGTTTTGCTATAGCCAATGCAGGAATAGCCCAAAAAGGCTGAATAAGGTTTGTCCATGCGTCGCCCCAAGCTATGGCCATGCCTGTTATTGCCGGGTCGACACCCAGATTAGCTCCGGCCGGGAACATGATAGGTGCTTGTACAGCCCATTGTCCGCCACCTGATGGAATGAAAATATTTATCAATCCGGCCGAAAGAAACGTTAGTATTGGGAATGTTGATGGTGTCGAAATATCGATGCAAGCATTGCTGATTATTCCTCCCAAACATATTCCGGATTCTCCTATGCCCATAATAATACCCATTATTCCGGCATAAAAAGGGAATTGTAGCAATATGCCTGCTGCACTTGTCGACGATTTTGTGAATGCTTTTACATAGGCCAGTGGTGTTTTGTGCAATATTATTCCTAAAAATAAAAACAGCATTATCACAGAGTTTAGGTCTAACGAGTTGCCACGGATAATGATGTGTATAAACAAATAACTCAATCCTAAAAGAGAGATGGTCCAACCAAGAACTTTGCTGTTTTCCATCTTTTCGGAAGGAGTGGTGGGTTCGGTTGTAGGGATAGAATCGTTGTTGTCGTCGGATAACAATGTTGCGTTTATAGCTATTACTTTATCGGCTTTTGGGTGCATAAGGCTGTTTACGATAGCAAGGGCTATTATCACTGCCACTACCAATATGATTGTGTAAGGGCTGAATACTGTTTCGGATAGGGGAATTGGCGAGTTTAAAGCACCGTGTGTTATCTCGTTTAATGTTTTGCTATCCGAAGTCATGGAAAGAGGAATGGAGCCCGAAAGTCCTGCATGCCAAACAATAAAACCGCTATACGCCGACGATATAAGCAATCGATAATCAACACCGCGAAGCTTTTTGGCTATTTCTTTTGCGAATATGGCACCAACTATAAGTCCAAAGCCCCAATTTATCCAGCATGCCACAGCCGATACTACCGAAACAATGGCTATTGCAGCCACAGGTGTTTTGGGGATAGATGCCAAAAGCGATATGCCTCGTTTTATGGTTGGAGCTTCGGCCAGTGTCGAGCCACATACAAGTACAAGAGCCATTTGCATAGCAAAACCTAGTAGAGTCCATACTCCATTGCCCCAATGTTCGATGGCTTCAATAGGTGTTTGTTGGCATATTGGAATAGCAATTACAAATGCTAAAATTGTGAGCAATATTGCAAATATAAATGGTTCCGGAAGGTATTTCTGCACCATTTTTACGCATGCGTTTATTATCTTGGCAAACATGTATTTCTATTTTTTTAGATTGAATATATATGTTATAAATATTTTAGTTGTGCTAAGCATATAAACAATAAAAGCCGCATGTAGCGGCTTTTATCATTATGTATAGTGAATACTTATTAGCAAACACCTTGTTCAAGCATAGCTTGAGCAACTTTCATGAAACCAGCGATGTTAGCACCTTTAACGTAGTCGATTTTTCCGTCAGGTTGAGTACCATATTTAACGCAAGCTTCGTGGATGCTTTCCATGATGAAGTGTAATTTATCATCAACTTCTTTAGCGCTCCAGCTAATGTGAGCAGCATTTTGAGTCATTTCCAAACCAGAAGTAGCAACACCACCAGCATTAACAGCTTTACCAGGAGCGAAAAGAATTCCGTTTGTTTGGAAAGCGTGGATAGCTTCAGGAGTACAACCCATGTTAGAAACTTCGCAGCAGCACCAAGTACCGTTAGCTATAAGTTCTTTAGCGTCAGCTTCGTTTAATTCGTTTTGGAAAGCACATGGCAAAGCGATGTCACATTTTACGCTCCAAGCTTTTTTACCGGCAGTAAATTTAGTAGCTGCTGGGAATTTAGTAGCCATGTCTTCAACTTTATTACGGTTGCTAGCACGCATTTCAAGCATGTAGTCAATCATTTCTTTTGTAATACCACCAGGGATTTCGCAAACTCCGTCAGGACCAGAGATAGCAACAACTTTAGCTCCAAGTTCAGTAGCTTTTGTAGCAGCACCCCAAGCAACGTTACCAAATCCAGAAAGAGCAATAGTCAAACCTTTAATGTCTTTTCCGGCTTTGTGTAATAAGTGTTCTGTGAAATAAAGAGCACCGAAACCAGTAGCTTCAGGACGTAGGATAGAACCACCCCAAGTGCTTCCTTTACCAGTTAATACTCCGGTGTTGTATTCACGAGCAAGTTTTTTGTACATACCGTACATGTATCCGATTTCTCTTCCGCCTACTCCAACGTCACCAGCAGGAACGTCAGTGTCAGGTCCTATGTTTTGCCATAATTCCCACATGAAAGCTTGGCAGAAACGCATAATTTCAGCATCAGATTTTCCAACTGGATCGAAATCAGAACCACCTTTACCACCACCCATAGGAAGTGTAGTCAAAGCGTTTTTGAAAGTTTGTTCGAAACCTAAGAATTTCAACATTGATAGGTTAACAGCTTTGTGGAAACGAAGACCTCCTTTGTATGGTCCAATAGCACCGTTGAATTGTACACGGTAACCTAAGTTAGTTTGAACATCACCATTGTCGTCAACCCATGCAACACGGAAAGTGAATACACGGTCTGGTTCAACCATACGTTCAACTATTTTAGCTTTTTCGAATTCGGGGTGTTGGTTGTATACTTCTTCGATAGATTCCAATACTTCGCGAACTGCTTGTAAAAATTCATTTTCACCTGGATGTTTAGCTTCCAAGTTTGTCATTATGTTCTGTACATTCATGATATTTAGTGTTTTAAATTAAACATTGCGTTTTTAATTATTTGGCAAAAATAGGACATTTATTTGATATAGAAAAATATTTTTGAGAAATTATTTTTATTTTTTGTAATAGCTTGTATTTCAATGGTTAATTTTCGCTATTATTTTCTCGTATTTCTATCGATGACTATATCGGGCTGTTTAGACAATGCAGAATGTACAATATTAGCTGTATTTACTCTGCTTTTGTATGTTGCTATATTGGTCAAAATTTCAAAGTTTCAGCTGTTTATGTTTTTGTATATACTTTCAGTTTCCAATATTGTATCATTCGTGTTGGGTATAGATGGTGTAGAAACAGAAAGTGCATCGAACAATCGCCTAGCTTTGCCAACTGCAAAAGTTGGTATCGATTTTGTCGACAGATGTATGGTATTGCCTATCGTTTTGTAAAACCAAAAAAGTTTTGTACCTTTGCAGTGTATTTTGGTATAGCCAAAATTTGTAGCGATAAAACATTTTCAGACAATTAAAAATATATAACAATGAAAATAGCAGTAGTAGGAGCAACCGGATTGGTAGGTAGCGAGATGCTAAAGGTTTTGGAAGAACAAGGTTTTGGAACATCGGACTACGAAATAATTGTGGCGGCATCGGAAAAATCTGTGGGAAAAACTATTGATTTTGCAGGTCGACAACTTATTGTTGTTTCGGTAGAGGAAGCCATTAAAATGAAACCGGACTATGCATTGTTTTCGGCCGGTGCATCGACATCGAAAAAATATGCACCTATGTTTTCGGCCGAAGGTACTGTTGTGATAGACAATAGTTCGGCATGGAGAAAAGAAGAGGGTGTGCCTCTTGTCGTACCCGAAGTGAATATTGATACGGTAAAACCGGAAAACAAGATAATAGCTAATCCTAATTGTAGTACCATTCAGATGGTATTGGCAATATCTGAATTGCACAGAAAGTACAAGATAAAACGATTGGTTATATCTACTTATCAGAGCGTTACCGGCACAGGTATGAAGGCTATACAGCAACTGGAAAGCGAAGAACGCCACGATGCCAACTACGAAAAGGTGTACCCTTATGCCATACATAGAAATTTGTTTCCTCATGGTGGCGATTTTCAAGCAGATGGATATACCTCGGAAGAGCAAAAACTTGTCGACGAAACCAGAAAGATACTCAACGACTATTCTATTGGCATAACAGCCACTGTGGTTAGAGTACCTGTGGTGGGAGGACATAGCGAAAGTGTGAACATTGAATTTGCAAACGACTTTGAAATGGCAGATGTCGTAGAACTTTTGAAAGCCACCAAAGGGGTAGAGGTTCTAGACGATATAGAAAACAATGTATATCCGATGCCTATATATGCACATGGCAAAAACGAAGTGTTTGTAGGTAGAATAAGAAGAGATTTTTCTAATGCCAATAGCTTGAACCTTTGGGTTGTGGCCGATAATATAAGAAAAGGAGCTGCTACAAATGCTGTACAAATAATGCAAGAACTGATTAAAAAACAATAAAATATACAATAAAACGAAAGATGAATACAAAAAAGATGGTATCGCCATCGTTGCTTAGTGCAGATTTTGCCAATTTGCAACGAGATATTGAGATGATAAACAATAGCCAAGCTGATTGGTTTCATGTTGATGTAATGGACGGTGTATTTGTTCCTAATATTTCGTACGGACAGCCCGTTATAAAATACATAAAAAAACATGCACAAAAACCATTAGATGTTCATTTGATGATAGTAGATCCTGACAGATATATCGACAGCTTTAAACAAGTAGGGGCCGATATTCTGACTGTACACTACGAAGCTTGTACTCACTTGAATAGAACCATAGCTCATATCAAAGAAAAAGAGATGATGGCAGGTGTGGTGCTTAATCCTCATACTCCGGTGTGTGTGTTGGAAGATATTATTCAAGACTGCGACATGGTGTTGCTTATGAGTGTGAATCCGGGTTTTGGCGGTCAGAAGTTTATCGAGAATACATACAACAAAATACAGCAATTGGTAGAACTAAGAGAACGTAAAAATCCATCGTGTTTGATAGAGATAGATGGTGGTGTGTGTGTAGAAAACTCGCAAAAACTATACCAATATGGTGCCGATGTATTGGTGGCAGGTAGTGCTGTGTTTGGTGCAGAAAATCCTGTAGAAACTATACAAAAGATAAAAGGCTTATTGTAGTATCTAAATATTCGGATAGAGATGACCTGGTTGGATATATTGCTTGCTATTCCTATGGCTTGGTTTGTGTATAAGGGATTTCGCAAAGGACTTATATTCGAGCTTACTTCGTTGGTGGGTTTGGTGGTAGGTATATTTTGTGCCATCAATTTCTCCAAATATGTAAGCACTCTTATTGGCATCGAGGGCGAATATTCTGTATTGGTGGCATTTTTCGTTACCTTTATAGCTGTTTATCTTCTTTCTCTCTTCTTGGGAAAATGTGTAGAAGGGTTGATCAAGATGATGAAAATGGGAGTGATGAACAACCTGTTGGGTGCTGTGTTTGGATTGCTTAAAATGGTTGCCATGCTAAGCGTGGTGTTGTACTATGTGGCTATTATAGATTTCAAAGGAATGATACTGACTCCAAAACTAAAGCAAGAAAGCGTTTTTTATACTCCGATAGACAAGGTGGGAAATTTGCTTATAGGAAACTTGAAATCGTACGTCGACGCTAACAGAACAGCTACCGAAGAAAACGATGTTTAGATAGAAAACAAAATATATTATCCGGTTGCACTATGTAAAAAAAAGAGACTCTATATTGAATAGAGCCTCTTTTTTATTATCGTATTCATTAAAACTAATCGAATTCGAATTAGTCGCCCAAAGTAGCAACCATAACAGCTTTGATAGTGTGCATACGGTTTTCAGCTTCGTCGAATACTATAGAGTTTTCGCTTTCGAATACTTCTTCAGTAACTTCAACACCGTCTAAGCCGAATTTAGCATGAACATCTCTACCAACTTGAGTTTCTAAGTTGTGGTATGCAGGTAAGCAGTGCATGAATTTGCATTTTGGATTTCCTGTCATTTCCATCATCTTAGCGTTTACTTGGTAAGGTTTAAGCATGTTTATACGTTCTGCCCATACTTCGTCTGGTTCACCCATACTTACCCATACGTCAGTGTATAAGAAATCACAACCTTTAACACCTTCTTCTACGTTGTCAGTGATAGTAACTTTAGCACCTGTTTCTTTAGCTATTTCCATACAAGTGTCTATAAGTTCTTGGTCTGGTTGTAAAGCTTTAGGAGCAACGATTCTTACGTCCATACCCATTTTAGCACCACCAACCATTAAGCTGTTACCCATGTTGTAACGAGCATCGCCAATGTAAGCATAAGTTACTTGGTTTAGAGGTTTGTCAACATGTTCGCTCATAGTCAAGAAGTCAGCAAGAATTTGAGTTGGGTGGAATTCGTTGGTAAGACCATTCCATACAGGTACTCCTGCATATTTTGCCAATTCTTCTACAGTTTCTTGTTTGAAACCACGATATTCGATACCATCGTACATGCGTCCCAATACGCGAGCTGTATCAGCCATAGATTCTTTTACTCCTATTTGGCTGCCCGAAGGTCCTAAATAAGTAACGTGAGCTCCTTGGTCGTATGCTGCACATTCGAATGCACAACGTGTACGTGTACTTGTTTTTTCAAATATCAAAGCAATATTTTTGCCTTTAAGTCTTGGTTGTTCTGTACCTGCATATTTAGCACGTTTAAGGTCGCGTGCAAGGTCCAACATATATTGGATTTCCTTTGGAGTGAAGTCTAATAACTTCAAAAAATTTCTGTTTCTTAAATTAAATCCCATAACTTCTTAATTTATAATAGATTTATATATTCTAGTGAATTATCTTCTTTTCTTATCGTACTATTCTGGTTCCACAAGATGGGTTGCCCAATTGTCCGGCTTCGGTTATAACGCATTCTTTGCCACCATTTTCTACAAACATAATACCTGCTCTGATTTTTGGAGCCATGCTACCTTCGGCAAATTGTCCTTGTGCAAGGTATTCTTTTGCTTCGGCTACTGTGATAACGTCTAACGCTTTTTCGTCAGGTTTGCGGAAGTTGATGTATACTTTTGGCACATCTGTCAAGATATAGAATTCATCAGCACCTATTTGTATTGCTGTAAGAGCCGATGCCAAATCCTTATCGATAACGGCTTCTACACCTTTTATGCCTCCATTGTTTTCTTTTATCACTGGTATACCACCACCACCTACAGTCACTACAACAGTTCCGTTTTCAGATAGTTGTTTTACTATACCAACATTGTTTATTTCGATTGGTTTTGGCGATGCCACTACTTTTCTCCAGCCATTTCCTTTTGGGTCTTCGCGGTATACCGAACCATTTTCTTTGGCAAAAGCTTCGGCTTGTTCGCGTGTGTAGTATGGTCCTACAGGTTTGGTAGGGTTTTTAAACATTGGGTCGTCTTTGTCTACAACCACTTGTGTTACCAATGTTACAATATTTTTTTCTATACCATATTTAGCAAACATGTTGCGGAATCCCATTTCGATAAGGTGGGCTATAGAGCCTTGGGTTTCGGCTACGCAAAAATCCATAGGCATAGCTGGTATGTTGTATTGCAAGCCTCCTTCGTGTTGCAACATTACGTTGCCCACTTGTGGGCCATTGCCATGACCTATCACTAGGTTGTAACCTTGTTTTATAAGGCTGTACAACGACTCGCATGTATTGCTTACATTTTCTATTTGTTCTTTATAAGTACCTTTTTGACCGCTTCGAAGCAACGCATTGCCTCCAAAAGCAACAACGGCTAATTTATTCATAAATTGATAATATGTTTATCTTTAATTAGTTATATTCTTTGTCTGTCTTTTTGAAAAATGCAAAGTTACATAATATTTTTCGATAAATGTATTAAATGGCACAAAAATATTTCACATTATTATCACCAATTACATCTTTATTGGGCTTTTTTGTGTAACTTTGCACTCTGTTTAGTAAGTTAATGTTTATATAAAATATATTATATACAGTTATTTATGAATCCGTTGAAAAAAATTCTTGGCCAAACTGCCATATATGGATTGCCTAGTATATTGGGGCGTTTTTTGAATTACTGCTTGGTGTTTTTGCACACAAATATTTTTGTTACTAGTAACTATGGGGTGCAAAATTATTTCTACGCCATTGCCGCCTTTATGGCGGTGGTGCTTACCTACGGAATGGAAACGGCATACTTTAGATATACCTCTATCGAGGAAAACAAAGAGAGGGTGTTCTCTACTTCGCAATACTCTCTGTATTTTACCACTATACCCATACTTCTTCTTTTGCTGTTGTTTGCACAACCCATAGCATCGCTTTTGGGCTATCCGGACAACGCCAACTATGTGGTGTGGTTTGCTTTTATGCTCTCGTTAGACGCTCTTTGTGTTATTCCATTTGCAAAGCTCAGGGTGCAAAACAAGGCTCTTAAGTTTGCAGGACTTAAGTTTATGAATATACTGATAAACATTGCACTAAACCTTGTGTTTTTGTTGTGGTTGCCTACATGGTATGCCAATACCGGCGGACAAGGTGTGGTGGCTCACCTATATAATCCCGATTGGAATGTGGAATATGTGTTTTTGGCCAACCTTATTGCCAGTGCAGTAACATATATAGTGATGTTACCGTCGGCAATAAATCTTAAAGGCGGATTCGATAAGGTGTTGTGGAAAAAGATGTTTGTGTATGCTTTTCCGCTGTTGTTTTTCGGATTGGCAGGCATAATAAACGAAACTTTCGACCGCGTACTGCTTCGATACCTTTTGCCCGAAAATGTTGCCGAATCGCAGATAGGTATCTATGGAGCGTGCTACAAAATATCTATACTTATGACCATCTTTATACAGGCATACAAATACGCAGCCGAACCATTTTTCTTTTCTTATTCGAAAGAAAAAGATGCCAAACAAACCTATGCCGACCTTATGACATACTTTGTGATAGCTACTTCGGCCATATTCCTTGTCACTACTTTGTTCCTCGATGTGGCACTGCTTATGATAGGCAAAGATTTTCGCGAAGGCAAAGAAATAATACCTATATTGCTTATGGCAAACTTGTTTTTGGGCGTTTTCTACAACCTTTCGGTGTGGTACAAACTTACAAACAAAACTCGCTATGGTGCATACATAGCCATAGCAGGTGCTGCAATTACCTTGGTTCTCAATATCGTCCTTATACCTAAGATAGGATATGTGGGTTCGGCATGGGCTACATTCTTTTGCTATGGTTCTATGATGATTATATCCTTTGTGTCGGGCCACAAATACTACCCAATACCTTACAACTTCAAACGCTTGTTGCTTTACCCTGCTTTGGCTACGATTCTTTACTTTGTAGCTGAGTTATGGACGCCCGAAAGTATGGTGTTACGCTACACGTTGTGCACATTGTATTTCATAGCGTTTGCCGTTGTAGCCTATATGCTCGACTTGCGAAAAGCATTCCGAAAAGGGTAGGGGAGTGGCTTCGCTATCGCTTCGCAGACTACTAGTCCACAAGACAACAAGACTACAAGTGGCTGCCGCGGATGCTTCGCTGTCGCTCAGTAGACTACTAGTCTACAAGACCACGAGACTACAAGTGGCTGTCGCGGATGCTTCGCTATTGCTTCGCAGGCTAAGGGCAAAAGGCAAAAGTCTAAAAGGTATAGAGAGTATAGAAAGTGGGCTTCGCTGTCGCTTCGCAGACTACTAGTCTACAAGACCACAAGACTACGAGTGGCTTTTGTGTTGGCTTTGCGACTAAGGTCTAAAGGCAAAGGACAAAAGTTTGTATAGAAAGGCTGTGAGCCGGCTTCGCCCTATCCGTGATTCCGTAGTTCCGTTAATCCATAATTCCGTAATTCCATCAATCCATAGTTCCGTAATTCCGGCTACCGCCGTCCGTTGTCCGTTGACTGTTGTCCGTAGTCCTCAAAATGTAATGTTGTAATGTTGTAATATTTTGTGCTTCGCTATCGCTTAGCAGACTACTAGTCCACAAGACCACGAGACTACAAGTGGCTGCCGCCTTGGGCTTCGCAGTCGAAAGGGTATAGAAGGTAGAGAGGGTATAGAGAGCTACGCTATTGCTTCGCAGACTGCGAGTCTACAAGACAACGAGACCACAAGCCGCCTGTCGCACTACTTGTAGTCTCGTTGACTCGTTGTCTTGTTGTCTTGGCGTAGCCATTCGTTATCTTATGATCTTTTGCGATAAAATTGTTTTGCCCTCGTGTTTCACAACAAGTCCATTGTCTTCGTTTACTATATACTCATAGTCGTTGTTGTTGAACCTATATCCTTCGTATCGTTCATCATATACTCCGTTGTACAGAATAATGTCAGGTGTATCGTTCATAGAAGACTTGTTTTTCCATGCAGCATATCTAAATGAGGAGTCATGCATTTCGTCAATTCGTATTTTGTAATCCTTGGTTTCTAAAATAGCATAAAGGTAGTTGAAGCTGCGTAGACTAGGGTGTAGCCAAAAGCCGGCATCCTCGCCGATGTAGCATAATTTTTTGCCGTCGAAGTGATACAACGAATATCTGTCGGACAATCCTTGCTCAGGGCCTGTTAGTGGAATATATAGCATGTTGGTTTTGTCGTCGTAGCTAAACAGCCAGTCCCAGCCATCGCCATAGTTGGTTCTGAAATACCAATCGGGAATGGTGTGCTCTAAGCCTCGATAACACATGGCAACATATTCTTCGCTTTCCGGATCGATATTGTTATAATCATTTGCCTTGTCTACAAAAATAGGTACAGCCACCAGTTTGTCGCCCTCTATTTTTACGGCTTCGATGCTCGAATATCCAAAAGCACTAGATAGTCTTAGATATGCATATACAAGATATATAGGCGAATTCGATTCGTCGTAGATGGTTTTTATACCATTTATAGAACAGCCATCGTGTAGTTCTTCCAATACGTTTCCATGTTTTACATTCATAATGGAGTTTTTGTATGTATACACCTTGTCACCACTTCTGTATTGGCATATGTTGCTCCACGAAATATAGGTGCCGCCCATTCTGTTGTCCCAATAATAAAAACGAAGATTGCCATCTTCCGATGTAACAACTGTTGTATATTCTTTGCTCTGCAAGCTGTCGAATGGGTAGTCCAATGTACGAGGTTCCTTGCATATAAAATCAATCAATTCCTCGTTAAGCATATAGCAATCAAAATCGTACTCTTTTTTCGGACTGTTGTATCTTTTGTCGAAAATATCTATCAACTTCATTTCGGCTTCTTCCAATGAATTGTAGGAGTCGTTGAATGTACGTTTTGCCGAAATTTCGGAGGGTACAAGTTCTGTGCTTTCGGTTGAACTGTTGTTGCAACTGCTTATGGCTATTGCTAAAAATGCTGCTATAAAAATTCTATTCATCATAATTAAACTATTAAAAAACTAGCTATTTCAAAAAAAAAACTGTATTTGTTGTCAGTCGTGCTTGTAAAGTGTAAGTAGGTACTCGATTTCTTTGCGTTTCGTAGTGAATTTCTTCAAATTCAAACCGCTGATTTTTTTTACGTCAACCAACATTGCCAACGCATCTGTTAAACTTTTTACAGCCAAGTCTTTGTCATTTGCAATGTGTTGCCATCTTGCTTGCTCTATAAGCTCGGTGATTTTATTGTAGATAGCATCGTTGTGCAATTTGTGTTTCTTTTTTTCTTCAGCCTCGATGGCTTTTCTTTTGGCATTTTGTTCTGCCCTCCATTTTTCCAGTTCTTCGTATTCTGTCCACTCTTTTTCTATACGCTGTTCTATATGGTTGCCTTCCATAATGTGAGTGGTATGCCAACCCATACAGCATTCACAATAGTAGGCTCTTATAGGTGCAATGCCGTTTTCTTGCAAAATCTCGTCATAGTTGAACTTCAAATAAGTGAGAGCTTTCTTTTCTGTAGCAAAAAGCAGCTTGCTTCTTCCACTCGACGCACAATAAATTCTATTCTTCGGTTTCATTATACTTCTATTTTACAACAGATTATCGTTTCTGTTATCTGTTATGTATTGTGGACTGTTTTTAATTAATACTGCTCGAGAAAATTTTTGTTATCGTTATCCTAAAAGTTTCAAAACTTACAATTGCACAATAAACGACATTTGTTTGTATTTATTATAGGTAACTTGTTAAATTCCACAAAATACTTTCCGGCCTAAACTCTGCTGTGGTTTCGCTTACGCTTCGCAGACTTGGGCTTCGCTATCGCTTCGCAGACTAACGACGAAAGACAAATGGCAAAGGACAAAAGTCTAAAAGGTATAGATTGTATAGAAAAGTATAGAAAGTATAGAAAGTGGACTGCAGACTAAGGGCAAAAGACAAAAGGCAAAGGGCAAAAGTCTAAAGGGTATAGAGGGTATAGAAAGGCTACGAGCTGTGAGCTTTAAGCTTTGAGCCATTTCGCCCTATCCGTGATTCCGTAAATCCATAAATCCGGCTACCGCCCTACTAGTTGTCTCGTTGACTAGTTGTCTTGTAGTCTTGGCGTAGCAAAGCGAAGCTCAATTTCCGTAATTCCGTAGTTCCGTAATTCCCTAAAGCCGGCCGTTATCCCGAATTGAAGGCTGTTGTGGATGGTATGGCAGAAGAGTCGGCTACAAAAAGCAAGGGTAAGATACCGAAGACTACACCAAAGCCAACGGCTGATAAAGGCCAATAAAGCTTGGTTGTAAACAAAGCTGCTGACAAGCAGAGTGTTATAAATATTGCGAGCATTGTTTTCATCGCTCAATAGTATGTTTTTGATTGTTCCCCAGTCAATTACACTATGTGGTAATTGTTGAAATGATATTACAAAAATACGAAATTTTAGGGATATACACAAGCAAAAAATAAAACATTTTTTAGGCAACTTCTAAAAATTGATTTGC
>JAFZDP010000020.1 GCA_017561155.1 Bacteroidales bacterium | reverse complement strand
TTCTATCAAAAGAAAACTTGATAGAGATAATCGGGCAGGGTATGCTTACGATGTAAATTTTAATTTGGAAAACTCCGGAGAGTGGAAAACATTAGAGAATGGCGATAGGATATGGCATTTGGTATTGGCATGTCCCGGTGCTAATTCTATAAAACTTTATTTTGATAAGTTTTGGCTTCCCGAAGATGCTAAGTTATTTCTTTATGGAAAGAATACCAAGTCTCTTCGAGGTCCATTTACATCTGCAAAAAATAAAAAAGGAAATCGAATAAATCCAAGTAGTTTTTATGGGACAGGAGTAATTTTGGATGATACTATTGTTGTTGAATATTATGAACCTAAAAATGTTTCAGGACAAGGAGTTGTTTCTATTTCTATTGTGGGTCATATGTATCGAGGATTTGATAAAAGTAGATACTATGGAAATAATAAAGGATTAAATTCTTCTGGTACTTGCCAAGTGAACATTAATTGTTCAGAAGGGTGGAATTGGCAAAACGAGAAAAATGCCGTTGCACTGTTTTCTATAGATGGAAAAGAATGGGGAACAGGAGCATTAATAAATAATACTGCTGAAGATAAAAAATTGCTGTTTTTAACAGCAAATCATTGTCTTAAAGGAAATGGAGATGCTATTTATAGTCCAAATTGTAGTACTGCAGTTTTTTTTGGCATTATGAATCTACAAATTGCAGTAATCCAACTATTGAACCTGAATTACTTATTACGCGAGGTGCAACTGTTTTAGCAAATGATAGTGTTCTTGATTTTGCATTATTAGAGTTGTGGGTAGATCCTAATGATAATCCGAATATTATGACTTATTATCTAGATGGGGAAAAATCCCTTTTTCACTTAGTAATAGTACAATGTGTTTGAAAGTTATTCAATATCATTAGATAGTTTAAAGATAGGCGATACAATATCTGGAACATTTATGCCAGATACTACGTCATTACTTCGAATATGTGATTGTGTACATCTAACGTATAATGTAGGTAAGACAGTAATTATTAATCTTAAATAATATATTATGAGAAAAATATTATTGAAAACCGCCTTATTGGCATTGGTAGTTGTAGGTTGTGTAAGTGCAACAACTGTGGGAAAGAAGAAAGAAAACAAGTTGGTTGGAACTTGGGTGTGTACCGATTCCCTCTATAAACAGGGAGGTACATTACAACTTATTTTTAAAGAGGATAATACTGTTATTGGTATAAATACCTCAAAACAAGCATCTGTATTCGATAGTTTAAAAGCAACTTATGAATACAAAGATAATTTATTATATTTAAATGGACGTGAAAACCACAAGATTACTTTTCGTTCAGATGACAAAATCTGTCTCGAATATTTATGGGTAATTTTAGAGATAATAGATCCAAAGTATCCTGTGGGTTTATATAATTTTGAAAGAATGGAGGAATAGAAATGAAAAGAATAATTATTTTATTGGGATTTGTATTGTTTGAAACAATATTATATTCTCAAACTGTAAATTATATATATAATTCAAAGGGCGATAAAATCTATTTCAATAGAACAGGAAAAAATGTTATTTGGGTAGAAAATATTTCCGATACTAATGTAATAAAAGAAATAAAAATGCTTGATAGCAATGCAATAGTATTAACTAATCAACAAGTGATTTCTGATATAAACACTTCTCGTATTAGTACTTTTTCTACAAAATCTTCGATCAGTACTGCTGAGTTATTTTCGAGAAGTGGTAATTTTTATTGGGTGGAAAAGAACAGTATTATTTTGAAGGTAAAACCAAATATTAATGTAGATACTTTATTAAAGTCAAACAATATTGAATACAAAAAGAGAGAGAGATTAGGTTCAATTTATGTTTTTATTGTTGAATTAAATGAAGATTGTGATGCAATTTTAATTTCTAATCTTTTATATGAAAGTGGAAATGTAGTATTTGCTCAACCGAATTGGGCTATGTATGACAATTTTGATCAAAATGAATATTATACGAATTAATGGAATTTACATACGAATAGTAGTTATGATATAAATGTTGAAGTTGCGCGGAATTTAGCAGAAGGTGTAGGTGTTAAAATCGCAGTGTTAGATGACAGAGTAGATTTACCTCCCCGATCTAATATATAATTTATTGCCCGGATATGATGCTACAAATGGTCATCAGGTCGGTGCAGAAGGTCCTCATCAAGCCGAGGATGATCAAGGAATAAGATGCTTAAACCTTTGATATAAGATGCTTAACATGATGAAACGTTTACGTTAGAAGCATGGGTTCCCAAAGCCGTTGGGGAGGGTTCCCAAAGCCGTTGGGGAATCACATATCGTACCATCTTGTGTTAAGTCTTTAAGCATAATGGATTATGAAGTTAAGGAAGATAATCTTTGAAATACTTAGCATTTTTTTCTGTGGCGGTGATATTAAGTTATCGAGGAAGGTGGTTTTGAGAAACATTGAATCTCTCATGAGAAAGAATAAATCTCACGTGAGAAACATTACTTCTCAAAAGCTGCTTCTCTGTAGATGCAAATCTATTGCAAGGAATTTCGGAAAGCGGTTTGGCGGTGGATAAAGTTAGTAAAACGGTCGGTAAATTTGGTAAGACGGTCGCTTACACCTCAAAAAGTCATATTTTTTACTCTGAAAAGTATGACTTTTTATCCCTAAAAGTTATACTTTTTGTATGTTTAGCAACCGAGTTACAGATTTTACCGACCGTCTCGCCGGTTTTATCATTGACGTAATGGCTATGACTCTCTGCGTAATCTTCCTCCGTTAATGGTCTTGGTATAAGCAATAAAACCGAAAATGCAGCGTTAGTTCGGCATTAAACAATAAAACTGAAAACGTTATGAAGAAAGTATTTTTAGTGTGTGTTGCGGTTATTGCTTTTGTTGCTATAGTGTCGGCACAAGTAACTGTGGTGAGGTCTACAAAGGAAGAATATAAGGAAGCATTGTATAGCAAGTTTCTCTGTTCTTGCAGATGTTTTGTGAATGCTAAACTTTCTCAGTCCGACAATATGCGTATAGATAGTGTGTTGAAACATCATTATTTTGGACCTATTGGAAATTTAGGTTCAGACGTTTGTTTCTGGAGAGATAGTGTGATAAAGCAATGGGATGATATTTACGTTGTAGAATTTGGTGGAGAAATTGAAAGTTCGGGAGATTTTGTAGCTTTACACACTGCATTCCTTGATTCCTTGTTTCGCCCTCTTGGTGCAATAGACGGAGAGAGAGCAGTGTTCGATTGTTGTGCTCGTAATGTAGCTACATTAGAAAAAGATATTGGAGACGTTCCCCCTATAATTCATCTCTACAAATTGAGTTCAGGAATGAAATTGCCGGAGAAAGTAGGTATATATGTCCCAAATGATTTTCTAGCAAGAGAATATTGTTATAATTTAGGCGGTGAGCTGTTTGTGAAAGGTTTAGAGCTTATCGATGATGTATATGCCGGAGATACCATGTATATAAAAATAACAGTAGACTAAGTTTTTGAACATATAATAATTAAACCCGAAAATGTTATGAAGAAAGTGTTTTTATTCAGTATCATTATGTGTATCTTTGGATTTAGAGCTTCGGCACAAAGTTCGTTTGCCGACAAGTCTGTCAGCGATACACTTTTTAGAATCAGATATGATAACCAATCATTTTACATTATGAATAGTGATGTGACTGCTCGAGACGGAGATGTTTTTTATTTGACAGATGTAAAATATCTCGAATTGGATAAGCTCCATGTCGTGTTAGGACATCGTGTTTCTCTTTTTGAGAAAACTCCTATTGGTACATGGAATTATATTCATGTCCAGCATCCGTGGGATAGTTATCGTCCCTCGGGTGGTGTTCGTGTGCTGATAATTCCATTTATTGAAGATGCTGATGGTTCAGATCATCCATATTATAAAATAGTCTTCAAAAAAGGGAATACTGGATATTTTAGATTGGATACATTGTGATAATCCACTTTGCTACCTTTCAGTGCTTGTAAAAGTATCTCTCAATAAAATCAATATATGTAGAATTTAATTTTAAATCAACATTATTGTTGTAATGTAGTTATTGATTATTAGCAGTAGTTGTGTTTTTGAAATTATCTGCTAACAATTATGCATAAAGCAGTTGAATTTGCCTAAAATATATTGTAGGTGTTTGCGTTATTTTGAATAATTAAAAAAAACAGAATATTATGAATACAAATCAATCAACAAACAAGAAGAGTTTTATTTTGTCGGCCGGTATAGTATTGGCTGCATTGGTATTGGGCATAATGATGATATGCACAGTGAAAACATTTAAATCGTACGACGATACCGTTAGGGTTCGAGGTCTTTGCGAGCGAGAAGTGCCTGCCAACCGTGTGGTGATGCGTATCAACTACAGCTTCCAGGATAACGATTTTACAGCGTTGAAAAACAATATCGACGAGGTGAATAAAACTATAGTGTCGATATTAAAGAAATCGGGTTTTACCGACGACGAAATTAAATATGGCATGGCCGACTATACCGACCGATATGGCAACTATTATTCCGACGACGAAATTAGATACAGATATTATGCCAGTCAACATATAAATGTGTTTACATCGAAAGTGGATTCGGTAGAGGATATAAAAAGCTTATTGGAAACCGAACTGCTGAAACAAAATGTTATAGTGAACATCTACAACTCGTATGAATATAACGGACTAAACGAGATAAAGCCTTCGATGATAGCCGAAAGTTTGGAAAATGCTCGCGAGGCCGCCGACGAATTTGCCAAGAACAGCCATAGCAAGATAGGCAAAATGCGTACTGCAACACAAGGATATTTCGAGGTGGAAAACCTAGACGAAAACACTCCTCAAATAAAGAAGATAAGAGTAGTATCGACAGTGGAATATTATTTGAAATAAAAGAATATTAGAATAATTGTTCGAAGAAATAGGCGGCGTATTATTTATGGTACGCTGCCTATTTTTTTATAGCTATTATTTATTTTCGGTATGTGTTGCCATATTTCAATAAAAATATGTACTTTTGTACGCTGTAATAAATAAAATATTTATCGATTTAATAACTTTAAACATAGTATGTTGTCAATATTAGAAAAAGTAGTAAACGTGTTGAAGACACGTAAATTTTGGGTCGAATTGATTATTATGACCGTGGGAATGATGATAACAGCATGTGCTGTTTATTATTTTCTTGTTCCAAGTAAATTAATTATTGGTACTATTTCCGGTTTGTCTATTGTTATCAGTGGTGTGTCGGAAAGTTTGTTTGGTGTGGCATTGCCGGTGTCTACAGTCATTTTGGTGATAAATGCCATACTGCTTGTGTTGGCCTATTTCCTTATAGGTAAAGAGTTCGGGATAAAGACTGTGTATACTGCACTTATTCTCGGCCCGATGATTGGATTGTTGGAAACATATTTTCCTTACGAAAACTTTATCCAAGCCAATGCACAAACACCATCAATAATGGGCGATATATGGTTCGACTTGGTTTGTTTTGTTCTTTTGCTTAGTGCTGCACAAACTGTCTTGTTCAAGATTAATGCTTCTACCGGTGGGTTGGATATCTTGGCCAAGATAGTAAACAAATATTTGCATTTCGATATCGGTGCTTCGGTATCGGTAGCCGGTGGTATAATTTGCTGTACTGCTTTTGCTATCAATCCATTCCACATGGTGGTTATAGGACTTATAGGTACTTGGATAAATGGTTTGGTGGTAGATTTCTTTACCGCAGGATTGAACAACAAAAAACGTGTATGTATAATATCGTCGCAACACGAACGCCTTAAAGATTATATTATCCACGACCTTGTACGTGGCGTTACTCTTTACGAAGTGACCGGTGGTTATAGCAACGAAAAGAAAGTGGAAATAGAAGCGTTGCTTAACAAAGACGAGTTTACCAGCCTGATGAAACTCATCAACGACGAAGGTATTGATGCTTTTGTAACAGCCGGAAATGTAAGCGAAGTATATGGATTTTGGCTTACAAAAAAAGATAAAGAGGAAATACGCAGAAAGATTTAAATGACTTTTGTATAAATTGTATAGAATGCTTTTTTAGACTATAAGTGAGCTTTAGCTTATTGTATTTGGGTTAAGGCTCACTGTCAAAAGCATAGTTTAGCTGTGGTATTCTATCAGTCCCAGTATAGGCGATTGGTTTATTGCCGAAATATGTATTCCGTATTGCTGTGCCACATCGCTGATTTCTGCCGCAAAATGAAAAGCCACCGAACCTACAAGATATAGATTATAAGAGTTGTATTGTGGTAGTTGTGTAATCTGTTCGGCAAAGTAGCTATCGAAAACATTATTTAATAGCCTTTTCACAAAGCTATGGTTTCTATGTTTATATGCAAATGGAGACAGCGATGCTAAGTATCTGTTTGGAAAAGGTTCCTTGTATAGTTTGTTTAGAAAATACGTTGTGTCGAAAGGATATTGGGAGTAGAAATCCTCGCTCAAATCGGAGGGCATAGTGTTGCGTAGATATGCTTTTAGCAATAGTTTCCCAATATGATTTCCCGAGCCTTCGTCGCACAATGTATAGCCCAATGCTGGTATAGTATTGGTAATATTACCCCCTTTGTATATACACGAGTTGGAGCCTGTACCTAATATTCCTACCATACCATCGGTATTTATACAACTGCCACGACATGCTCCAAGCATATCGGTTTCTACAAATATATTGCAGTTTGGGAATATCGAAATAAGTAGGTTGAATATTGTTCCTTTTGCTTTTTCTGTACCGCAACCTGCACCATAGAAGTATATGTTTTCTATTGGGTCGGAAGGGGTGTTTTGTGTTTTTATGGCTTGGGATATTTCTTGCCACGCTTCGTTGGTCATAAAGTTGGGATTCATTCCCGAAGTATGGATTTGAGTGGTTTCCATACTTCGGGAAACGAATGTCCACAATGTTTTGGTAGATCCGCTATCGGCTATAGCTATCATTTATTTGCAGTGTATTTATTCTATAGTCCAAGTAGCACCATCTTTACCATCTTTTATAGCTACGCCCAATTTTTGCAAATCGTCGCGGATGCGGTCCGATGTAGCCCAGTCTTTTTGACTTTTAGCTTGTTGGCGTACTTCAAGTATCATCGATATTAGTCCGTCTAGTAGGGTAGTATTGTCGCCGGATTGTTCATCTTTAAGTCCTAATATGTCGAATACAAATGTATCGAATATACCTTTTAGTTCGTCGATGTCGGCTTGGGTAAGGGTTGCTTTCTTGTCGTTTACAGAGTTTATAACCTTTGTGATATCGAACAAATGAGCTATAAGTATCGGACTGTTAAAGTCGTCGTTCATAGCATCGTAGCATTTCTTGCGATATTCTTCTACACTTACCGACGATGTTTTTGCAGGTTGTAATTTTTGCAATGTTTTGTATGCTTGCATTAGTCTTGAGAAGCCTTTTTCGGCAGCTTGCAATGCTTCGTTAGAGAAGTCTACGGTGCTGCGATAGTGAGCTTGCAATATAAAGAAGCGTATAGTCATAGGGCTATATGCTTTTTCCAGCATCTTGTGGCTGCCTTCAAAGAACTCGCCCAAAGTGATAAAGTTGCCCAACGATTTACCCATCTTTTGTCCGTTGATGGTAATCATATTGTTGTGCATCCAGTATTTGCAAGGGCCATGTCCTGTTATACCTGTTTGTTGTGCTATTTCCGACTCGTGGTGAGGGAATAAAAGGTCCATGCCGCCACCGTGAATATCAAATGTTTCGCCAAGATATTTAGTACCCATAGCAGTACATTCGGTATGCCAACCGGGGAAACCAACACCCCAAGGAGAGTTCCAACGCATTATATGTTCCGGACTTGCATTTTTCCACAAAGCAAAGTCGGCGGTATTGTGCTTTTCGCTTTGACCATCAAGTTCGCGAGTGGTGGATAGTAGTTCATCGATAACTCGACCCGACAAACAACCATATTTGCCTGTAGAGTTGTGGTATTTTTGTACGTCGAAGTACACCGAACCATTAGAAACGTATGCAAAACCGGCTTCCAACAATTTTTCTACTACTTCTATTTGTTCTATTATATGTCCCGAAGCACGAGGCTCTATACTAGGGCGTTTTACATTAAGAGCGTCCATAGCAATATGGTAGCGGTCGGTGTAGTACTGAGCCACTTCCATAGGTTCAAGTTTTTCCAAACGTGCTTTCTTTGCTATCTTGTCTTCGCCTTCGTCGGCGTCGTGTTCAAGGTGTCCCACATCTGTAATATTGCGGACATAGCGAACTTTATATCCTAAGTGTTGCAAATAGCGAAACACAAGGTCGAATGTAATAGCAGGGCGAGCATGTCCTAAGTGTGCATCGCCATATACTGTAGGACCACAAACATACATCCCTACAAATGGAGAATGTAGTGGTTCGAAAGTCTCTTTTTTACGAGATAATGTATTATAGACAACTAAATTATTTTCCATTATATGTTTAATTTATCATTGTTTGAAAGAGAATAACGTTATTGTTCGCTTTTTATTTTATGTATAATTGTATATGATGACGATTTTTGTAAACAGATATTCAGTCATTGATAGTAGGAGTAGGCAGTGCTTCTACTATCACTCCATACTTATATCCTATATCATGGAACATTTCTCTAATATTCCTACATTTGTTAAGACAGATACTATCGATGCTTTTGTTTGTTGCTTCTATGTGGTTTACGGCTATTGTTTCCACTAAAGCAACAATATATCTGTCGGCTTTTCTACATTCGTGTGAATAATGATTTACAATCCGATTGATGTTATTTTTATTACTATAAATCCAAGTTATATATGTGTGTTCATGAAATATAGTATCGGCTACGGTAATCATTTCATCGGTCAATAAATCCGATATAGTCGACAATAGTATTCGTTCTGAACTCGTTATTTCAAATTCATACAATCCTTTCTTTTCCGTAGGATAGCTGCAATATACAATCCAGTTTTTGTTGGTAATTATAATATCTAACACATAGCCTCTGAAGTGGTCTATATCTGCATAATTGCAGAAGAAAATAGTGTCGTCAATGTTCGGTAATGTTTTTATAGTATAGCAAGTGTCAGCTTCCCATCCCAATGTTTCATGTTTAAAATTGCCCAAACTATCATATTTATAGTGTTTGTCGCCAAACTGATCATGTATTTCATTGTCGTAATAAAAGACATAACTTCCACCATATTGCTCCGATTCGAAGCATATAATATCTTTCCGAATACACTTTGTAAAGCTAAAGCTAAAGCAAACGATTATAAGTAATATAGTTCGACGTTTTTTCATAAGTTATCGTTTTATCCATTTATTTGAGGGCGTAAGTTTGTAATTGTAATGTTGTTTATTAGTAATTGCAACTTTTTCAATGTTTAATAATTGGCTAATATCTCCATCTTTAACAGTAATTTCCAACATGCAGAAATGCTTCAGTTTAGATAGAGAAGATAGTAGCGATAACGAAGGAATATCTCCACATTTGGAAAAGACAATTGAATTCAATTCAGTACATCTGCTTATAGGGTCATAGTCTAATAATTTCTTCGAATTCTCAATCATTAATCTTTTTAACGTTGCCGATATATTATCTAATCCCTTTAAACTTTCTAAGTTTCTACAATAATAACATTCTATTTTTTCGCCAGAAGACATTTCCAAACCATCAAAGTTAACTATATTTGCTCGAACCAACTCCAAACATTTCAAACTTTGAGGCAATTGTAAAGATGTGAAGTTTTTGGATTTTGGAGCAAAGCCATAAATAATCAAACTTTCTAATTCTTTGTTGCAAATCAGCTCGAAACCTTTGGAAAACCATGGGGTATATAGGTACTTTAGCTTAGGAAATTTCGAAAAATCAATATAAGTATTTTCCGATGTTTTATTATCCTCACTGTAACTAATAGAAAGAGTTTCTAAATTTTGTAGATATTGTATTCCTTTTATATCAGACAATCTAAAATCTCCTATGTATAAATATTTTATCAAATTTGATATTCTGATAAAAAAAGCTTCAGCAGGAAACACTTTCAGTAAATTGTTTTTAGATAGTCCATACTCTAAACATAATGTAAAGTTTAAATTGACAGATATAGAGGTAATCTTATTGTCGATTATGTATTTCTCTATCAAGTCATACCTATTATCAACAATCAGCGTTAAGGTGTTTTCTAAATGCGTATTTTCGTCAAAGAAACAAAAATCATCTTTTCTTATTATTGCCATAATATATTCTATATTGATTGGTGCTTAATAATTCGCTATAACTTATTTACTTTCTCATACAAGATATTAATCAATTGTTTATGGTATAACAATATATTTCAGCTTGCCATTCTTTATTTCTATACGCATTTCAAGCATACAATCCACATAGCGGCCTGCTTTGTCGGTGGCAGGTGTCCAATTTTGTGGCAGTTTGCGTATTACGTCGAATACTTGCATTCCTAATTCGAATAACTCGCCTCGTACCGCTGTTGGAAATTTCCAATCCACAGCCTTGCCTTCGCATGTAATGGTACAGCAAACTACCATTCCGAAACGTTTATTTTTTATTCGTTCGTCGGTTAGTTCTTGTTGGCTAAACCACTCTTTCAAAGATATATTGTCGCCTATCCACTTTGGTAAAGTATTAGGTTGTGGGGTGTTTTTGTTGTCGTGCTTATAATATCTAAAATAAGGTATTTCCCTGTTGTAAATATTAGACGTATCGCAAATTTCTATCGATAAACTATCTTTTTCTTTCGCATAATCGCTTGGGTGGGTTGAAATATTTACAATCTGTCCATGGTCGAAGTATATGTATTTATCTCCTCTGCAATCTAAGGACACGTTTAAATGTTTTTGGCACAACTCCATATCTCCATTTATCCAATATGCAAATACTTTGTTGTTTGCTATCTGCTTTTTGTCGAATAACGCTGACAAAGGAAGGCGTATTATACTGTCGGGACCGGAGTAACTTGTACGGAAAACAAACTTTATACTATCCAAAAATATGGAATCGCTACTGATACTAAACTCACATTTCGGATGGCCGGACAATTCTGCATTTTCCCAATTGTAGGGAAATTTCAAAGGATTATTATCGTAATAAGATGTTAGTTGTTTGAAAACATTATCATTATAAATATGACCATAATACTTTCCATTTTTCTTCACAAGGCTTCCGCTTTCTGCATTCCAATAGAAACGATTAAAGCTATTGTATATCTCATATATTTTGTAACGTTCTATGAATTCGGCATCTAAACTATCGTTTTTTGTCATATTTTGCATTCTGCGATAGTCGTTATTTGTAATTATTTGTTCATTCACTACCACTCCATCTCTTATATGAATATACATATCGGAATCGGAAAGTTCGTAGCTAAATTCATCGTCAGGTACAGGACTTAGGTTGATAATCAATACTCCGGAATACCAATTGGCAAAGATAGAACCATCGTATTCTTTGGGATAATTATGTAGTGATGATATTGAGTAAGTGTCGAAAGAAACACTTTTTAGTTCGCTTTTTGGCGACATGTGCCTATAATCATCAGATCTGAAAGTGTCTGATGTAATATCTGTTTCTTTCAATTCGTACAAGTAGTCGTCTTTTACAGTAAAGCCAATTTTTAAGTCGGCAAGGTAGAGTTTGTTGTTGCGAATTTCCCATGTGGCAATATGTTTCCGGTGTAGCCCCGTGCCCATATCTATAAAGTTATTTTTCTTATCGGTACGATGAAAATATATTTCCAAGGGCATACCCGGGGTAGGATAGTATGTGGATAAGTAATATTTTGTGTTGTTGTATATTATAAAATCCGGAATTTGGTCTGATGCATATAAAACATTACTTGTGAGTGCTATTATAAAAACAGCAATACTTCTAAGTGTGTTTATTATCTTATTCATAACAAGAAGTTTATATGTATAGTTTGTGAAACTTTGTTGCTACAAAGATACGCTTTTTTTTGAATAGTGATAATATGTGTAAAAGTTTTGCTAGAAAATAAAGTTTCTGTGCTTTTGCTACTCTGTTCGAAGCAAATTGCAGGTGTATTTTCTCTTTAACAAAATAATAAAATTGTCATATATTAACAGTGGGTTATTTAACACGAAAATTGGCATATTTTTCTATAAAAATGTATCGACGTCTGTATATCCAAGCTATGGGGGCTTTAGGAATTTAAAGTACTGATTATTAATGAATATTGTTTTCTCTGTAATTTCTAAAAATGCTTTTACGATGAAAATTTCACTCTCTCGTGATGGTGATATGGTGTTGTCGTGATGAAAGTATACTGCTTTCGTGACGAAACCCTACCGTCGTCGCGATGAAACTATGATGTTCTCGGGTCGGAAGTGCCATGGTTTGGGGTCAAAAGTATGGCACTTTCCACATAAAAATATGCTGCTTTGGAAGGCTGTTTAACATTTCGATTTTTCCTTTAACATTTACTCCCACCATAAAAGCAGATGATTTTGTCCTCGAAATTATCCTATATTAGTTAGCCGAAAAACATATATAGGTTATTCCAATAACTAATATAGGATAATAGAATAACATATATGGGTTGTGGAGAAGTGTGAAAAGTAGGGTAGGGGAAAGGTTCGGTTGCCTATATTTTGGCACGGCGTATGGTGTAAAGCACCGAAATTACAGACAATGCACCTACCATTAAGAATACTGCCACAAAGTCGCCAGTCTGCATAGAAACAGGGAAACTATCTACAACAAAGTTGGACCCCATTTTGATGATTCCAAATTTCTGTTGAATAATGCACACGATAAATCCCAAACCAAGCCCGATTGCCGTTCCCCACAAAGAGATTAGAATACCTTCGCAGAAGAATATTTTCTTTATCAGTTGCTTGTTTGCACCTATGCTTTGTAGGGTTTTTATATCCTTGTGCTTGTCTATTATAAGCAGCGACAGCGACGATATTAAGTTCAAGGTAGCAATAAGTACTATCAGCGAAAGTATTAAAAATACGCCTATCTTTTCCGATTTGAATATCTTGTAATAAAGAGGTTGTTGCTCAAAACGGTCTTTTACAGTGTAGTTATCGCCCAACAGAGTCTGAATATTTTCTTTTGTTGCAGCTATATTTTTCTTGTTTTTTACTGCTACCGATAGTGCAGATACCTCCGTTTCGGAATAGTTCATTAGTTGTCGGGTAAAGTCGATGTCGGCAATTACATATTTATCGTCGATATCTCCTTGTATTCTAAAACTTCCTGTGGGCAAAGCATAGCCACTGTTGAACGTGTTTTCGAACGAAAAACCTATTCCGGAATTTCTTTTTGGAATGTGTATTCCTACGGGAGTGTGTGCATCGTAGCTATTTATCCCCATACCGAAGAATGAGCCTACACCCATTACAATGTAGTGGTTTGATTCTATGGTTTTAAGCTCGTATTTTCCGCTAAATAGCAGTGTGTCGATACCTGTTTGTTTGTGGTAGTTGTCGTCCACACCTCGCATTGTAACTATTTTGTTCTTTTCTTTGTAGGTAATCCACATGTTTTCTTCTACAAAGGCCGAAGTGCTTTTTACGTTTTCCAATGCTTCTATTTCGGACAGTGGTATGCTGTCCAAATCAAAGGTTTTTCCTTTTTTTGCCTCTATTTTCAGTTCGGGATCGAACACATTGAATAGCGACTGGGTAAGGTCGCCAATGCCATTGTATACCGACAATACAACAATAAGAGCCATAGTGCCAATGGCAATACCTATCAGTGAAATCCACGATATAGCATTGATTACGCTGCGTTTTTTTTGCGAAAAGAGGTAGCGTCGGGCTACAAAAAAGGCTAATTTCATTGTATTGTCAAAAAAGTAAACCTTGGGTTAGAGGTAAAACATCGTTGATTATTTCTTTAAAAGATTCTCGATGTTTTCGATATAATCCAACGAATCGTCTAGGTAGAAAAACAAGTTAGGGATAATTCTTAACTGTTTGCCTACGCGGAAACCTAATCGGCGACGAAGGTCGGGGATATTATCTTGAATCTTAGTCATAACCTCATCTTTCGATTCTCCACCTATCGGGAAAATGCTTATAAGTATTCGAGCTATTGACAAGTCCGGCGATATCCTTACACGGGTAACGCTAATCATTGAATTACCTAAAAGAGTCTTAGTTTCTCTTTGAAAAATCTCGCTCATTTCTTGTTGTATCAGGCGAGCTATTTTTTGCTGTCTTGTAGTTTCCATATTTTGCAAAAGTACTAATAAAAATCTATATACGAAAATAAAATTTTTATCGACTGATTATAACTTTGTTACATGGCTTGTTTGGGGCATAATAGTGCTGAAACGGCTACCGATAAATGCCTATTTTGATGTGCCAAAAGCAAAGAAAAATAATTTTTTAGCCCAAAAAGCTGTCCCAATTCCAATATTTTGTGTAGTTTTGCAGTTTAAAACAATAAAATTATGGACTTGGTAAAAGCTAAAAAACATTTGGGACAGCACTTTTTAAAAGACGAAAGTATTGCACATAAAATAGCAGAAAGTTTGTCGGATAATGTTGGAAATGTGTTGGAAATAGGCCCGGGTATGGGAGTGCTAACTAAATATGTTTTGCAACAAAAACGTCCCAATTTTTGGGTTATAGAGATAGATGGAGAGTCGGTAGAATATCTGAAAAATCACTATCCGGCCTTGGAAAATCATATTTATTTTGGCGATTTTTTGAAGTTGGACTTGTCTGAATTGTTCTCTTCCGAGAAGTTTGCCGTTATAGGAAATTTCCCTTACAATATTTCGAGTCAGATACTATTCAAAGTGTTCGACAATAGAAACCAAATACCCGAAGTGGTGGGTATGTTTCAAAAAGAAGTAGCCGAACGTGTGGCAGCAAAGCCCGGAAGTAAAATATATGGCATTTTGAGCGTTTTGCTTTCGGTATATTACGATATAGAATATCTGTTTACTGTTAGCGAAAATGTTTTCAATCCTCCGCCAAAAGTAAAGTCGGCTGTAATTCGTTTGACTAGAAATAATGTAGAAAAACTAAACTGCGACGAAAAACTTTTTGTGCAAGTGGTAAAAGCCGGATTCAATCAACGACGCAAAACACTGCGAAATGCGTTGAAAGCATTGAATAAGAATTTGGAAAATATTCCAGAACGTTTTTTGCAATCGAGAGCAGAACAGTTGTCGGCCAACGAGTTTATAGAGATTACAAAAGTGCTTGAAAACGAGCAGTAGTAGTAATGAATAATAATATAAATCAAACGATTAACAAAGTATATAATAAAATAGAGTTATGGAATTATCAATATTAGATTCGATAGTTTTAAGTTTTGCTTTTTCGGTAAGTATGTTTGTTGTATCTGCATCGGTAGGCAATGGCAGTTCTATCAAGTATAGTAAGGGTATTGCCCAGTCGATACTTATGGTATTTTTTCAGTGCCTTTTGTTGTATGTAGGGGTATGGGTGGCAAGTTTGTTTAGCTTGGGCGAACTACAATACGACCGTACTATTGCTGCAGGGATACTTATCTTGATGGCAATAAAACAGTTTATAAACATAGTTAAAAAACAGGGTGTTAAGGATACTATAGTGGTTTCGAATATGAAATCGATAGTATTTTTGGCTATTGCAACTTCGATGGATGTTTTTGTGATAGGTATGGGATTGGGATTTTTGTATAATCCGTCGCAGTTGGGTTTAGTGTTGATACTAACTGCAATATTGGGTTTCTTGGTTTCGATTATGGGCATATTTATGGGTCGTCAGAAACGAAAAATACCTTCAAAACTACTGTTGGGTGCAAAAGCTGTGCTATTGATAGAGTTGGCAATTAAAATGTTTTTTGAATAATGATTCCTGATATGATGAAACGTATTTTTATGCCATTGGTGCTGTGTGTAGCATTGTTTGTATCGTGCAAGACAGAACAAATACCCGAAAATATAATTGGCGAAGATTTGATGGTGACTATATTGACGGAAATACATATGGTAGATGCTTATATTGTAATAGAATACGACAACGAAGAAAATGCGAAAGAGTATTTACAAAATAAGGTTTATCCGGAGATTTTTGAACGAAATGGAGTAACTGCAGATGATTTCTACCAAAGTGTAGATTATTATTCCGACAGACCTAAAGCGTTTAGATCCATTTACGAAAAAGTTATACTTCAACTAGATAAAAAATAAAAGATTATGTTGGTTAAAACCTATGGTAGTGCTATATATGGCGTTAATGCACTGACGATAACAGTAGAAGTTAGTGTTGAGCCGGGAGTGAATTTTACTTTGGTAGGATTGCCTGATAATGCAGTAAAAGAGAGTCAGCAAAGAATCGATTCGGCATTGCATCAATATGGCTATAGAATACCCGGAAGAAAAATTGTAATAAATATGGCTCCCGCCGATATGAAAAAAGAAGGGTCGGCATACGACCTTACATTGGCAATTGGGATATTGGCAGCATCCGAACAGATACAATCTGATGGTATCGGCGATTACATAATAATGGGAGAATTGTCGTTGGACGGAGGTTTGCAGCCAATAAAAGGTGTGCTTCCTATAGCAATAGAGGCTCGAAGTAAGGGATTTAAAGGAATAATACTCCCAAAAGCAAATGCAAGAGAGGCTGCTATAGTGAACGATTTGGAAGTGTATGGCGCTGATAATATCGGACAAGTAATAGATTTCTTCAATGGAAAATCGGAATTGGAGAAAACAGAAGTAGATACTCGAAAAGAGTTTTACAATAGCTTGAACGAGTATGAGTTCGATTTTTCTGATGTAAAAGGACAAGAAAATATAAAGAGGGCGTTAGAGATAGCTGCGGCAGGTGGTCATAATGTTATTCTGATAGGACCTCCGGGTTCCGGAAAAACAATGCTGGCAAAGCGTATGCCATCTATTTTACCCCCACTTAATTTGTTTGAATCGTTAGAAACTACTAAGATTCACTCTGTGGCAGGAAAAATGAAAAGGGAAGATGCTCTAATATCTGTACGTCCATTTAGAAATCCCCATCACACAATATCTGATGTAGCATTGGTAGGAGGGGGATCAAATCCTCAGCCCGGCGAAATAAGTTTGGCACACAATGGAGTATTGTTTCTAGATGAGTTGCCGGAGTTTAAGCGTGCAGTTTTGGAAGTTCTTCGTCAGCCTATGGAAGAACGTAGGATAACAATAAGTCGTTCTAAAATGACTACTGAATATCCGGCATCGTTTATATTGGTGGCAGCTATGAACCCTTGTCCATGTGGATATTATAACCATCCGGATATCGAATGCACATGTAATCCCGGTGTTGTAAATAAATATTTAAACAAGGTTAGTGGTCCTCTTATGGATCGTATTGACTTGCACATCGAGGTGACTCCTCTGAGTCATTCGGCATTGTCTGAAAAGAAATTGGGCGAACCAAGCGAAGCTATACGACAAAGAGTTATGAATGCAAGAAAGATTCAAGAAGAGAGATATAAGGATCATAAAGGTATATATTGCAATGCACAAATGACGACTAAACTATTCAGGCAATATTGTGACATAGATGAAGAATGTCAAAATTTGATGAAAATGGCAATGGATAAGTTAGGACTTAGTGCAAGGGCTTATGATAGAATATTGAAGGTGTCGCGTACAATAGCCGATTTGGATAACTCTGAAAAGATTACTGTTGTACATTTAAGCGAGGCTATAAACTATAGGAGCTTAGATCGAGATAGTTGGGGACGATAGATTGTATGTGAGCAATATATAATGGCATTTCTTTGGAATATGATGTTGAAAACAAGAACAAAGAAATGTCATTTGTTGTTTTCGGTACTGTTATTCTACAATACATAAATAAACACCGAAGTGCTTGATAAATGTGAAAACTATAAAAGGGAAACATTTGAGCCATTTTGCGGGCTCGAACCGCAGACCTACGCATTACGGGTGCGTTGCTCTACCAACTGAGCTAAAATGGCAAAAAAAACGTCGGGGTGAGAAGACTCGAACTTCCGTCCTCCACGTCCCGAACGTGGCGCGCTAGCCAACTGCGCTACACCCCGATCTTGTACTATTTGTGTCCTCGCAGGGACTCGAACCCTGGACCCAATGATTAAGAGTCATTTGCTCTACCAACTGAGCTACGAAGACTTGCCATTACTAACTCGCTTAGCGTTTGCAAAAGTACTAATTATTTTTTATTTATAACAAGAAAAAAGAATATATTTTTTATGTTCTTTTTTTTACTGCTTGTAATGATCCTTTAATCAGTATTTTGTCATGATAATAATATTTTATTTATTTTGCTTGGAAATGCTATAAAATGCCATATTTTTCCTTGTTTTGTATCGTAAAAAATCATTTTTTTTGTGTTTTTTTGAAGAAATAAAGACAGCAAATAGGTAATTTGCTGTCTTTGTACAAAATGAATGAGATTTTGCAGTAATTTATCTGTTGTGAGAAAAACCTCTGTCTTTTACTTTTTGAGCTTTGTCCATTATCAACCAAGTATCGGTAGGTTCTTTTCTTGCATCCAATTCGTGGATATGTCTAGTCATATCGTCGATTAAGCGGTCGGCTAAGTCAATGCCGGTACCTTGTCGAACCACAATACGCATAACTACCACATCTTCCATGTTCTTAGGTAATGAGTATGCCGGAATTTGCCAACCATCTTGTCGCATAGCATCTGATAGATCGTAAAGTGTCCACTTTTTCTTTTTAGCGTCTTTTATGTACCAACAGAATAGAGGGTTTGGTGTTTCTTCGTTTAGTAGAGTGAATCCTAATCGTTTGATTTGTTCGGAAAGATAATTTTTTGTTTCCATAACGTTGTACTGAATATCTCTGTAGCCTTTAAATCCTAGACGGATAAATTGGTAATATTGTGCTAGTACATAGTTTCCGGGACGCGAGAAATTTATAGCTATTGTTCCGACTTCGTTGCCTAAATAGTTTACGTTAAATACCATGTTGTCCGGCAAATACTTTCTGTCTTTCCATATTACCCAACCTAATCCCGGATAAACTAAGCCAAATTTATGTCCGGAGGTACTTATCGATAATACCCATTTTAAACGGAAATCCCATTGTTTTTCAGGGTATAGAAATGGTAGTATAAATCCTCCTGTGGCAGCATCTACATGTATAGGGATATCCCATTTTGTTTTGGCGTTTAGTTCGTCTAAGGCATTGTTTATACCTTCTACATCGTCGTTCATACCTGTATGGGTAACACCTTGTATAGGTACTACAAGAAAAGTATTTTCATCGCAAAGCTTTGTTACATCTTCTGCTTGCATGCATGGTTTGTCGAAACTGATTGGGACTAAACGCATTTCCAATTCCCAATAGTGTGCAAATTTTTCCCATACAACTTGGTAGGCAGTAGAAATTATGAAGTTTGGTTTGTCTGTACTTTTACCTTCTGCTCTTCTGCGGGCTTTCCAACGGAAAAGTGCTGCTAATCCACCAAGCATACAGGCTTCGCTTGAGCCAACGGTGCTGGCTCCGGTACAATATGGTTTTTCAGGGCTATTCCACAACTTAGCCATGATGTTTACACATTTGCGTTCTATTTCTGCTGTTTGTGGATATTCGGACTTGTCTATCATATTTTTATCCATCGACTCCATCATTAGTTGTCGAGCTCCTTCGTCCATCCATGTAGTGACAAATGTGGCCATATTTAATCGGGCGTTACCATCTAGCATAGCTTCGTCGTGTACTATTTGGTAGGCAATTTCTTGCGGCATAGGATTTTTAGGTATTTCGTTTTTGGGCGAAACGCGTAGCATTTCTTCCGAGCCAAAAACAGATGTATCGATATTGTCGGTACGTTTTTCAATTTTGTTTTTCATAGTAGTAATTGTTTTCAATTAATGTTAGTAATTGTAATATCAAACAATGCTTTGAAAGTAAAAGTTTTGGACTTAGTTATTTTTAGTAATTGATTTTAAATGATATATTTTATAGTTCGAATGAGAAACAATTCGATGTGGCTATTGTTTTATTTATTGCTAGGTGAAAAGATTGGAAATAGATTGTAAAAGAATGGAGCGATTTGTATGAAAATGATGGTTTTTGCTGCGGTTATGGTATGTGTGTGCTCGTTGGGATTTTCAAAAGGAAATATTTTTGTTCAGGGCAAAGAAAAGCTGCCATTGAAAGCTCAAATATTTATCGACGATAAATTGGCAAAAGAACGTATTGTATATGTGAAAGAAAGTAGAACTTTATTTTTGCGTAAAGAATATCTGGCTGTTTTTGCAACCGGCCTTAAGATAGAATTTGACAATAATGGCAATTGGATTGATATGGAATCAGCCAAGATTGGATTGCCTCAAAATATTATTCCCGAAAAAATATGGCAATATGTAAAAGAATTCAACTGTTCAGTGAATATTGTAGAGATAGAAAAAATACGACATAGCTCAATGAGGGTACTGCTGTCAAACAAAAGGGAGCTGTTTTTTGATAAATATTATAATAGAATGGAAATAGACGTGTAAAAAACATAGAATCAGTTGCTAATGTATGGAAATAGAGGTTGTCAAGTATTTTGGCAACCTCTTTTGTAAATATTATCTAAGTTGTTGATAACATGTATTGGTATATTCTTGATAAGTGTTTTTTATCCTACACTGCCTTCGAGCGATATGCTTAGTAATTTTTGAGCTTCTACGGCAAATTCCATAGGTAGTTTTTTTAGTACATCTTTTGCATATCCATTCACTATAAGTCCTATTGCACTTTCTTGAGAAATACCTCTTTGTTGGCAGTAGAACAATTGGTCTTCAGAAATTTTAGAAGTCGTAGCTTCGTGTTCAAGGATAGCTGTGTGGTTGTTGGCTTTTATGTAAGGCCAAGTATGTGCACCGCACGAATCGCCAAGCAAAAGAGAGTCGCATTGCGAATAGTTCCTGGCGTTGGCAGCTCCCTTGCCTATTTTTACCAATCCTCGATAGCTGTTTTGGCTATGACCTGCCGATATACCTTTGGAAATAATTGTACTACTGGTGTTTTTTCCTATGTGTATCATCTTTGTTCCGGTATCGGCTTGTTGGTAGTTGTTGGTAACTGCCACCGAATAAAATTCAGCCACCGAATCGTCGCCTTGTAGTATACAGCTAGGATATTTCCAAGTTACAGCAGAACCTGTTTCTACCTGAGTCCATGATATTTTGGCTCTGTTGCCTTTACATATTCCACGTTTTGTTACAAAGTTGTAAATACCACCTTTCCCGTCTTTGTCACCGGGATACCAATTTTGTACTGTCGAGTATTTTACTTCGGCATCTTTTAGAGCAATAATTTCAACTATAGCTGCATGTAGTTGGTTTTCGTCGCGTTGTGGAGCGGTACAGCCTTCCATATAGCTTACATAGGCTCCCTCGTCGGCGATGATTAGTGTGCGTTCAAATTGTCCGGTGTTTGCAGCGTTGATTCTAAAGTAAGTAGATAGCTCTATAGGACAGCGAACACCTTTTGGAATGTAGCAGAACGACCCATCGCTGAATACTGCCGAATTTAGTGCTGCAAAAAAGTTGTCGCCAATAGGTACAACAGAACCCAAGTATTGTTTTACTATATCGGGATATTTTTGAACAGCCTCGCTAAACGAGCAAAAAAGAATACCTTCTTTTGCCAATGTTTCGGAGAATGTGGTTTTTACAGAAACACTATCCATTACAGCATCAACGGCAACGCCTGTAAGTTTCTTTTGTTCTTCTAACGATATCCCAAGTTTTTTAAATGTATCTAATAGTTCGGGGTCTACTTCGTCTAGGCTTTCCAATTGCTTTTTCTTAGGAGCTGCAAAGTATATTATATCTTGATAGTCAACTTTGTCGTACTTCAAATGTGCCCACGAAGGTTCGTCCATCGTAAGCCATTTGCGGTATGCTTTTAGGCGAAACTCCAATAGCCATTCGGGTTCATTCTTTTTTGCTGAGATATAACGAATGACATTTTCGTTCAAACCTTTTTCAAGAGTTTCTGTTTCGATGTTTGTTACAAATCCATATTTATACTCTTCGTTTGTAACTTCTTGTATTATATTGTTTTTATCTTCTGCCATAACTCTTTTATTAATTCATTTTGTATTGCAAAGATACGTTTTTATTCCGTATTTTTGTCAAACTATATAAAATAGATTTCAACTATAGTAAACAAACAACAAAAAAATGAGGTTGTAGTATTATGGATAATTTACTTTTTCTGCCTATTGTCAGTTTTCCGAATTTAAGAATATAAATATTTTGGAACAAGATAAATACGACACTTTACGTTCTGCGAACCGGAAAAACGAATTTAGCGTGAAATATGTGTTTTAATATTTTGCAAGTATGAGTGTTATGTGATATTTGGGGCTTTTATTCCGCTTTCGATAAAAAAACCAATAAAATTCAGGAAAAATCTTTGTTTTTTACTTTGAAAAATAGTTTTAAATTCCGCTATTAATCTTGGAATAGGAGTAGAGTGTATTATCGTGGAAATCGGAATCTGTTTTAGTTCTGCAATTATCTGTTTTTATGGCTCCGGATAATACCGAAAATGATGGTATACCGTCAATCGGTTCATGGTATACTGTCGTATCAACGACAATATACCGTGAAAAAACTCGTGATATACTGTTGTTGGTCTTCGAAAAAAAACGATTTTATACATATAATATATATAGGGAAGAAATTTTTGAAATTTACTTCTAAATTTGGCAGTATTGAAAACAGCCGAAGCAAGAGCAATACAAAACAATTGTAATATTGTTTTAATATTCATGCTATCAGTAGAATAAAATTCGAAAAGCTCCTTATCGGACCAATCAATAAATGTACAATTTTAGTCGGAATACAATGTATAAATATTTGATAAATAGTGTATTTATACATTGTTATCCAATAAACCATTGTCGCAAAAGCTATAATATAAGTTGTCTTTGTTTTTTTCGCTTATTATTATATGGTCCAAAATCTTTATATCAAGATAGTTGGCTGCTATTTGAATCCTTTTGGTTAGTGCAATATCGTTTGAGCTTGGCTCCAAATTGCCGGAAGGATGATTGTGTGCCAAAATGATTGCAGTAGACCCTTTTTCTAATGCTGTTTTGAAAATGATTCGTAGATCGACGACGGTGTTGGTTATTCCTCCTGTCGAAACATGTTGTTTGTACAATATCTTGTTATTGTTGTTCAAATGAATAGCCCAAAATTCTTCGTGAGCCAAATTTGCCAGATTGCTGTAAATACACTTGAAAGCATCGAAACTTAACTGTATTTTGTTTATTTTTGTAGGTTCTTCGTAGTGCGAGCGCAGTCCAAGTTCCAAAGCTGCCAAAATACTTATGGCTTTGGCCGTGCCTATACCTTTGAATTTACTCGTAAGTTCGGTAATTGTACATTTGGAAAGCTCTGATAAATTGTTGTTTGTGTGGTCTAAAATGCGTTTTGCAAGGTCTACTGCATTTTCATCGTCGTTGCCACTGCCTATGAGTATTGCGATAAGTTCGGCATTACTCAGGCTTTTGCTGCCTTTAAAAAGCATTTTTTCGCGAGGTTTATCTTCGTCTGACCATTGTTTTAGAGATAATTTTTCTTTATTCATATTGTTCAAATTTTTGTGCAAAGATACATTTTTATGGGAAAAAATACGATAAAAAATGAGTAAAAAAAAACTTTTTCAATTTTTATTTTATTGATAAATAGAATGTTTATAAATTTTCTGTTGAAAAATTACTGATATATGAACAAAAATTCATACCTTTGCAAGTTCAAAAAGTCTATTAACTAAATAAACTTCTAACAAATAAGATATGCAAAATAAAGGTGCTATTAGGTTTTTTGCGATTGCATTTGCGTTGGTATGTTTATACCAGTTATCGTTTACCTATTTCGCTAAACGAGTTGAGAGTAAGGCAAATGAATACGCTTACAATGAGATGACCCAAAAAATGGCAAAGGAATTGGCCAAGGGTGACAATTTAAAAGAACAATTCTATACCGATTCCATTGGAATTGCAAAAGAAGCTTATTTCATTGATTCTGTATCAAATGAAACAGCTTACAATTTCTTTTGGCTTCGTAAGTACACTTACAAAGAATGTAAGGCTAGAGAATTGAACTTAGGTTTGGATTTGAAGGGTGGTATGAACGTGATGATGGAAGTATCCACTGTCGATGTAGTTCGTGCTTTGGCAAACCACACAACAGATTCATTGTTCAATAAAGCTATTGATATGGCTTTAGAAAAACAACAAGTATCGTCGAATACCGATTTCGTGTCGTTGTTCGAAGAATCTATCTATGCTTTAGATCCAAATGTGAAATTGGCTGGATATTTCTCTTCTCAATTGCGCGACCAAATTAAATTGACCGACGATAATGATGCTGTCATGAGTATCGTAAGAAAAGAAACTGCCGATGCTTTTGATAGAACTTATCAAATTTTGAGACAACGTATCGACAAATTTGGTGTTGCTCAACCTAACATTCAAAAATTATCTGCTTCAGAAAGAATCTTGGTAGAATTGCCGGGTGTAAAAGAACCTGAACGTGTGCGCAAACTTCTTCAAGGTACAGCTCAGTTAGAGTTCTGGTTGTCGTACTATACAAAAGAGGCTATGCCTTATTTGACAGATGTAAATACATATATTGCTTCTGTTGGTGGTGTTGAAGAAAAAGTAGAAGAAGAAACTGTTGCTGCAGATTCTACTTTGGTAGCCGAAACTGAAACTTCGTTGTTGGATTCGTTGACCGAAGTTAAACCTACCGACAATGCTCAAATGAGCCAAGAAGAATATATGAAAGCTAATCCTCTTTTTGCAATTCTAATTCCTAATGTAGCCGAAAACGGACAGTATGTAGAAAGTCCTGTTGTAGGTTATTCTGCATTGAAAGATAGAAAAGCCGTAGATGAAATGATTGCTAAGGCTCGCGAAAAGAAAATAATTCCTTCGACAGTTAAATTCTTATGGTCGGCATATCCTATCAAAGGAACCGATACATATATGCTGTATGCTATCAATGTCACAACTCGCGATGGTTCTCCATTGTTGGGTGGTGATGTTATTACAGATGCACGTCAAGACTTCTCCGGTACAGGAAGCAACGAAATTTCTATGACCATGAATGGTGAAGGTGCTCGTGCTTGGAAAAAAATTACCGGTGCAAACGTAGGAAGATGTATTGCTATCGTTTTGGATGATGTGGTTTATTCTGCACCAAACGTAAACGGAGAAATTCCAGGAGGTCGTTCTTCTATTAGTGGTGATTTTACTTTGGATGAAGCTAAAGACTTAGCAAATATATTGAAGTCTGGTAAATTGCCTGCTCCTGCCAAAATAGTACAAGAAGCTGTTGTTGGACCTTCGTTGGGACAAGAATCTATCAATTCCGGTCTTACATCGTTCGTCATAGCTTTCATTATGGTTCTTATCTATATGATAGTGTTCTATAGCAAAGCCGGTGTTGTTGCTTCTATAGCATTAATCACAAATATGTTCTTCTTGATGGGTGTTATCACATCTATTGGAGCTGTTCTTACTATGCCCGGTATAGCAGGTATTGTTCTTACAATGGCTATGGCTGTGGATGCTAACGTTATTATCTACGAACGTATCAAAGAAGAATTGCGTAGCGGAAAGAGTGTTTCTTCTTCTGTAACCGATGGTTTCAAAAATGCTTACTCTGCTATTATCGACGGTAACGTTACTACATTGTTGACAGGTATCGTATTGATTTTATTCGGTTCGGGTCCTGTTCAAGGTTTCGCTGTTACTTTGTGTATCGGTATCCTTACTTCATTATTTACAAGTATCTTGATTACTCGCTTATGCATCGAATGGATGTTGAATCGTAAAAAAGATATGACATTCTCGTTCTCATTCTCTGAAAACTTCTTACGCAATGTGAATTTTGATTTTGTAGGAAAACGTAAATCATTCTATATAGTTGCCGGTGTAGCATTATTGATAGCTATAGGTTCGTTGGCTATTCGTGGTATGAACTACGGTATCGACTTCCAAGGTGGTAGAACTTATGTTATTCGTTTCGACCAACCATTGAGCACTGTTGATGTTCGTTCAAGTTTGGCTAACCAATTTGAAGATGCTCCAGAAGTAAAAACATTCGGACCTTCTAATCAAGTAAAAGTTACAACTAAATATAAAATCAAAGAAGATAACGATGATGTAAAATCTGAAATAGTAGGAAAATTGTACGAAGGTACAAAAGGTTTCTTTAAAAATGATATTACATTAGCTGAATTCTCTTCAACTGAAACTAATCCTTTAGGAATAATCAGTTCAGAAATTGTAGGACCTACAATGGCAAAAGACATTCAACGTGATGCTGTTATTGCAGTGTTGGCCGGTTTGCTTATGATTTTTGTTTACATCGGATTGCGTTTCAGAAATTGGCAGTTTGGTGTTGGTGGTATAATTGCTTTGGCACACGATGCTCTTATAGCAATGGGTGCATTTGCATTGCTACACGGAATTCTTCCTTTCAATATGGAAGTAGACCAATCGTTTATAGCTGCTATTCTAACAGTGATAGGTTATTCTATTAATGCAACAGTGGTAATATTCGACCGTGTTCGCGAATACAAAGTTATTTATCCAAAACGTTCGTTGCAAGAGCAAGTTAATGGTGCTATTAATTCAACCTTGAGTCGTACATTCAACTCTTCGGGTTCTACATTAGTAGTATTGTTGATGATGTTTATATTTGGTGGCGAAGTAATACGCGGATTTGTATTTGCATTGCTAGTTGGTGTTGCTGCCGGTACATTCTCGTCAGTATGCATTTCGGGTCCAATTGTGTTCGATTTGCTAAGACGCAAGGAAGAAAAAGCTGCTGCTAAGATAGAAAAACAATAAATATATGTTTGTTCAAGAGGTTGAGAATAAATATTTTCAACCTCTTGAATGAGCTTATAACAATTTTTAGGTTTGATTTAGGAATTATATTGTTTAATTTTGCACTTTCTTGGAGTAGTAAAAAATGGATGATATTTGGGTCATAATAGGGTCGATAGTGTTGATGGTGTTATCTTCTCTCTCTTCTGTAAAAAAGAGAAAAGGTAATACTTCTTCTGTTGATATAGAAGAAACACAAGATACGGTTGTCGAAGATGTGTTCCTGGAAGGAGAAATCTTTGCTGACGATGAAGAAGAACGTCCCATTTTTACTGAACAATATGTTGAAAATCTAGAACAAGAATATAACAACGAAGATAGAGAAAGGTTTGAACAAGTTCATCTTTTTGCCGAAGAAGAAACGAATAGGGTAGAAGTTGAACCGGAATTAGGCGATATAGATAACGAAGAAAGACTTGAAAATGATAGAAATGGAGAATCTAAAGTAGGATTTGATTTGCGAGCTGCTGTCATTTATTCTACAATATTGGAAAATCCATATATAAACAGCAAAAATAAATAGATAAATAAATAAATTAATTAATTCTTTACATGAAAATTAGATGAGTATGTTTAGAAAAGTACTGCTGACAGTCGGGCTGCTAATTGCGGCCAATGTTGTGGCATTTGCACAAGGTACTCTTAAAGGTACCATTATGAACGCCTCAACTAAACAGCCTGAGCCTTTCGTGAATGTAATCGTTCTTCAGAATGGTGAACAGAAAGGTGGTGCCCAAACAGATTTTGACGGTAATTACACTATTAAGCCTTTGGCTCCCGGTAATTACGATGTTAAAGTATCTTTTGTAGGGTGCGCAACTGTTTTATTACAAAATGTTCCCGTTAAAGCTAGTGGTTTCTCTTATGCAGAAACTATTACTTTGGAACCTACTTCAAAAACACTTGAAGAAGTTAAGATTGTGGAACACAAAATTCCTTTGGTAGACAAAGGTAATCCGGAATCCGGACAACGAGTTAGTAAAGAGGATATTGCCCGTATGGCAGGAAACTCTGTGGATGCTATCGTAGCTGTAACAACCGCCGGTGTTGGTTATAGTGATGGTGGAACCGGTACTGCTCGTGGTGAGGATAACATGGTAACTTATGTAGGTAATGCTCGTAAGAATACCGGTGTTTCTGTTCCAAAAGAAGCAATCGAAGAGATTCAAGTAATCTTAGGGGGTACACCTGCTCGCTACGGCGAAGCTATCGGGGGTACTCAAATTATCACTCTACGTCCTCCTTCAAATTTGTATCACGGTTCGTTACGTTATGAAACTTACTTAGATTACAGATTGTACAACAGACTTTCGGCTTACTTGTCGGGGCCACTTGTAACTGTTCAATCTAAAGCTGAAGACGGTTCCGAAGGTACAAAGAGAACTTTAATTGGTTTCCGTTTAAGTGGTATGGGACAATATGCTCATACTCAATATTATCGTCCTAACGAACGTTTATATCAAATAGTAAACGATGAAAAGAGAGAAGAAATGGAACAAAATCCATTAGTTTACAATCCTATGACAGGTGCTGTGAACTATGCAGGTGAATTTTTGACTAAAGATGACTTCTCTGATATTAAACGTAGAAAAAATTCAAGCTACTATTTCGGATATGTTGAAGGTTCGTTGGACTTTGCTTTCACTGAACATGCTATTTTAAGACTTTCTGGAGAATTTAGCTATTCTAAAAGTAATAGCCCTATAAATATGTACTACAACGATGGAGCCGGTAGTGTAAGCGACCAAGGTAGATATTCTATCAATGCCGACTTTACTCACCGTTTCCCTGATGCAAGTACTGGAGCTCCTCAAGGTGATGCTACTATGCCTAAATCTAAATCGGGTGTAGAAATTAAAAATATGATGTACAACTTGACTGCTCAATTTGAAAGAGTATGGCAAGAATCTTATAACCCTGAATTCGGTGCTGACGTATTCAAATATGGTCACGTAGGTACATTTGTAACAGAAAAAATACCTACATATGCTTACCAACGTATGGTTATTAATGGTGTTGACCAATTAGCATTGGTACAACAAGCATGGCAAGACAATATGATTTATGTTGGCGGTTCTGAATACAACCCATTGTTGGCTAACTACAACAATCAACTTTATTTCTCTGACGAATTTGCTGACGTAGCTCCTTATTTGACAAATGCTGCTTATTTGCAAGGTTTCAGAGGTCTTTTGAATGGTGACTCTCCTGCTATGATATATGGATTGATTTCGAACGTTGGTCTTACTACTTCAGGTTATTCTAAAGTATTAGCCGACTATGTATATGTTCAAGCGAGAGCCGGTGTCGATTTAGGAAAACACTCTTTGGAATTAGGTTTCCAATACGACCAAAGAACTACTCACTCTTACTCTTTAGCTGCTCGTAGCTTATGGACTATTATGCGTCAATCTGCAAACTCTCACATCCAACAAATGGATTTGAGCAATCCTATAATTGACGAATCTGGTGAATATCCTATTGTAAGCTATGATCGTTTGGTAGGGGAAGGTCAAACTTATTTTGATGCTGCTTTCCGCGAAAGATATGGATTGTCTGCTACCGATTGGATAGATGTTGATTCTTATGCTCCTGATGCATTCTCTATAGATATGTTGTCTGCTGATGAATTGTTCAATAGTGGTAACGCTATCGTTTCTTACTATGGATACGATTACAAAGGAAACTTGTCTTATGGAAAATCTTCGTTGCAAGAATTCTTTGATGATAAAGTTAATCGTCCTCTTGGAGCTTTCTCTCCAATCTACATGGCAGGTTATATCCAAGACCAATTTGAATTCAACAACGACCTAATCTTCAATGTGGGTGTTCGTGTTGACCGTTTTGATGCTAACCAAATGGTATTGAAAGATCCTTACTTACTATATGATTCTTACACTGTAGGTGAATTAAGAAATGGTTCTATCGCTTATTCTGGCGAAATTCCTACTTCTGTAGGTGACGATTGGGTACCATATGTAGATGCTGTATCTGACAATCCTACTATCGTTGGTTATCGTTCGGGTTCTACTTGGTACGATGCTAATGGTGTTGAAGTTGCTGACCCATATGCAGTAAAAGGTTCATCTGGTAAACCTACTCCATATCGTAAAGATGCTTCTACTTCTCCAAACTTGAGTTCCGATGCTTTCGAAGATTACGAACCTCAATTAGTAGTAATGCCTCGTATTGCGTTCTCGTTCCCAGTATCTGACAAATCGCAATTCAAAGCAAGTTACGACCAAATCGCACGTCGTCCATCGTCTGCATGGCAAGCTGACTACTATAGCTATTTGTTTATGACTCAGATTTCGGCTATCAGCAACCCTAACTTGAAACCTGAAAAGATTACTAACTACGAATTAGGTTTCGAACAAGCTCTTAACCAAAATTCTGCTGTTAAGATTTCTGCTTACTACAAAGAAACTAGAGATCTTATCCAATTAGTTCAATATGTAGGTGCTGATCCTAACCCTAACTATTATTCTTACGATAATATAGACTTTAAAACTACAAAAGGTTTCTCTATAGCTTACGATTTACGTCAAACTAAAAATATTCGTTTGAGTGCTAACTACACATTGCAATATGCAGAAGGTACCGGTATTTCTCAAACTACAATGCAACAACTTATCAAAGAAGGATTCTCTTCGTTGAAAGTGTTAAGTCCTATTGCTGACGACCGTCGTCACGAGTTCAAATTGAACTTAGACTTCCGTTATGCAAGCGGTGCTAAATATAATGGACCTACTTGGACTCGCAAAGTAAAAGATGAAAATGGCGAAGAACGTTCTAAAACAATAAATATTTTGGAAGACTTCGGTATCAACATCAATGCTGTTGCTCAATCCGGTCGTCCTTATACAAAAGCTTTATCTAACATGCAATCAACTATCGTAGGTAGCTATCGTGGTGCTCGTTTGCCATGGGGATTCTATATAGATGCTGTTGTTGATAAAATGTGGACTATTAAAGTTGGTAAAGACAACAAATCTCGCGACACTTATTTGAGAGCCGCTGTTGCTGTTACAAACTTATTTGACATACGTAACATTTTAGGTGTTTATCCTGTAACAGGTAACCCGGATGATAATGGTTATCTAACAGACCCAGAAACTCAATCTCTTATCAATTCTTACTTGAATCCAGATTCTTACAGAGATTTGTATTCTATCATGTTGATGAGTGGTTGGAATTATTCTTCACCTCGTTTAATACGTGTTGAGTTGACTTATCAATTTTAAAATGAAGCATATTTGTAATTTGTAAAAAAAAGAAAGATGAAAAATATATTTTGTAAAGTAATATTAGTTGCATTTCTTTGTGCTTCTTTTTCTCAAAGTGCAATTGCACGTGAGTATATAGGGAAGAAGTCTGTACAAAAGACTACTGCAACAAAAGATGTATCGCGTTGTAAGAGAGCTCAAAGTACAGCAGAGTTGAATATCAACAATGTGCGTGCTCTTATCAACGCTTATGGTAACATGTGGTTTGATGGAGCCATTTCTAAATATTATATTCCAGCTAATGGTTCGTCTACTCCTATGTACTGTGCTGCTCTATGGATTGGTGGTACAGACGTTAACGACCAACTTCGTCTTGCTGCTTTGAAATTCGGTTCGGGCGGTGACGATTATTGGCCAGGTCCTTTGACAGTAGATGGTCAAGCAACTGTTTCTCTTGATGTTTGTAATGAATATGATAAACATTACAAAATTTCTCAAGCAGAAGTTCAAACTTTCCGTAGCATGTTCGATTACGAATATGACACTATTGATGGTGTAGTAAATATTATTGCTACTCAAAATGCATCGTACGATGAAGATGCTATTTCTGAAGTGATAAAAACATGGCCTGCTCATGGAAATACTTCTAAAAACCAATCTAGATATTTAGCTCCTTTCTGCGACGTTGACCGCGATGGAGAATATAACTATGCTAAAGGTGATTATCCTTACTACGATTTCGATAATGAATTGTGTCCAAAAACTTTGAAAGCTAACCTTAACCGTGGAGAAAAATACAATCCTGCTCGTTCTTTGGAACAAGACAATGGTACTGGTGGTGCTCAACAAATTACCGGTAGTATTCTTTCTGACCAAGTTCTTAAAGGTGACCAAACTATTTGGTGGGTTTTCAACGATAATGGTAACTCTCATACTGAATCTAGTGGTCAATCGATAGGTTTGGAAATTCGTGCTCAAGCTTTTGCTTTCTCTACAAATGATGAAATCAATAACATGACTTTCTACACTTACGAAATTATCAACCGTTCTACTTATGAATTAAGAAATACTTATTTCAGTCAATGGGTTGACCCAGACTTAGGTTATGCTCACGATGACTTTGTAGGTTGTGACGTAAAACGTGGTTTAGGTTACTGCTACAATGGTAAAGACCAAGATGGTTCCGGTACTGCTGAAACTTATTCGGGTAATCCTCCTGCTGTAGGTATCGACTTCTTCCAAGGTCCTTATATGGATGCTGATGGTAAAGATAATCCTAAAATTGATATCGAAAGAGCTAAAGTTAGTGACAGATACAAAGAATTATTACAAACTTATTGGATCGATTCTTTGAACTGCTACGATACTATCCAATTGTCTGAAGATGCTGATTTGTTCTATGATGCTGAAACCGGTGGTGTATGGTATTTCAAACCGGGTGATGCTGATGGAAACTGTGCTATCAATGGTGTAAACTTTGGTAATGGTATTGTTGACGATGAACGTTTCGGTATGCGTCGTTTCGTATACTATAACAATGCTTCTGGTGACAATGGTGAACCTGAAAAAGCTTACGATTACTACAACTATTTGACCGGTACTTGGAAAAATGGTGCTCGCATGAAATTTGGTGGTGATGGTATCAACGCTGCCGGAACTACTGAAATAGTTACAGACTTTATGTTCCCTGGCGATAGTGACCCATGGAATTGGGGTACTGATGGTGAAGCTGCTCCATTTGAATGGACTGAAAAGAATACTGATGGAGCCGGTGCTTCTAACACTGCCGGAGACCGTCGTTTCATGCAATCTGCCGGTCCTTTTACTTTGAAACCTGGTGCTGTTAACTACATTACCGTAGGTATTCCTTTCGCTCAAGCTGCTAGCGGTGGTCCTGCTGCTTCTGTAGCTTTGTTGAGAGAAATCGACGATAAATGTCAATCATTATTCGAAAACTGTTTTAAAATTATCGATGGTCCTGATGCTCCAACTATTGTAGCTCAAGAATTGGAGAACGAAGTTATTCTTTATTTGACTTACGATAATCCTAACTCTAACAACTATAAAGAAAAATACAACGAACAAGATCATGCTATAGCTAAATTTGCTTCAACTATAGTAAATGTATTAGATACTATTCGCGATGCTGCCGGTAATCCTCTTATCGATGGTAACGGAAATATAGTAACTACTACTCGTCAAGAAACTGAAACAAAAATGTATACTGACGAAGAAAGATCTTACAAATTCGAAGGTTATCAAATCTATCAATTGAAAGATGGTACAGTATCTGTTACTGACCTTGGCGATGAAACTAAAGCTCGTTTGGTTGCTCAATGCGATATTGAAAACTACTACGACGAAGCAAAAACATTGCCTATCGGAAAATTGGTTAACTACGAAATGAATGGTACTATCGGTGCTTTAGTTCCTTCTGTAAAAGTTTCCGGTGCTAACAAAGGAATCCAACACTCTTTCAGAATTACTAACGATGCTTTCGCTACAGGTAATAACACTGCATTGGTAAACAATAAAGAATATTACTTTATAGCTGTAGCTTATGCTCACAACCGTTATAAAGCTTACGATCCAACAGATGCTGCTAAACTTGACGGACAAAAGACTCCATATTTGGCCGGTCGTAAAAACGAAAAACAAGGTTCTATCGAGCCTATCAAAGTTATGCCTCACGATCCAACAACTGAAAATGGTGGTACTATAGTTCAAGCTGCTTACGGAACTTCTCCTTACATCACTCGTATTGAAGGTTTCGGTAATGGTAACAACATTTTACGTTTGACTGAAAGTTCTATCGAAGAGTTAATGGGTGCTCCTGGGGTTGAACCTACTGCTCATGCTGCTACTATGGAAACTAATGGTATGAATGATCCTTGGATTATTACTAACCCACGTTACGAAAAGAACTACGGTCCTCTATCTATCCGTATAGTAGACCCATTAAGCGTAAAACCTGGTAAATTTGTGATTAAATTTAACGGTGTTGGTGCTTCTGCAATGTGGACTATTTCTCGCGAAGATGGTAGTGCTATTTACGATGACGTATATTCTATCGAATCTGAACAAGCTATCGGACGTTACAATGAACAATTGATATTAGATTTAGGTATCTCTATCTGTGTTTCTGATGGTAAAGAGGTAGCTACTCCTATCGATTTGTCGTCGACTACTGAATCTAAAGCATACGGTGGTGGTTATGTAAACGCCGGTACTTTCTTGGGCGCTGAAATGGAATTTACAGATATTGACAAAATGTGGTTGGCAGGTGTTCCTGATAATGATAGCTACATGCAATATAACTGGATTCGTTCGGGTAACCAATTCATTCACGAAAATCGTAACGCATTCTTGTCTGGTTACGGAGATGTTGTTGTTTCGCAAGAACCTTATTTGGACGAAGACTACTATAAAGCTGTTTATGAAGAATCTCGTGGTACTTATCAAACTTACGCTATAGATAAAGAAGAAACATTCGAAAAAGTTCTTCAAAGTTCTACTGCTTCTAATGGTACATGGGCTCCTTATGCATTGGTTTCTATGTTAGACTATCACCCAGCATTCTCTTTGAGATACTATGTTGCTGATAAATCTGAATTTAAATATGATGCTAATGGTAAACCAAGTGCTAATGGTGGACACAATTACTTTAAAGAACCTTACGAAAAAGTATATCGTTCTTACTACGATCATTCAACAAATGCTTCTTTGACATTTGCTGATATGAACAATACTTCTAGTGTACGCGTAGTTATAACTAAAGATAAATCTAAATGGACTCGTTGTCCTGTATTGGAAATGAGCGACAACTACACTCAATCTGAAGGTAATGCACGTCGTTTCCAATTGCGTAAAGCTGCTTCTGTTGATAAGGATGGTAATGTTGATACTGCTGAATACAAATATGGTATGGGTTGGTTCCCAGGATATGCTATCAATGTTGAAACAGGTGAACGTTTGAACATTATGTTCGGTGAAGACTCTCGTTATCCTAACCAAAACGGTACAGATATGTTGTGGAATCCAACTGCTGAAACTGTATTAGGATCTAGCGATTATGTAATGGGTGGACGTCACTATATTTACATCCTTGGTGCAAACAATCAATTGTACAAAGACTTCAAGAAAGATCAAAGAGCTTCTAATTATTACAAAACTCCATCGTACGACGAAGGTAAATGGGCTTGGCAAATGCTTACTTCTTTGGAACGCTTGATGAAACAAGAAGATCGTTACGCTACAAATGGTTTGTTGTATTCTGAAGATAGTAAATATATGCTTGCTACTCGCGACTCTGCAGGTTTGTTGTTTGCTAGCGTAATGTGGGTAAATATGCCGATCGCTACTTCAAGCGAATTCGTTTATACTTCTTACGAAGATATTCCTTGCGATGTAACTATTGATTTGAATGTATCGAAACCATACGCTAAATACTATAGCCACAACTTGACAGCTCCTGTAAACTGTGGTTTAGGATTGCAAAACTCTAACAACCCAATGTACATGTTCGAGATGACAGGTGATGTTGTTACATTGACAAATCAATATGAAAATAATGAAGATTTGACTGCATCTATCTTAGATAACATCGGTGTGGTGCCAAATCCATATTACAGTAACTCTGCTTACGAAACATCAAGTCAGTTGGATACTCGTGTTCGTATTACAAATCTTCCTGCAAACTCTACAGTATCTATCTTTACAGTAGATGGAACATTGGTAAGACGTTTGGGCCCTTCACCAACAGATGCAGGTAGCACTTCTACAGGTTATACATTGGATTGGGATTTGAAAACACATACAGGATTGCCAATATCAGGTGGTATGTACTTGATTCATGTTTCTACACCAATGGGTGAAAAAATAGTAAAATGGTTTGGAACTATGCGTCCGGTTGACTTAAATGCATTCCAATTTTAATTAACACTAGAAGATAAAATATAGAATTGATATGAAAAATAGATATAGTAAAATATTAGTTTTGGTTTCGCTGATCGCAGTATTTTCAGTTGAAGCCGCTATAGCAGGGAATGATGACCGTCGTGGTACTGCCGGTGCTAATGAATTGCTAATAAACCCATGGGCACGTAGTGCCGGTTGGGGCGGTGTAAACACTGCTTGTGCACAAGGTGTTGAAGCTGTATATACCAACGTTGCCGGTTTATCTTTCTTAGGTACAACTGAAGTTGTTTATTCAAATACTCAATGGTTTAGCAACTACGGTGCTTCTATCAATGCGTTCGGTTTTGGTCAACGTTTAGGTGAAGCAGATGTTATTGGTCTTGCTATTATGGGCGTAGGTTTTGGTGATATTCCTATCACTACTGTAGAAAGCCCTGAACAAGGTGCAAATGGTACTTATTCTCCTTCGTTGTTCAACGTTAACGTTATGTATGCTCACATGTTCTCTACTAGTATTCATGGTGGTGTGAACATTAAGGTTATTTCTGAGTCGACTGACAACGTTTCTGCTATGGGTGTTGCTATCGATGCAGGTATTCAATATGTAACCGGTGACGATAACGAATTTAAATTCGGTGTTTCGTTGAAGAACATAGGACCTGCTTTGAGTTTCTCTGGCGACGGTTTAGCTCGTACTCTTACTGATTGGGGTGATGTATCTAAGACTGTTGAAGAACGTTCTCAAGCATTTGAAATGCCTACTTGTTTGAATATTGGTTTGTCTTACGACTTCTTATTTGAAGCTTACGACCAACGTTTGACTTTGGCAGGTAACTTTACTTCAAATGCTTTTATGAAAGATAACTTTATCGTAGGTGCCGAATATTCTTTATTGAATATGTTCCAAGTACGTGCTGGTTTCGTTTATCAAAACGATATTTTCAGCGATGTAAATCGTACTAGCGCTTTGACTGGTCCAACTGCCGGTGCTACTTTAAAAGTGCCTTTGTCAAAACAAAAAGGTGATAAACCTGTTCCTACTGTAGGAATAGACTACTCTTATAGATCAGCTGCTCCTTTCAAAGGTTCGCACTCTATAGGTGTTGTTTTGAGCTTCTAAAATAGGTATCTTACATAGAATTTTTACATTAGGAAAGACCTATATGGTCTTTCCTAATGTTTTACATGTATCGAAAAGCAAAACCGTGAGATAATTGTTATATTATTTCTTCGGGAAAATTTAATATATAACTGTAAAAATTGACTGCTAAAACCTAAATAATTATGGGAGAAATAAAGTATTATAGCGAAGAAGGGCTGAGAAAGCTTAAAGAGGAGTTGAATTATTTGATTACCAAAGAACGTCCTGCTGCCTCGGCTGCTATTGCTGAAGCAAGAGATAAAGGCGACTTGTCTGAGAATGCAGAGTACGATGCAGCTAAGGAAGCTCAAGGCTTATTGGAAGCTCGTATATCTAAATTGCAAGATTTGGTAGCTAATTCAAGATTGTTGGACGAATCTAAACTTGATACTTCTAAGATTCTGTTGCTATCGAAAGTGAAAATAAAAAATACTAAAACTAATAAAGAAATTTCTTACGAAATAGTACCGGAAAGCGAAGCAGATATAAAGAAAAACAAGATATCTGTATCTTCGCCAATAGCTAAAGCTTTGTTGGGAAAAAAGGTAGGAGATGTAGTTGAAGTAAATGTTCCTGCTGGAATTATGACATTCGAAGTAATGTCGGTAGAACGATAAAAATTATAAAATATACTTTTATGGCTTCTATATTCACAAAAATATGTCAAGGTGAAATCCCTTGTTATCGTGTGGCTGAAACTGATGATTGTTTGGCGTTTTTAGATATATCGCCTATTGCTGTAGGTCATGTGTTAGTTATCCCTAAAAAGGAAGTAGATAATATTTTCGATTTAGACGACGAAACATTTACACGTCTTCATCTTTTCAGCAAAAAGGTTGCTAAGGCATTGGCCAAAGCAGTACCATGTATAAAAGTTGGAGTGGCAGTGATTGGTATCGATGTACCTCATGCTCACATTCACCTTGTGCCTATTAATGGTGTAGGTGACTTGGATTTCAAAAAGGAACGTGTGGCTCTTACTCAACAAGAGTTTACCGACCTTGCAGCTAAAATTGCAAAAGAAATGGAGTAAATCTCCATTAGTTTGATATATATAAAGGGTGGCTTTTGTTGTAGAAAGTCACCCTTTTTTGTGAAATGATGGGTACGAATTATGTTTTATCTCTAAATACAGACTCTTTGATCAGGAACTGCCAAATTTTTGTTTGCCTGTCATTGTTTCTATGATATATATGTATAAGGCATCAAATTTTGTTACATTGATGGTACGATTGTCTTTACATATATGTAATGGTTCATTATTATTGATAGAAGAGAATCTGTATAGTGTAAAGGTGAGGTGTAAACAATCGTAAAGGACTCCATATACTTAATGTAATGATATTTTGTTTATAATAATATGTAGATTAAAGTAGCTGTTTCTGCTATAATTCTTGTCTCTGGCAAGAAAATGTTTTGAATGGTTATATTGGCTACTGATGCGATTATTTCTCAATATTGCAATCTTTTATAGTTAAGTATTTGCGTAAGTTCTTACAATATATAATGCCCCAATGGATTGTGAATGCTTTTTTCTGAGTAGTTGTTACTGATTTGAATATTATGTATCGTTTGTCTGTTGAATTTATTAAATCCTATTTCTGATTGTTGTATACCTTACGGAAACAATAAAAAAAGACTCTCAACGATAGTCGAGAGTCCCTAACCTAAAAATTGTACTATGAAAAAGAAAATATCAGTACAGCTTATTCAGCAAATACTTCAACATTAATTTCAGCTTTAATATCTTTGTGGATGTTTATAACCACAGGATAAGTACCAATTTCTTTAATTTTCAAACCGTCAACAAGTATTTTACGACGATCAACATCATAGTTGTGTTGTTCTTTCAAAGCTTCAGCAACTTGAATGTTGTTTACCGAACCAAATATTTGTCCATTAGCACCTGCTTTAGCAGCTACGCGGATTGACTTACCTTGTAATGCAGCTTGAAGAACTTCTGCTTCTTTGCGGATTTTTTCTTCTTTGTATGCACGTTGACGCATGTTTTCTTCATGAATCTTCTTGTTTGTAGGAGTAGCCATAACAGCATATCCCATTGGAAGAAGATAATTGTTAGCGTAACCATTTTTTACAGTTACAACATCGTCTTTATATCCTAAGTTATGAATGTCTTGTTTTAATATTACTTCCATTTATTCTTCCTCCTAATTATTATTTTAAACAGTCAGCAACGTATGGCATCAAAGCTAAATGACGTGCTCTTTTAACAGCTTGAGATACTTTCTTTTGGTATTTGTTAGAAGTGCCGGTAATTCTTCTAGGAAGAATTTTACCTTGTTCGTTTACAAACTTCAAAAGGAAATCAGCATCTTTGTAATCAATGTATTTGATTCCTAATTTTTTGAATCTACAATATTTTTTGCGTTGAGTTTCAACAGCAATAGGGGTTAAATATTTTATTTCAGTTTCGTTAGCCATTTTCAAATTTGTTTTAAAGATTACTTAAACATTTTGTTCTTTTTTTGCAGCACGTTTCTTTTCGTTGTATGCTACTGCATGTTTATCCAACGATACAGTCAAGAAACGAAGCAAACGTTCGTCACGTTTGTATGCTGTTTCAAGTTCGGCGATAACGCTACCCTCTGCTTTAAATTCTATCAAATAATAGAATCCTGTTGTTTTTTTCTTGATTGGGTATGCTAGTTTTTTCATACCCCAATTGTTCGAAAAGATGATTTCTGCACCTTTTGATTCTAAGAAGTCGTGATACTTCTTTACCGTTTCCTTCATCTGTTCGTCAGACAAAACGGGAGTCATAATGAAAACGGTTTCGTATTGTTTTACCATAATTATTTATATATTTTTATTGTGATTTAAGTTTGCAAAATTACTATTTTTTTTTCAATTACGCCAACTTTTAAACTCCTTTTTTGATATTTATATCATAATGCATTGATTGTTATTGTTTAATGTTTGTATTGAAATGTTCTTATTATTTCATTATTAAGCTGTTTTTTCGTTTCTAATTCATGTTTTTTATCGTATTTTACCCTATTCTTCTATGGTGTATTTTCTCAGTAAATATACAGATATTTATTGTCACTTTTTGTTGTGGCAATAAATATTGAAAAGCAGTTGCAATGCATTGCAACTGCTTTCTATTATTTATATTGTTGGTGTTTTGTCAACTTTCTCCTTGACGAGCCGTATTATGATTAGCGAATATGTGTGAAAGTCTTTTCTACTCGTAATATAAATTAGTTTATTACTAGTTTTTTTGTAGCTATTCCTTTTATTGTATGTATTTTTACTAAATATGTTCCCTTTGCAAGGGATGATACATCTATAGTAGTAGTTATTCCATTTGTTTCATCTTCTTTTACCATTACACCATTTAGCGAGAATATTTCAAGGCGACTTCTAAAAATTAAAATATAGATTATCAATAATATAGATATAGAATTTTCGTTTTTATACAAGATAAAAACAATACAATAATGAGACAGTATAAAGAGCATGGCAATGTTAGCCTTTTCGATTCGGAAATAACACTACAAAAACTATCAAACTTAGGTAATCCATTAGAAAAATTATCTAGTGTTATTG
>JAFZDP010000019.1 GCA_017561155.1 Bacteroidales bacterium | reverse complement strand
GTATTGTAAAGAATACAATTGTAAACGAATAATTTTTTCGGCAATAATACTAAAGAAAGATAAATAATATATACTAAGAATGTGCCCAAACCACTTGAAATATAGCCCCAAACCACCCCGAACCTTTACCGGGAAAGAAAGAGACTCAGAAACAGGCTTTTCCTACTTCGGAGCACGATATTATGATTCGGATATTTTGACTAGTTGGCTCAGCGTGGATCCGCTTGCGGATAAGTATCCGAGCTTGTCGCCTTATGCTTATTGTGCATTAAATCCTATACGAGTTGTAGACCCCAATGGGGATAGTTGTGCAATATTGTTGGCAAGTGATGCTGTCTGCGATTTTGGTCACATGGCAATACTTGTTCAAGGAGATGATAATAAGTGGTATCTTTATTCTAAAAATGGTGAAGGGAAAAATATATCTGGAAGCATTAATTTGGGAAGAGATAATGAACATGACAACATAAATGGATATTCTTCCGTTGAAGAGTTTATGGATAAATACACAGTTGGTGGGGAAAAATATTATACACAAAACCATGTTTTACCAACAACACCTGAACAAGATAAAATTATTGCAGAAACAATGAAAACCGAATTAAAAAAAGAATATAATTTATTTGGAAGCAATTGTTCTCAAGCTGTTAATAATGCATTGATTGCAGCCGGGGTAAAGACGAATGAAAATCCTGTAGATTCTTTTTTTGAACAAATTAATATATTTAAACATTTAGGTGATAATATTATTCCTACTACAATGTATGAGAATATTATGAGAGCAAATGGAAATTATCAAGAATTAAAATGGAAGAAAAAATGGTTAAACATATTTACATCATAATATTTGTATTTTTGGGTTCTATTTTTATGAATGCTTGTTTGAATATAGAACCAAAAGGAGGTGGATATATTCAAACGGCTTCTCGTGGATCTCAAATATCAAAATCAAAGGGAGTATTTATGAACTACTATGACATGCAAGAACCTTTTGAATATAAAGATAGTATAATATATTTAAAATTAGTATTTAATGATGTGTTTTCAGAGATAACTCATAATAAGTTTGATTCAGCATACTCGGTAATTGATTCAAGTGGAAATCAATATTTTCCACAAACATTTATAGCAGTGCTAGATACCGTGAATTCAGAAATTGATTGGTGTAAAGAACCTGAAATAAGCAAGAAAATGGCTGGAATATCACGCGATCTAAAATTTAGCTTCGAGAAAAGATATGTGTTACGTATCGGAAAACAATCTATAAATATAGGTTTGATAAGTTTTAATATATGGCCTCCGTTTATTGGAATGCCAAGATCTACTCCTAATATAGACACTTATCCAAGTTACTTATATGAAAAAATTCCAGATACTTTAAAAGTAGAAGTTTGTGCAAATTATGAGTATAAGAAATTATGTGGATTAGAAAAAGATAAAAAAATAGTATTTGGCGAAATGGTGTTTGTAAAAAGATTGGATACTGTGCAACGAGAATTTGAAACAGCAGAAAATAAAAGAAAGAAAAAAAACTTATTCAAAAAGAATAATAAAGTAGTATTGGTATATAAAAGCACACCTCAATAAACAATACGATATATATGCTTAATTACTATCAGAATATAACTTCCAGATACAGCCAAGAAACGCATTATAATTATGCAAAAAATAGTGGTTTTTTTGCTTCAAATTGTTCTCCGCTTTTGTGCTATCGTTTCGTTAGTACTACACTAACCGCACAAATTCCTATGGAAACACTATCACAAAGCCACAGGCTTTGCTTCATCGGGAAAGAAAGAGACTCAGAAACAGGGCTTTCCTATTTTGGTGCTAGGTATTACGATTCGGATTTAATGACGGGGTGGCTTAGCGTAGATCCGCTTGCGGATAAGTACCCGAGTTTGTCGCCTTATGCTTATTGTGGATGGAATCCTATCAAGTTGGTGGACCCGGCTGACTATGGCTTCGCAGGGGCTTCGCCGGACAATTGGCTTCGCCAAGACTACAAGACTACAAGACAACGAGACAACTAGTAGTGCGGCAGCCACTTGTGGTCTTGTAGACTACTGAGCGACAGCGAAGCCTTCTCTATCCCCTTTAGACTTTTGCCTTTAGCCCTTAGTCTGCGAAGCGTAAACGGAGCCCCTCACTTGCATATATCGATTTTTTTTCCGTACTTTGTGCTATGATCGGGTGAAACGATTGGATAATATATATGGTTGATTTTTAAATCTATAAACTCTGTTGTGGATAGTGAAGATATGAAGAATTAATACTTTATGATATATGCCAATGTTCAAAAAGAATAAGTTGATGACTAAAAATGGTATTACAAGATTGTATTATCAATTGTTGTTGGTATTCACTATTTTGCTTATTGTGTTTCTTGTGGGGGATATTGTATTTCAAACATGTTGGATATTTAATATGAAACAAGAAGCAGATGGTATTGTCTACATTGAAGATAGTGGCATTGTAAAATATCTTCGTTTGCATTATCGTATGGTTGTCGTATGCCTGTTAGTTCATTTTTTGGGCTTGGATGAATTTTTAAATTATGTAAAATCTTTTTTCAGGAAAAAGATTCATTGTAATAGTTTGAAAATATGGTATATAATACTGGTTTTATTTTACCTGTTTATGATGTATGCTGATTCTATTTTGTTGAAAGATATTCAATTCGGATTCAACGATAATCCGCTGCAAATAGATTGTCGTGAGCTGAAACAGTATGAATTTCTCTATATAGTTTTCGATGTGTCTGTTGTTTTTTATTTTGTGTTTTCTATTAGATTTTTAAGGCACAAGATAAAGAATAGAGATATATCCGAAGCCTGATTTTTGTGGGGTACAAACACTTAAATTGCTATTCAGAAAAGTAGCTTACCACTTTATTGGCATAGGTTTTGGAGATAGGAATATCCGATACGTCTTTTGCATCAAACTCTACATGCAAGCCATCTTTTTCTTTTCGTAGTACTTTCACTTTCTGAAAGTTTACTATATACGACCTATGGCAGCGAATAAAAGCCGGGTGCATATTCTGACTTTCGATATTTTTCAGCGAATTGCGCAGACAAAATTTCGACATTTTGTCTTTGTTGGTGTAATATATGTTTACATAGTTGTCGGCAGCCTCGAAAAAGAAAAGGTTTTCTATGCTTACCGATAGTTTTAGATTTCCTTTGTCGTCGTGTAGGTTTATCAGGTGCGGCTTTTCTGTATTGTTGTTTGTTGTTTGTGTATTGTTGTCGGTATTGTTGTTGCTTTTCAGTTTTTCCAAATCGATATTTTTCTCTTGCAATTCGAAATACAGCAGTGTGATGATATATGGCAAAAACAAAATGGCCGAAGTGTATGAAATAGTGTCAGGAAGAATATCGAAATAGCCGTTTTCTCTAGGTCCGATAAGCCATGCAAACAAATTGCAAAACAACGATATAGCAACTATCTCGACCACTACCCATACAAAGTAGTTGGTATATTTGAGTCCTGATTTTTGCTTTATGCAATATATATACATAAGCAATCTGCTTATTATCAGCACTCCTAAGCCTATGGCTACTATTATGGAAGCGTATGCCACAAATCTGTCGGTAGATATGGAAAGGAAGCTGTTCGAGTTGAACGGCTTGAAAATAACAATAAACACAAAGGCAAAAAACACCACAAAGAGTACTAATTTTATAATATTACTCTTCTCTATCAGGCTGTTTGGTATCTTTTTTTGCATAGTTATATCGTATTATTTTGTTTTGCAAAGTTACTTTTTATTTTTTGATTATTACAACAAAATAAAAACTTTTTTGTTCGAGGGGTGAAAAAATATATCGAAAAACGCGATAATTTCGCCCCATAATAGATAATTTCGCCCCAAATATGGACATTTGTCAACCATATCGCTCGACATATCCCTTTTATTATCACTACTATATAAAAAGGAATTATTTTTGCAACGATAAAAGTGTAAAAATAGTAAAAAAATTATGGAAGAAATAAAACGTTTGTTTGATATTTTGGAATATCGCAAGGCAATGTATCCCGACAAAAGGAATGTATTGTCGAGCAAAGTAGACGACCAATGGCGAAACTACGATATAGACGAATATATCGACCTGGCCAATGCAATAAGTTATGCTTTTTTGTCGCTGGGTATAAATGTAGGCGACAAGGTAGCGATAATATCTGCCAACCGTCCCGAATGGAATATATTGGATATGGCTATAATGCAGGTAGGCGCAATATCGGTGCCTATATATCCTACCATTACAGAGAACGAATACCTATATATCCTAAACCACTGCGAAGCCAAGATTGTATTTGTAGAGGGTTCATCGGTTTTGAACAAAATAGAGGCTGTAAAAAGCCAACTGAACTATTTACAGCATTTGTATACTTTTGTGGATAGGGGTAGTGTGCCATATTTGGCACAGCTTATAGATATGGGACGCCAACAGCCCCGCCCCGAAGTGCTAAAACAACGAAAAGCAGCAGTGGCTCCGGCCCACTGTTCGACCATAATGTACACCAGTGGCACTATGGGTGTGCCCAAAGGTGTGATGCTTTCGCACTACAGTATAGTGCAACAGCTGATGAATCTGCGACACACTCCGGCCAAGTGGTCTGACAGGGCATTTAGTTTTTTGCCTCTTTGCCATGCCTACGAGCGTATGTTGGTGTTTTTGTACCAATATTTGGGAATGACGGTTTATTATGCTCAGAGTTTGGGAACGCTAGCCGAGAATATCAAAGAAGTACGCCCTACGATGATGAGTACTGTGCCTAGGGTGCTGGAACGATTCTACGACAAGATATACTGCAAGGGAAAAACGATGAACGAGTTGTCGCAAAAGATATTTTATTGGGCCATAGATTTGGCACAGGAATACAAAATTCAGGACTGCGACCGTACGCGGATATACAACCTTAAACACAAAATTGCCGATATCTTGGTGTACAACAAAATACGCAAAAACATAGGCGGCAACTTTGATATAGTGGTGTCGGGAGCGGCAAGTATACAGCCACGTTTGGCAGCCTTTTTTAGTGCTATAGGTATGCCGGTATACGAGGGCTATGGTATGACCGAAACATCGCCTGTAATAGCAGTGAGCAGTCGGAAAAAATATGGCAGAGAAGTAGGTGCTGTGGGTTTTCCGCTGCCGGGTGTAGAGATAAAAATAGACGAGGCTACCAACGAAGTGTTGTGTAGGGGACACAACCTGATGATGGGCTACTACAAAGACGACGAACTTACAAACCAAGTGTTCGACAAAGAAGGTTGGTTTCATACCGGTGATTTGGGTCGCTTTACCGACAAGGGACAATTGGTGCTGGTGGGACGATTGAAAAATATATTCAAAACATCGTATGGCAAATATGTAAATCCGCAAGTGATAGAAGAAAAATTTTCGGAGTCGCCATTCATCGAAAATATAGTTGTGGTGGGCGAGAACCAAAAATATGCAGCAGCCATAATATCGCCGGATATGAGTTTTTTGGAATGTTGGTGCAAACGTCATGATGTGGTTTTCACTACGACACAAGATGTGCTCAGAAACCCTAAAGTGCTGGCCAGATATACAAAAGAGGTGACAAAATACAACGAGTTTTTTGCCGAAACCGAAAAGATAAAGAAGTTTGAATTGGTGGGCGAAGAGTGGTCTATAATGAACGAGATATTGACCCCAACTTTGAAGGTTCGTAGAAAATTGGTGATGGAACGCTACAAAGATCTGATAGAACGTATGTTTGCTTAAGAAAAATCCATTTATATATAGTTGTTGAACTCCGCTTGGGACACACCGTTTCGGCGGAGTTTTTTTATGATAAAAAACGACTATGATATGCAGAGAAACAAGTAGTAGAAATAGGAGTGGAGATGCTATGTATCATAGCTTTAGGCGATAGATAGTCTTTTTTTGAATGCTATATACAGAATATCGCGAAAAAAAGCGTATCTTTGCAAAATAAAAATAAAACAAAGTTACAATGATAAAGCTTAAAAAAGACATGGAAACCCTACGGGTTGAGAATACAGGCAATGTGGAAGGCGTTATACTAAAAGAGCAAACACTGACCCCTGCCGAAATGCTGAACAAAGCATTAATGTTTAACAAAATAACCATACCTGTAGGAAGCAAGATAAAAGAGCACCCACACTGCGACGATGCCGAAATATACTACATATTGGAAGGTGACGTAAGAGTGACCGACAACGATACTACAATTGTTCTTGCAGTCGGCGATGCTATGTTTACAGCCAACGGCGATACCCACAGCATTGAAAACATAGGAACTACAGACGCTACTTTCTTGGCAGTAATTTTGAAATAACATACAAAAACAACATACCTATGCAAACCAACAAACGTAAAATTATAAACGACCCTGTATATGGATTTATGACATTGGACTATGACTTGCTGTACGATATAGTGTCGCACCCTTATTTTCAGCGTTTGCAAAGGATAAAACAACTTGGGCTGTCGTATTTGGTATATCCGGGTGCCATGCACACTCGTTTTGGTCACACATTGGGGGCTACATACCTTATGGGGTTGGCAATAGATGTTTTGAAAAACAAAGAAGTGCCCATCGACAACGACGAAGCTCTGGCAGTCAAGATTGCCATACTTATGCACGATATTGGGCATGGACCTTTTTCTCACACATTGGAACACGCCTTGCTAAACAAAATAGCACACGAAGATGTGTCTAAATTGTTTATGCTAAAGATGAACAAAGAATTGGGAGGTGCGCTAGATACCGCTATCTCTATTTTTGATGGCAGCTACAAAAAACAATATCTCCACCAATTGGTATCGAGCCAACTGGATATGGACCGTTTGGACTACCTGGCCAGGGATAGTTTTTTTACAGGAGTATCGGAAGGTATAGTGGGTACCGAGCGAATAATAAATATGCTCAATGTGCACGATCAAAACTTGGTAGTAGACGAGAAAGGTGTATACTCGATAGAAAAATTCATTATTTCTCGCCGATTGATGTATTGGCAAGTATACCTGCATAAAACAGTGGTAAGTGCCGACTCTATTTTGCTGTCGGCACTAAACAGAGCACGCTATCTGATAGAAAATGGAGTGCAGTTAGAATGTTCGGGAGCATTAAAATTCTTTTTGTCGCACCCTTATTCTCTGTCCGATTTCCAAAACAACGATGATATTTTGGAGCAATTCTCGCTCCTCGACGATTATGATATAATATCGGCACTGAAAGTGTGGAGAAACTGTGGCGACTTTGTTTTGTCGGAACTTTCGAGCAAATTGTTAGACCGACGACTAAACAAAGTTTATATATCCGAAAAGGAGATAGACAAAGAAAAAATTGATAAGTGTAAAAGCAAGATAGCAAACTACTATAATATTTCGACAGAAGAAGCTGCATGGTTTGTAGGTGCCAACAAGTTGGAAAACCATGCCTACGATTTTCAAGATCAAGAAATAAAAGTTCTGTTCAAAGACAAACGCTGTTTGGATATAAGCGAAGCCTCCGACCAATTGGACAGACACTTCCTTGAAAAGGCGGTTACAAAATATTATTTCTGTTTCCCGAAAGAGATAGGTACAGATTGGCTATAAATATACAGATAACGATAGATTTGAACATCCGCACAATAAAGCTATTGAATAAAAAACAAATACAAACAATGAAGACACTTATTTTTGCAACAAATAACAAACATAAATTAGAAGAGGTACGCAATGTGCTAGATGGGTTGGTAGAAGTGCAAAGTTTGAAAGAGATAAACCTTGCGGGTGATATTCCAGAAACTGCCGACACCTTGGAAGGCAATGCCGCACAAAAAGCCGAATGGATATTTGAACGTACCGGAAAAGATTGCTTTGCCGACGATACCGGATTGGAAGTAGAAGCCTTAGATGGTGCTCCGGGAGTATATTCGGCAAGATATGCCGGCGAGAATTGTTCGTTTGCCGACAACGTAAACAAATTGCTTGCTGCTATGGATGGTAAGACCAACCGTAAGGCTCGTTTCAGAACTGTTATATGCCTAATAGAAAACGGCGAAAAACACTTCTTTGAAGGTATAGTGAATGGTGTGATAACAGATGGCGGTTCCGGCGATATGGGGTTTGGATACGACCCTATCTTCTTGCCCGACGGATATGATGTGACCTTTGCCGAGATGCCTTTGGACGAGAAAAACAAAATAAGCCACAGAGGAATAGTAACGCGTAAACTACTTGAATACCTAAAACAAAATGAAAATAATAAAAAATAGAATATTACTTTTAGTACTCATACTATTACCATTCATATCCGTAGCCAATAATGACGATCAACCCAAAGGTAATGCTATAATACAAATATTTAGCAATTTTCATACAGGACTATTTGAGCAAAACGATATTAGAGGCTTCGAGATGGAACGTTGCTATTTGGGCTACGAATACAAACTAAACAACGGATTGTTGGCAAAGGCCGTTATGGATATCGGGGCTCCTGCCGCCACTACCGACGACTACAACCGATTGGCATATATAAAATTTGCACAAATATCATGGACTCGCAACAACTTTAATTTGCAAGCCGGTATTATCCCAACACTGCTATTTGGAACACAAGATAAGTTTTGGGGATACAGATATGTAATGCAATCAGTGCAAGGGGAATATAAATTCGGCAATAGTGCCGATTTAGGTATATCCACTTCCTACAAAATAGCCGATTGGATTTCGGCCGACGCTATAATAGTCAATGGAGAAGGATATAAAAAAATACAGAAAAAAGACGGGTTGCTATATGGATTAGGCACTACAATAGAACCGATAAAAGGCATGATGATACGACTTTATGCCAATATAAACGAAGACGCAGTCCGACTTAACAATACAACAAATTATGCTATGCTTCTTGGCTACAAAAACAAAACTTTCTCGATAGGTGCTGAATACAACATGGTGAGAAATCTGAAATTTATAGCCAACAACGACAAAGAGGCTTTATCGGTATATGGTACACTGTTTCTTGGCGAGAAAAACAAACTATTTGCAAGGGTAGATAAGATAGAATCGTTGAACGAACTATACCAAGTCGACGATGAAATAGGTATAATATTTGGCAGCGAATTCAAAATAGGTAAATATATAAATTTGGCACCAAATTTTAGAATATATATACCGGCCGAAAATAATTTGAACAACAAATATATGCTGTATCTTAGTGCAAGATTCAACATATAAAATCAAAAAAAATGTGACAGACATAACAGATGAGTATATTTTTTGTTATGAGTAAACTATATAGATACTAAAAAAGATAAACGGTAAGGCTTAAATATAAGGAGAATTATGGAATTATTAGAAGTTCAAGCAGTAGAAATAATACAGAGCTATTCGACAAACAATTCGTACATATTGGTATTAAACGAGCCCAAAAGCAATCAGAATATTCCAATATTGATAGGCGAATATGAGGCTCAAATCATAATCTTGTCGCGCGAGAAGATTAAACCTATTCGTCCTCTTACACACAATCTTGTATGCGATGTATTGAACAAGTTTTCGCTATTTGCAAAAAAGGTTGTTGTGGAAAAGTTTAGCGAAGGTATATTCTACTCTTCGATACATATATCCGACGGAATTACGACTAAGTGTATCGATAGTAGAACTTCCGATGCCATTGCATTGGCTCTTACACTTAATGTGCCGATCTATGCCACACAAAGTGTAATAACCGAAACAGGAATAAATGCTGATACTTTTTCGGATTCGGACGATGATGACATTTCGGAAACTACTCCTACTTTGGAAGAATTGGAAGCACAGCTAAAGATGTACGAAAACAACGAAGAATACGAAAAAGCTGCCGAACTGCTAGAAAAGATAAACAAACTGAACAGCGAAAAAGAAGATAATAATTAAAAAAAACATACACCATAATGGATTGCAGATTGAAAGAGTTTAAAGAAAGTGCAGAATATATTTTATCGCGTTGCAAACAACAACCTTTGATAGGGATAATATTAGGTAGTGGTTTGGGACGTTTGGCCGACGTTATAGAAAACCCTACAATAATACCCTACCACGATATACCACATTTCAAAACATCGACAGCTATAGGCCATAAAGGCAACTTGATAATAGGACAATTGGGCGGCAAGACAATAGTAGCAATGCAAGGACGCTTCCATTACTACGAAGGCTATACCATGCAAGAAGTAACTTATCCGGTAAGGGTAATGGCTACTATGGGAGTAAGATATCTTATGGTGTCGAATGCAGCAGGGGGAATAAATCCAAATTTCAGAGTCGGCGATTTGATGATGATAACCGACCATGTAAACTTAATGCCAAATCCACTAATAGGGAAAAACATAGAAGAGATGGGACCTCGTTTTCCTGATATGACAAGAGCCTATTGCCCAAAAATGAAAGAGATTGCCATACAAGAAGCTAAAAAGCTAAACATCGACATAAAAGAGGGTGTATATGTTGCAGGTACCGGTCCTACCTTTGAAACACCGGCAGAGTATCGCTTTTTTGGTATGATAGGAGGGGATGCTGTTGGAATGTCGACAGTGCCGGAAGTAATTGTTGCCAGACATTGCGGTATAGATGTATTCGGTATGTCGGTAATATCGAATGAAGCTCACACCATAACCGACACGACAGTAAACGATGGCAACGACGTAATAGTGGCAGCAAACAAAGCAGCTGAAAAAATGACATTATTGTTTACCAATATCATAAAGAATTTGTAATACACACATGGCAGAAAAAGATATAGTAAAAGAAAACACACCCGACGAGTTGGGTACAGAACCCATAGGTAAACTACTTTTGAAATATGCAGTGCCGGCTATTATCGCCATGACTGCATCATCGTTATACAACATTATAGATAGTATTTTTATTGGACATGGTGTAGGACCTTATGCTATTACAGGATTGGCTGTAACATTTCCTTTCATGAATCTCTCTACAGCATTCGGAGCTATGATTGGGGTAGGGGGTTCTACTATAATATCGATATTTTTAGGACAGCAGAAGCATAGTTCGGCAAAGAAAGTTCTTAGCAACGTAGTAGGACTAAACGTCGTATTGGGACTATTATTTATGATATTCTCATTTATCTTTCTAGATCCTATACTTTACTTTTTTGGAGCTAGCGATGTAACCATAGGTTATGCCAGAGAGTATATGCAAATAATACTTTTGGGTAATGTAGTAACACATCTATATTTGGGTTTGAATAGCTTGCTTCGTGCATCCGGACATCCTAAAAAAGCTATGGCGGCTACATTCCTTACTGTTATCCTCAACACTATCCTCGATCCTTTGTTTATCTTTGTTTTCGATATGGGAATACAAGGTGCAGCTTGGGCAACAGTTTTAGCTCAAATAGTTTCGTTGGTTTGGCTACTTAAGATTTTCAACAATAAAACAGAAGTTGTACATTTCGAAGGCAAATATATCTCGTTCGACAAAAAGATTATCCGTAGAGCATTATCCATAGGACTATCGCCTTTTTTGATGAATTTTGCAGCTTGTTTTGTTGTTATTATCATCAATCAGTCGCTAAAAAAATATGGCGGCGACCTTGCGATAGGTGCTTATGGTATTGTGAACAGAGTCGTTTTTCTGGTTATAATGGTTGTAATGGGACTTAACCAAGGTATGCAACCTATAGCAGGTTACAATTTTGGTGCCGGAGATATAGGCCGAGTACGACGAGTGCTTAAGCTTACAATATATGCAGCATCGATAATTACTACCACCGGATTCCTTATAGGCGAACTACTACCTACATTTGTAGTAAGTATGTTTACCACCGATTCCGAGCTGATAAAATTAGCTTCAGAAGGTCTTCGTTTGACTGTTATTGCATTCCCTATTGTAGGTTTTCAAATGGTAGTTTCCAACTTTTTCCAATGTATAGGTATGGCAGGACGTGCTATATTCTTTTCGCTTTCCCGACAAGTGCTATTCTTAATACCGGGATTGCTTATATTTCCTACATTTTTCGAATCGTTAGGGGTGTGGATTAGTATGCCTATATCCGATTTTGTAGCATCAATAGTGGCGGCGATTATGCTTATAGACTTCCTTCGAAAGTGGAAATAATGTATATCCATAAATAAAAAGGTGCAACTTTTGAGCTGCACCTTTTATTATTTTATATCAAAATTATCCCAGTCCAAATAGAATGGCATCTTAGTCCGAAATGCCGACATATTGTCGTGGCTTAAGGTTACTATGTTTAATTGTTCTTTGTTTTGCTCTATCTCGTCTATAATAGTACCTTTAAAGTCTACTACTCTTGAATCGCCAACAAATTCTACACCATCAATATCTTTTCCTATTCTGTTTACACCTACAACATAGCTCATGTTTTCTATTGCTCTGGCAACCAAAAGCTGTTTCCAAACATTTGCTCTTCGAGCAGGCCAACTAGCCACTACCAGTGCCAAATCGTAGGCGAAAGTATCGTTAAAGCTGTTTCGCATCCAAACGGGGAAACGTAAATCATAGCAGATAAATGGAGCTACTTTCCATCCTTTTATTTCAAACACTTGATTGGTCGTACCTTTTTGTAGCATTTTGTATTCGCTTCCTATTCTGAATAGATGTCGCTTGTCGTAATATCCGTTTTGTCCGTCGGGAAATACCCAATATAGCCGGTTGTAACAATCGTCGCCGGCCGAACAGAAACAGCTACCTACCACCACTGCCGAATATTTCTGAGCAATGCGACTCATAAACATATAGGTGTCGCTATATATAGGTTCTGCCATTTCCAAGATGTCGTTTCCAAATCCGGTTGCAAACACTTCGGGCAGCACTAGCAAATCGAAGTGTTCGGTTGTAGACGAAAGTATATTTTCTATGTTTTCAAAGTTCTTTTGTTTGTCGTTCCAAACTATATCTTGTTGCAAATATGCTACCTTTAAATCTTCCATTTCTTCAGCTTTAATATTTATTTTATCAATCGGTCCAAATCCATAGTAATAGTAATATAGTTTGGAGCTTGTCCTTGATGGTAGTTATTTCTAGAGTATGCAAGGGTAAAGTTCTTTATCCTAAATCCAAAGCCATACGAAAAACCACTGAAATTGAAACCTTGTGCAGCTTGCATTTCTTTGGCACGTCGGTAGTTGTAGCCCAAACGAACATTGAAAGCCTTGCTAGGGCAAAATTCTACTCCCACCACGGTATGTCTTGCTACGTTATCCACTATACTCAACACTATATTCTCTTCCTTTATAGTGCCTGTAAAAGGGTCTTCTGTATACGATGGATTCAGCACGTCCTCGTATTTCAGATTCCAATGTTGCAGTTCGGTTGCGGTAAGGTATAATCTGAAAGGAGCTTTGGGCAATTTGTACGACAGTCCTGCTGTCAGTTCGAATGGTATCTCTTCCGAATAGCCATTAAATGTTACTAGTTGTGCTCCAATATTTCTAGCCATGACGGTAGCCGAAAACAATTCGTTTGGCGAGTTGTATGTCAGGGCAAGGTCGAATACCGCTGCAAAGGCTGTATAACTTTCGTAGTGCGAGAGTACCGGTTTGAATGCTGCTCCCATTCTGATGGTTTTAGACAAGTCGCGACCCCAACCTACCATAAACATATAGTCGGCGGCGGTGAAGCTACTTGTAGGATTTTCGTCTTCGTCGTAGCCATCGAAAGTGCCATAGTTTACATATTGCAAACCAAACACAAAAGAGCCCAATTTCTTTATCTCTTTTCCATATAGCAACGATCCATATCCGCTGCCCGAAAAGTGAGTTACAACACTTAGCGACATCATATTATCCATGCTTCGGTTGATAAACGAAGGTGCAGCTGCTGCTACTGTAATATCATCGTCGTTGACGGAAATATAGTTGCTGCCCAATGCTGCCAACCTCGACGATGTAGACAGATTGAGAAACGCTGCAGTATAGCTTGTTGTTTGCTGAGCTGTGCCTTTAAAAAAGAGTAGCAACAACGCGTATAGTAATAGTATTTTATGTATTGTCTTCAATGTAGAAAATATTCGTTATCATCATCTCGAAACAAAAAACGCTTTTTGCCTGATTTTAGTATATGGTACATCCTTTTTGTTTGCCGTAAAGCTGTGTTTCTTTGCTGCTTTCTAACACTATTAAAGGGAGAAACAGTGGCTACGAGTTCTGTTTTATCAATTGCCTAAGTGTTCTGTACTTGTGCAATGTGGCTTGAGCGGCTGTGCGGCATATTTTAAATCCGGCTTTGCCTTCCAAGAATCCCAATCGCACTATATACTGACGAACAAATGTAACCAATGGCGACACTATGCAGTAGAAAGTAGCATTACGCTTTCCTTTTTCGAAATATGCTTTGCCACCAATCTCGGCAAAGTTGAACATTTGTCGGCGATAGTCGGCGTCGGTTTCAAAGGAATAGTGTAACAAGTCGCCGTATAGTTTTGTGGTTGTCATATCCATGGCAAAGTCTATAACCTCGTGTATGGCTCCTTTCCATTTGCCTGCTTTTCTGTTCCAAATACGTATCTTTGTGTCGGGGTACCAGCCGCAACGACGTATCCATTTGCCACAGTAGTTCGTTAGTCTGTCCATCTCGAAGCATTCGTTGTCGTTGCTGTCGGTTTTCTTCCATTCTATTATGGATTGCTGTAACTTGTCCGACACTTCCTCGTCGGCATCAATCGAGAAAATCCAATCGTTGGTCGATAGGTCGTTGGCCAGATTCTTTTGTTCGGAATATCCCAACCATTTCTGTTCTATAAACTTTAGATTGCTGTATGTAGCACAAATATCCTTTGTCGAATCGGTAGACAGAGAGTCTACAACCACTATCTCGTCGGCAAAAGGTACTACCGAATCCAAGCAGCGTTTTATCTTTTTTTCTTCGTTTAATGTTATTATCGTTACTGTCAGCTTCTTCATAAACTATTATCTGTTTTATAGTGGTTTTGCATTGGCCGGCACGGCAAATGGAAATGTTATCGCAGTAGGATTTACTTCTGTTTTGCCAAATACTATCAGTAGTCGTTCTTTATTTGTTTTTGTATTCCATAGTATTTCTATTGTCTTGGCCAGCATTTTATCCCCTTCTCCTTCAAAGTTGGAATACTTCATTGTCAATTCATCTTTCCGGTAGCCGTGTGCGATGTTTATTTCTTCTATTTTTTTTGTCGTGCACGATTTCAATGCCGAGAAAATCCAATCTTTATTAGATATATCGGAAAGGTGTTCTTCGATGGAGTTTCCCATCAGAAGCGATTGTGCTATGGCGTAGTTTAGCTGCACTCCCAACTTTTGCGCTATCTCGGAGTAAGTACCTTGATAATATCTGTTTTGGAATTTGATATGTACAAAAACCGAATCGTTGGTCAGTTTTATGCGTGCTATCTCCATCAGTTTGCTTATGGTAATCCAAATTGTAGAGTCGTTCTTTATCCTAAACTGCCCATTCACCGTTATGCCCATACTTTGTATGTTTGCAGTAAAGTTCCTTGTTATTGTTTCAAATTCATAATTCAAAGGCACACAGCTTGTGGGCTGCGTAGTGTCGGTAGGAGAGGTATTGGTGGCTTGTCGGTGGCTTTTACAACCCACAACAAGCAGCAAACCCATTGCCACCACCACAAAGCTGAACTGTCTACCTCGGTTTATTTTTGTTTGTTCCATCCCTTCTATCTGTCTGATGTACTTACTCGTATTTTTTCAAAGCCCGGTTGCTACTATTTTTTTTCGCGTTCCTGTCTTACTTTTTCGGCTTTGGTTCTGTATTCCTTTGCCTTTTCTGTTTTGCCCAATTTTTCCAATATGTCGGCATAGTGTTCTAGCAGTGTAGGGCTTTTTGCTTTATCTTTGTCTATGGCAAGGCGCATATTAGTTTCGGCCTCATCGTATTTTCCCATTTTGTACAGTATCCATCCGTAAGTGTCGAGGAATGTAGCATTGTTTGGGTCGGCATCTATAGCCTTTTTAGACATCTTTTCGGCCTTTTCCAAGTCAGTATCGTGTTCGGAAAGGTAGTAGGCATAGTTGTTTAGCACTCCTACATCGTTAGGTCGTTGTTCCAAGTAGTTGTCAAAGTACTTATATGCTTCGTCGTATTTTCCTATCCTATAGAAGCATTCGGCCAATAGTACATATAGTTCTGTTTCTATGGTCTGGTTGTCGCCTACCCATTTAAGTCCGTTTTCCAATATTTCTATCGCAGTGGCGTAATTATCTTCGCTATAAAGGATATATCCTTTCATATAGTATGCCAACGGAAATGTTGGGAATAGATTTATAACTCTGTCGCACAAAAGAGCCAAGTGCTTGTCGTTGTTAGGTATTTCGCTTTCGCAAATAAGCAGCGCTTCCCAAACGCTATAGTCCGAACTGTCTATCTTTATATAGTTGTTGAATTGGCGGGCAGCTTCGGCATATTTTCTTTGTCGCATCAGCACATCGCCATAGAAAAGCGACAACGTCATTGTATCGGGGTTGTTTTTCATTATTACGTCTACCAAGTCGTAGGCATATTTAGAGTATTTCCCGTAAAACTCTTCGGCGGTATAGAATGTGGTAAGTATCTGCACCTTTTCGTCGGAAGACAAAGCATTCTTTTCAAAACTTGTTTTCAGCTCGTTGTATGCTTTTTCGGGCTCGTCGATGCGTCGGTAGTAACTGGCTAGCGAAACGTGTATATACTTGTCGTCGGGGTCGGCTTTAAGCACTCTGTTGTAGTATACAAAGGCTTTGTTGTAGTTCTTTTTAGCCATAAATAGTTCAGCCAAGATAGAGTTGTACTTAACTTCGTGCGGAAATGCGTCGGCCAGTGCCTCTATCTCTTCTATGGCCTTGTCTTGTTTGCCCAATGCTTCCCAAAGGCGTTGTTTGTGTACCGATATTTCTTCACTGACTCCTATACGTTTTTCCACTCTGTTGAATACACCTATGGCTTTTTCTATCTGCCTGTTCGATATGTAAGTATTAGCCAATTTGTAGTAGTATTCAAGCACTTCGGGGTGCAGCTTTACAAGGCTTTCCAACACCTCTATGGCTTCGGGATATTTGTGCGATTGCATATAAGAATCGGCAAGCTGCAGTTTGTACCAAACATTGTTTGGCGACAAATCGTGTGCTTTTTGGGTATATTGTATGGCCGAGGTAAATACCCCTTTCATATAGTAAATGCTGCCCAATTCGTAGTATGCTGCCGAGTAGGTAGAATCTTTTTTCAACAAGCTTTTGTACAATGCCACAGCCTGGTCAAAATTTCCCAACTCGCTTTGTATCTTAGCTTCTATCATAACGGCGTCGTTGTCCAATTGGGCTTGCGACACCTCTGTTATGGGTTTCCTTTTGTATTTCGATGTCTCGGATGCTTGTTTTTGTGTGCTTTTGCAGCCTTGCAATACCAACAAAAATGCTATCAGACCTAAAAATATTCTCGCTTTGTGCATAACTTACAAATTTTATTATTGTTTAGAATAATAAAAACACTTTTTTTTGAATTTTGGTATGTATAAGGAAAAAAAATGCAAATTCCAACGCTTTTTGCAGCACCGCTGTTGCGGTAAAAATTGCATCACAATGTAGGTATATGCTGTATCGCGATGCAGATAAATTTTCGTCGCGATAAAAGTTTCGCTACATCGCGATGAAAAAAAACGTAATAGTATCGATTTTTTTTGTATCTTTGCAAACCATAAACAGCATTTTGCAGTTATTGAAAATAATATAAACATACTAATAAATATACGCAACATGAATGCATTAGAAAAATTACAACCCGAAGTAATATGGCATTATTTCGGCGAAATTATGCGAATACCACGCCCTTCGAAACACGAAGAGTTGATAACAAAATATCTTATCGAGTTTGGAGTTAATCACGGTTTGGAAACCCTTACCGACGAAATAGGTAACGTTCTTATCCGCAAAAACGCTACCAAAGGAATGGAAGACCGTCCATGGGTTTGTTTGCAATCTCATATCGATATGGTTTGCGAAAAAAACAGCGACAAAGTTTTCGATTTCCAAAAAGATTCTATAGTACCTGTCATCGATGGCGAATGGCTTAAAGCCGATGGCACTACTCTTGGTGCCGACGATGGTATTGGTGTGGCTACAGAGTTGGCCATATTGGCATCTGACGATATAGAGCATGGACCTATCGAATGTCTTTTCACTGTCGACGAAGAAACAGGCCTATCGGGTGCTTTTGCTCTTAAAAACACTTGGCTTAAGAGCCGCATACTTCTAAACCTTGATTCGGAAGACGAAGGCGAAATATTTATTGGTTGTGCCGGAGGTATCGACACCACTGTGGATTTGACCTACGACAAAGACCAAACCGATGCCGATGTTAAAGCATTCGAAATAAAGGTGTCGGGCCTTAAAGGTGGACACTCGGGCGACGATATCAACAAGGGGCTTGGCTGTGCCAACAAAATTATCACTCGCATACTATGGCGTGCTGCCGATGAACTTGGCCTTAGATTATCCAAAATAGATGGTGGCAACCTTCGCAATGCTATTGCTCGCGAGGCTATGGCTATCGTAACTGTTCCTGCCGGCAATGCAGAAACATGGAAAAAAACTGTAGAAACATTCGAAAAATCGGTACAATATGAGTTCCGTACCACCGAGCCTAACCTAAAAGTCGGTACTGCCGAAGTGGCTGTTCCAACCCACGTTATGGATCGCCAAACACAAAACAACTTGCTAAACGCATTGTATGCTTGTGCTCATGGTGTGTTGGCTATGTCGAGAGAGATACCAAACTTTGTTGAAACATCGACAAACTTGGCTTCGGTAAAAATGGACGACGAAAAGATATATATAACCACCAGCCAACGCAGCTCGGTAGAAAGTGCCAAACGTGCTGCTGCCGAAAAAATCGAGGCTACATTCCGCCTAATAGGTGCACACGTTACACACGGCGACGGATATCCGGGTTGGACTCCTAATCCGGACAGCAAAATTCTTAAAGTGGCTGCCGACGCTTACAAACGCCTATTTGGAAAAGAACCTATAGTGCGTGCTATCCACGCAGGTTTGGAATGCGGTTTGATAGGCGAAAAATACGAAGGTATGGATATGATTTCGTACGGTCCTACTCTTAGAGGGGTTCACTCGCCAGACGAACGTGTTGAGATAAAAACCGTAGAAATGTTTTGGAAACATACTTTGGAAATACTTAAATCTATTTAAAACCATAACATCAAAACAGAGAGAAAACTATGTTTAGTAAAGAAACTTATATAGCACGTCGCGAACAATTGCGCAAAGACGTAAAACACGGCCTTATAATAATACAAGGTAATAGCGAAGCCAGCTTCAACTACCCAAACAATACCTATGCTTTTCGCCAAGATAGCACATTCTTATATTTCTTCGGCTTGCAACGCGAAGACCTTATAGGTGTGTTGGATTGCGACAGCGGCGAAGACTGGATTTTTGCCAACGACTACGACCTTGACGATATTATATGGATGGGAAATCTACCATCGGTAAAGGAATTGGCTGCAAGTGTAGGTGTGGCAAACAGCGCTCCTAAGGCAGCACTGAAAGATGTGGTGAACAAAACCATAGGTGCAGGCAGAAAAGTACACTACTTGCCACCATACCGTACTAAAAACCAAATAGAGCTAAGCTCGCTATTGGGTATAGCCATCGACCACCTAAACCGATATGCGTCGTTGGAACTTATACATGCATGTGTAAAACAACGCTCTATAAAGAGTGCCGAAGAGATAGTGGAAATAGAAAAAGCTATAGCTACTGCCTACGAAATGCACACTACTGCCATGAAGATGGCGATGCCGGGACGTTACGAATACGAACTTGCAGGTGCTATGGAAGGTATAGCATTGGCACACGGCGGTCCTGTATCGTTCCCTATCATAATGACTATAAACGGACAAACACTGCACAACCACAACCACAGCCACGAACTTAAAGTGGGACGTATGTTGGTGATGGACGCAGGTTGCGAAACTCCTATGCACTATTGTAGCGACATCACTCGCTCGGTGCCTGTAGGTGGAAAATTCGACCAACGCCAAAAAGATATATACGAAATAGTATTGGCTGCAAATATGGAAGTGATAAACCTTGTAAAACCGGGTATTACCTACAAGGAAGTTCACACTCAAATGTCGAAAGTGTTGGCTCAGGGATACAAAGATCTTAATATATTGAAAGGCAACGTAGATGATATAGTGGCAAATGGTGCTCATTCTATACTTATGCCTCACGGTCTTGGACATATGATGGGGCTTGATGTTCACGATATGGAAAACTATGGCGAAATAAACGTAGGCTACGACGACGAAACTATACGCAGCGAACAGTTCGGTTTAGGATTCCTTCGCTTGGGTAGAAAACTACAAGAAGGTTTTGTCATGACAGACGAACCGGGTTGCTATTTTATTCCTGCTTTAATTGACCAATGGCGCAAAGATGGTACAAACGCTCAGTTTATCAACTTCAACGAATTGGAAAAATACAAGGACTTTGGCGGTATACGTATCGAAGATGACTTGCTTGTAACTGCAACAGGTTGCAAAGTGCTTGGTAAACCTATTCCTAAAACAGTGGCAGAAATAGAAGAGACAATGGCTCAATAATAGTTGCCATACTTATAATACACACAGAGTGCCCTTTGTATTCAAAAGGCACTCTTTTTTTTATACTATTCTCAAAATGTGTCTTTCTATGGTTTTTTGTTTTCTGCTTCTTTTTCAATACGTTTTTTAGCCTTCTTTATTTCCGAATATAAGTATTTTCGTAACCCTTTGGTCGAATAATATTCGTTTAGTCTGTATTCCGATTGCAAATAAAAAATGTCTGATACTATTGTTCTATTATCACCATAATATCGGCATATATTGCATAAAATTTTATCTTTAGATTTTGACAAGGATATAAAAGTGTCTATTTCCGATTTCTTTACCATCAATAGTATATTTTCGCTTCTGTGATATAACTTATTCTTTACAATAGAATCAAGATTTTTTATATAATTCATCAACCCCCAATCGTATACACCCGTTAATTCTTGGTAAAACAATTCTTCACTGCAACAAAGAAATAGCTTGGGGTCGTATATCGAAGTATATTCATCGTCGATATCTACGTTCAAAACTAAATAGCAAACATCGTTGGGCTCCGAATAATAGGTGAATTCCGGATTATGCATTTCCGGTGTCAAACCCAACTCAATTGTATCAACAATGCTATCAATTCTGCAATGTATATAATTTTCATCTAAATTTCGTTCGGTAAATTTATTGCGATATGTAGCTTCAAATATTTCTTCGCTGCTCGATTTTATTCCGCTATCGGCATAATCTTCAAGTTTATGAAAGTCTCTATATTTTCTTTGAGAAAAAGGAATCAGAGAAGGGGAACACGAAAAAAACAGAGTTGTCAGTATCGCAAAGCATAATAATTTTTTTTTCTTTTTCATAGTCTTTCTTTTTTTATGAAATATTTTGTTCATCCCCACACATCTGAAAGCAGAAGAAAATATATATAGGTATGTTCTAAAGATTCATTTTCTAACAAAATAGAGAACCTATCATTACTATTTTGCTAGAATTTTCAAACTGCAAAGGTACACTATTTATTCAAAAGCTTCAAATAAATAGACTGTTTTAACATTTAGATTCTACTCTTAATATTATTTGTCTCCTTGTTATGTATTTATTTTTTAGATTATTATATTGTTATGTATTATTTAATTCAAGTCTTACAATCTGTTCAAACCGAAACAAATTGTATGTAAAACAAGTCATAAGAATTGCTTCTGTAGCTCGTTTTGTGCCAACACTTCATACATTAAAGCCATGCATAGCTCCTTCTATAAATCCAAAAACATCTCCTACACGAGCTCGTATTCGAGATTTTTGTTTCGTCCGACAATGGTTTATTTCGATATCCCCTTTCATATAACTTTCTCTACCCTCTTACTCTTAAACTTTACAACATTACAACAACATTACAAAAAGAATACTACGAACTACGGACAGCTTTTGTATCAATTTTTTTTCAGTACAGGACCCTTCTTGTAACATACTTATCAATCTATTGCTATTATAATAGACGTACAGAATGGCAATATCGCAATGATCATAAACATGATAAACAGAATATTTGATTTTCTCGGATACTCTTTTTTGTACTTCTGATACTCTGCCAATCTTCTATTACGGGTATCTTTATTTCTATTTCTAAATATAAATAGT
>JAFZDP010000018.1 GCA_017561155.1 Bacteroidales bacterium | reverse complement strand
ATATACCTATTTCTATCGACAGTATTTCGACCCATGATACTGATACTATAATAATAAATAATACCGAAGCAGAAGCAGATAAAAAGAATTTAGACAAACCGCCGTACATTACCGAGATAGAAATACCACTATATAAATTCACAAACGAAGAACTATACAAGCAAATAAAAGATATTGCGGGAGGTAACTGTGATGCTTTTGCAATTACATATCTACCCACTACCGACTGTGTAAAAAGAGATACTTTACAATATCACTACAACCTAATAATAAGTCCTATAATTTATAAATATCATGGCAATTCGTACGATAATATTGCTCATGAAGTTGTCGGTTGCTGCATGATAGATACCATATTTTGCTACATATACGACGAAACAACACTAAAACGTCTGTTCACATATACAGGACAAAAAGGAAAACACACCATACAATCGTGGGCTAAAATATGTCCATGTCAAGAATTAGAAGGATATTGTTACCTATACGACAATGATAGTCTGGTATATTTTTCTATTTGGGAGCTATAACTATAGTTAATAACAAATGCAGAAGTTTTGATTCAAAACTTCTGCATAAATATATATTGTTATGGAGTTTATTGTAAATGTAAATATTATTCTTTATCTTTTTTTTCGTCTCTCTCTAATACAGTTGTCTTAAATTCCTCTTCGGTATATTTATATCCGTCTACCACTGCTTTCTCCACAGCCTTGTAGCCTTTCACCACTGCTTTCTCGGTCTTGGTAGTCTTTAGTTTGGGTGCATTCCCGGTCGAATCCGTTTCCAAAAATGTGTCCACGAACTTATCTTCTATCTTCTTATAGCCGTTCACCACTCCGTTTTCAACGGCTTTGTAGCCTTTTACCACGCCATTTTCAATAGCTTTGTAGCCTTTTACCACGCCATTTTCTATGGCTTTGCAACTTTTCACCACTGCCTTTTCTGTCTTAGTGGTTTTTAATTTCACATTATCCTTCATAGTCGAATCGTTTATTGGTGCATTGCTTATAGCCAATGCAGTTAAAATAATTGTCAGATTTGTCATATCTATTTCATTTAAATTTAATTCTAAAATCTATATCCTAAACCGACGGTGGCTGTGTTTTCCACGAAGTTTCCGTTTTCCGAAATATTTGAATTGAACATACCGTACTTATAGTTGACATTTAGTTGCAATCCACAACCCAACTCTATTCCCACTATCATGCCTACGCCCAAATTCCAACGACTGAGGGTAAACATACCATTGTTCTCGTCATACATATCGGTATTACCCATTGTGGCACTTATCCCTGCTATGCCGTAAGGACCGGCACCGAAAAAGAAACGGCCACTACCCATTGGAAACTGTCCCATAATATACGCCGGAACCTCGATATTCCAATTGGTCAAAGTGTGCTCCTTGTCAAGGATAGTAAATTCGGCATTACGATACTGACCTAAAAGTTCTACCTGAATAGCAAGATTATTGGTCAAATTAGTTTTTAAAAACAATCCCACATTACCCCCGAAAGCATTGCTTGTAGAACTTATAACATCACTATCGGAAACAAGATAGAAATTAGAATTTACTTCGGCTTTAACGCCAAACGAAGTTTTCTTTTCTTCGTTTTGAGCAAACGCTCCGTTTGTCAATGCTGTTACCATGAACAGACTTAAGAATAGCTTTTTCATTTTGTAATTCAATTAATTATAAATTTATTCTACATTTATTTTTCGAATGCAAAATTACTGCTTTTACTAAAGCAAAATTTGAAGATACATCTATAATATTAGAATAAAAGTCGGAAAAATAGAAATAAGTGGAAAATAATTAGTAATTTTGCAGAAGAAAACGAATATTATCATGAAGAAAAGAATACCAATGGTGGAATGGAGAGAGCGTATCAATCAAATAACTCCGGCAGAATACCGAATAGGTAACAACTTGTTATATATAGAGCAACATCGCATACCCGATATGGCATACGAACCATGGAAAACCGATGTTACAACAGCTGTTATATACACAAAAGGTAGCGTAGAAGTTTCCATAAACATGAAACGTTACACCGTAAAGGCACCAGCCATGGTTATTATGCTGGCAGAACATATAATGCAACTACATAACACAAGCGATGATTTGGAAAGCACATGCTTGGTGATGTCCAAGAGTTTCAGCGACGATCTGTTTAGCAATGTCTCTAAAACAACAAGTTTGCACAATTCTGTATATCAAAACCCGGTATTGCAATTTGGCGACACAGACAACCACATTATTTCAGACTACCTAAGAATGCTAAAAAGTTTGATAACTTTTACCGACAATCCCTACCGATTAGAAGCCGCGAAACATCTTACCCTTACATTATTCTTTGGATATTTCCACAAATTCCACAACGCAGACTACAATAATTACAGCTATGCCAACACTATCGTAATTGACTTCATCAGTATGCTTAAACAAAACTACAAAGAGCACCGTGATGCAAACTTCTATGCCGAAAAACTATGTTTGACACCAAAATACCTAAGCACCCTGATAAAGGAACACACTGGTAAAAGCGTACATGACTGGATAGATGAATACGTAACAACAGAAAGTAAAGCACTGCTACGCTCCACCAAAATGACAATAGACCAAATAAGCACCAGCCTAAACTTCCCCTCGCAAGACACATTCAGCAAATTCTTTAAAAGAGTAGTTGGTATCTCCCCATCTGAATACCGCAAACAATGGTAAGCTAGATTGAAATTCAAGTATGAAAAAAGGGAACCCTATTTGGATTCCCTTATAATATTTTGTATCCAACACATTATACCTAATCAATAACAACTGGAACCTGGAAGATAGACAACCATTTTTCAGGATCTTCTTGATTCCATGCCCCATCAATGTATGATACTCGTGTCATCCCAGCAACTTTATAACCATTCTCTTCAATATAATGGTATATCTTAGCATAGGATTCATAAAACCTATCGTAAGGCCCATAATGCGACATACATACTGCCATGGGAACTTCGTCCAACCTCTTAAATTGAACAATAGCACTATCAGTTCCAATTTCCTCCACTTGCTCACAATACTCAATATCCAACTTTGTAGAAGAGTACTCGTTATTGTGCTCAATAGTGAAACAATAGCCCGGTTCCGAACAACGGCATCCAAGACGCAACATCTCCGGTCCTACAATATTTATACACATTGCACCTAAATCTTGATAACCCTTTAATACCTCTCTATGCGATGCAACAATAATAGAGGGCAAAGCTTGAATTGAAAATTTCTCTTTTTCCATGTCATTAATTTTTTTCCTGAAATCTCTCGTTGATAGCAAGAACTGTAGTTTACCCTGAAGCATATTCAACTGTTGTTCACAATCTATAATTTTCTCATCTAATTGCTCTAACGAAGGAGTATGGCTTTCACTATCTAATATTTCTTTAATCTCAGATAATGAGAATCCCATTTTCTGTAAATTTCGTATAGCAACCAATCTCTGCATTCCTGATAATTTGTAATAACGATATCCGGAATTTTCATCCACCTCATCAGGTTGCAGAAGTCCTTTCTGTTCGTATAACCTCAAGGTCTTTATTGTTACTTGCATCAACTTAGAGAACTCACCAATTTTAAATTTTGTTCTGTAAATCATTATCGTACGACAATTTTATTATTTTGATATCAATTGCAAAGATACAACATAACCCAAGGTACGAGTCAAGCACTTTAACATACTTTAACCTTATAATACATTCATTCAAAAATGCCAATAAATTAGTGTTACATATACAATATTTTAGAAAGAAAAATACACCGTACAATCGTGGAGTGAAATATGCCTATATCAAGAAATAGAAGAATATTGTTACCTATACGACAATTATAGTTTGTTATATTTTCCTGTTCGGGAGATATATCCTGGAAATAATTCAACAAATTCACACTTATAAAATTGGGAAACAATAATAATTACCTACAATGAGATATGTATATAAAATAAAAAAGGGAACCCGTTTGGATTCCCTTTGGTTAAAGATTGGCGGCTACCTACTTTTCCACAAACAAGTGCAGTATCATCGGCGATAAAGGGCTTAACTTCTCTGTTCGGAATGGGAAGAGGTGAACACCTTTGCTATAACCACCAAAATATCATTT
>JAFZDP010000080.1 GCA_017561155.1 Bacteroidales bacterium | reverse complement strand
AATTGAATTAAATATTTAATGATTGAGGTTATGTCCTCTTTAGTCAATACACGAACATCTGAAGGAACAGTAAGATTCAATTTAGTATTGATTCTATATCTTCCTACATCACCTAAATCATAACGTTTGTCAGAGAAGAATAATTTTTCAATTATACCACGTGCGGTCTCTTCGTCTGGTGGTTCTGCACTTCTCAACTGACGATATATGTATTCAACAGCTTCCTTGGCATTGTTTGCTGTATCTTTTTGTAATGTATTGAAAATAACTGAATAATCTAAAGAATCATCTTTTTCAGTATGGACTAATATAGTTTTTACATCTAGTTCAAGTATCTTTTCTACATGTTCTTCAGTCAATTCCACAGCTCTTTCGATAACAACATCTGTACGTTCCATCGAAACAACTTCTCCAGTATCCTCGTCTACGAAATCTTCGATCCAAGAATCAACTACACGTGCTGCTAATTTACGACCTATAACACGTTTCAAATTAGCACGAGTAACTTTTACTTCCTCCGCCAAATTGAAAATATCTAATATCTCTTTATCTGTTTCAAATCCAATAGCTCTCAAAAGTGTAGTTATTGGCAATTTTTTCTTACGGTCAATGTAAGCATACATCACATTGTTTATATCTGTAGTAAATTCCATCCAAGAACCCTTAAATGGGATAATTCTAGCAGAATATAACTGAGTACCATTAGAGTGAAACGATGTTCCAAAGAATACACCTGGAGAACGGTGCAACTGAGATACAACAACTCTTTCTGCACCATTGATAACAAATGTAGCTTTTGGAGTCATATAAGGAATCATCCCTAAATAAACATCCTGTACAATTGTTTTAAATTCTTCATGTTCCGGATCAGTACAATATAATTTCAATTTCGCTTTTAGCGGAACACTATAAGTCAAACCCCTTTCTATACACTCTTCTATTGTATAACGAGGTGGATCAATAAAATAATCAAGGAATTCTAATACGAAATTATTCCGAGCATCTGAAATAGGAAAGTTCTCATTAAAAACTTTAAACAAACCTTCATTGATACGATTGTCTGGATTTGTTTCTATTTGGAAAAAATCTCTAAAAGATTTTAATTGAATATCCAAAAAATCTGGATAGTCAAATTTGCGAACAGATGCAAAATTTACTACTGTGGGGTTATTATTTGCCAAGGTTTTTATCTTTTAAGGTTTTAGAAACTACGAACTAAATTAAATAGCAATAAGGAATAGGCTTTCCGAATATATCGGAAGCCCTATTCCTTTTAAGTATACAAATAACGTTTTGTTACTTGATTTCAACTTCAGCACCTGCTTCTTCCAAAGATTTTTTCAAAGCTTCAGCTTCGTCTTTAGAAACGCCTTCTTTAACTGGCTTTGGAGCTGCATCTACTAATTCTTTAGCTTCTTTCAAACCTAAACTAGCCAAATCTTTAACTAATTTTACTACGGCTAATTTTTGTGCACCAGCTGATTTCAAAATAACATCAAAAGATGTTTTTTCTTCTTCAGCAGCAGCACCAGCTGCAGGAGCAGCAGCAACTGCAACAGCAGCAGCAGCAGGTTCAATACCATATTCTTCTTTTAATACGTCTGCTAATTCTTTTACTTCTTTAACTGTAAGGTTTACTAATTGTTCAGCAAGAGCTTTAATATCTGCCATGATTTTATTGTTTTTTTTATGTTTTACAATTTATTTCTTTACTTGATGTTTAAACATCTTTTATTCAGGTTTTTCCGATAAAGTTTTAAGAACACCTGATAATGTGTTTCCTCCTGATTGCAATGCAGAAACAACGTTTTTGATAGGAGATTGTAGCAAGGCAACCACATCGGCGATAAGTTCGTTTTTGGACTTGATATTTACCAAAGTTTCCAAATTTTCATCACCAACATAGAATGCTTCTTCTACATAAGCACCTTTCAAAAGAGGTTTAGCTGCAGTAGCTCTAAACTCTTTAATAAGTTTAGCAGGAGCATTATTGGAGTTCGAAAGCATTATCGCAGTTTCGCCTTTTATAACAGGATACAATTCAGAATAATCGATACCTGTTTTTTCCAATGCTTTAATAAGCAAAGTATTTTTAACGACAACTAATTTTACTTCTCTACGAAAAGCCAAACGACGCAATTTGCTTGTTTGTACTGAATCTAATCCTCCGATATCAGCGATATACAAGTGAGGATAGCTTGCAACTTGTTCGTAAAGAGAGTCTATTAGTTGGGCTTTCTGTTCTTTTCTCATAATGTCTTCGAAAATTTACTTTTTACTGTTTATAAGCTAACGGATTTAGTATCTACTTTAATTCCGGCACTCATTGTACTAGAGATATAAATACTCTTCAAATATGTACCTTTAGCAGCAGATGGTTTCAATTTAATTATAGCTTGCAACACTTCACGTGCATTGTCTACAATTTTTTCATTGTCGAACGATGTTTTTGCTACTGCTGTATGAACAATACCAAACTTGTCAACTTTGAAGTCAATTTTACCAGCTTTAGCTTCTAAAACTGCTTTACCAACTTCCATAGTAACAGTACCTGTTTTGGGATTAGGCATCAAGCCTCTAGGACCTAATATTTTTCCTAATGCACCAACTTTTGGCATTACACTTGGCATGGTTATTATAACATCTACATCCGTCCAACCGCCTTTTATTTTAGCGATGTAATCATCTAAGCCATAATAATCAGCTCCGGCTGCTTTAGCTTCTTCTTCTTTATCAGGAGTACACAATACCAAAACTCTTACTGTTTTTCCTGTTCCGTGAGGTAATGTAACGCTACCGCGTACCATTTGGTTGGCTTTACGTGGATCAACACCTAAGCGTACATCAATATCAACAGAAGCATCAAACTTTGTATAAGTAATGTCTTTTACAACTGATACAGCTTCTTCTAAAGAATAAACTTTAGTTTTGTCAAACTTTGCTAAAGCACTTTTTTGTTTTTTAGATAGTTTTGCCATGTTGTTTTTTACTTTAATTATTTAGCGAAAGGATTTTCACCCGTAACAGTGATACCCATACTTCTTGCAGTTCCTGCAACCATGCTGACAGCTGATTCAATAGTGAAACAATTTAAGTCAGGCATTTTTACTTCTGCAATTTGACGAACCTGTTCCCAAGTAACTGAAGCAACTTTTGATCTATTTGGTTCAGCAGAACCACTTTTGATTTTTGCAGCTTCTTTCAATTGGATTGCAACAGGGGTAGTTTTAATTACAAAATCAAAAGATTTATCTTTATAAACAGTGATTATAACAGGAGTTATTTTACCTGCCATATCTTGCGTACGAGCATTAAACTGTTTACAAAACTCCATGATATTAACACCCTTTGCACCTAATGCCGGACCAACCGGAGGTGAAGGATTTGCAGCACCACCTTTGATTTGTAATTTTATCAATCCTGCAACTTCTTTTGCCATTTTTGATTAATAATATTTGATTGTAAAATTCGATTATTTTGATAACTACTACTCTTTCTCTACTTGACCGAAATTTAATTCCAAAGGAGTTTTACGTCCGAAAATCTTAACCATAACGACTAATTTTTTCTTCTCGATATTAACTTCCTCTATTATTCCGCTAAAACTATTGAATGGACCATCAATAACTTTTACTGATTCCCCTACAATAAACGGATCACTCATACCTTCGCCAACTTCGATCATTTCGTCGATATTACCTAACAAACGATTAACCTCAGATTGACGCATAGGAGAAGGACTTCCATCTCGTTCTCGTATAAAATCAATAACATTAGGAATATTTTGAATAGTATGCACTATTTCCCCAGCCAAAGCAGCCTCTATCATAACATAACCTGGAAAATAGTTTCTTTCTTTTACGACTTTTTTTCCATTACGAATAGAATAAACTTTCTCTGTGGGAACTAATACTTGCGAAACATACTCTTGTAAACCTAATTTAGATATTTCATTCAAAATATACTCCTTAGCTTTATTTTCTTTTCCGCTAATTGCCTTTAATACATACCATTTTTTTACTAATTCACTCATGTCCTCGACTTGAAAAAATTACAGTAATTATCTATACTAAAAATAACTCAAAAAAATAGTTTCACCTCACTGCCTCAATAAACGGTCGTTTATCGATATTGGGAAGCAAGACAATGAAGCCTTTCATTTTTCAGAAATCCTATTATTTGAATATTTCATAAAAGTATCCTAAGATGCCTTTCCACCCTAAATTTTGTGCTCCAAACACGAAATCCATTAAGAACACTATTATTGCGAAAATCAAAGCGGCTACAGCAACAACTATAGCACTACTTTGGAGTTCTTGCATTGACGGCCATGAAACCTTGTTAACAAGTTCTTCATAGCTTGATTTTATGTAATTAGTTACTCTTGACATCGTTATTATTTTAATTTGCAGGGGCAGAGAGATTCGAACTCCCATCAATGGTTTTGGAGACCACTATTCTGCCCTTAAACTATGCCCCTGGATTAAGGCAAGATTTCTCTTGCCTTAACAATATCTCATATCTTATTATTCGATAATTTTAGTTACCTGACCAGAACCTACAGTTCTACCACCTTCACGGATAGCGAAACGCAAGTTTTCGTTCAATGCGATTTCAGAAATCAATTCAACATTAATTGTTAAGTTGTCTCCTGGCATTACCATTTCGCGTCCTTCTGGTAAAGTGATTTCACCTGTAACGTCAGTTGTTCTGAAATAGAATTGAGGACGATATCTGTTTCCGAATGGAGTGTGACGTCCACCTTCTTCTTTCTTCAATACGTATACTGTAGCTTCGAATTTCTTGTGAGGATGAACCGAACCTGGTTTAGCGATAACCATACCACGACGGATTTCATCTTTATCAATACCGCGAAGCAACAAACCTACGTTATCTCCAGCTTCACCTGTATCAAGTATTTTGCGGAACATTTCAACACCTGTAACAACAGATTTCAATTTTTCAGCTCCCATACCGATGATATCAACAGGATCAGAAGTGTGGATAACACCTGTTTCAATACGTCCTGTAGCAACAGTACCACGACCTGTAATTGAGAATACGTCTTCGATAGGCATCAAGAAATCTTTATCGATATCACGTGGAGGAAGAGGAATCCAGTTATCAACAGCATCCATCAAATCTTCTACGTTTTTAATACCACTAGCTTCTCCGTTCAAACCAGCCAAAGCCGATCCACGAATAACTGGAGTGTTGTCTCCATCATATTCATAAGAAGAAAGCAAATCACGAACTTCCATTTCTACAAGGTCTAACAATTCAGGATCGTCAACCAAGTCACATTTGTTCATGAAAACAACGATTCTTGGAACACCTACTTGGCGAGCCAAAAGGATGTGTTCACGAGTTTGAGGCATAGGACCATCAGTTGCAGCAACAACTAAGATAGCACCGTCCATTTGAGCAGCACCGGTAACCATGTTCTTAACGTAGTCAGCGTGACCAGGACAGTCAACGTGTGCGTAGTGACGGTTTTCAGTTTGATACTCAACGTGAGCAGTGTTAATAGTAATACCTCTTTCTTTTTCTTCTGGAGCAGAGTCGATAGAATCAAAATCTTTTGCTTCAGACAAACCCTTTTCAGCCAATACTTTTGTAATAGCAGTGGTCAAAGTAGTTTTACCGTGGTCAACGTGACCGATTGTACCAATGTTTACGTGTGGTTTGGAACGGTCGAATTTTTCTTTTGCCATTGTATTTCTGTATTAAAATGTTTATAAATATATTCTGTTTTTAAAAACCTTACAACACCATACCCATTTAAAGAAAACTAGGTACACTACCCCAATCTTCTTTCATCGTACTTTGCTGCTGCAAAAGTTTCTTTTCGAGCCATTGACGAGAGTTGAACTCGTGACCCCTTCCTTACCAAGGAAGTGCTCTACCACTGAGCTACAACGGCTTTTGCTTAGCAAAAAAAACGAACGAAAAGATCACCTATCCCCCGTCCGTACTTCAGTAGCTTCTCTCGAGCGGAAGACGGGGCTCGAACCCGCCACCTATAGCTTGGAAGGCTATCGCTCTACCAAATGAGCTACTTCCGCTTACTTTGTTTGTGGGGAAGGGTGGACTCGAACCACCGAACTCTTCCGAGGACAGATTTACAGTCTGTTGCAATTGCCGCTATGCGACTTCCCCATTGCTCCTCAAACATTATGTTTGAGGTTTGCGAGCCGATGGAGGGATTCGAACCCCCGACCCCGAGATTACAAATCACGTGCTCTGGCCAACTGAGCTACATCGGCATTTATTCATTCTTTCAAACAACTCACTTACTTGTTTCGAGATGCAAAGATACAACATTTTTCTTACTCCACAAACTTTTTTTTCATTTTTATTGAAACGTTTTTTATAATATACTTGTTTACAAAACTATATACTTAAAAAAATATTTTCTCTTTTCATTTAATTCGACCTATTTTAGTAGCAAAAATCTACATTTTACCTATCAAATTCCCGATTTTTCACCTCATTTCTGCTTTTTTTGTTCAATTTTCAAATAAAACAATGAAAATCAGAAACTAAAACTATAAACACAGCATTTAAAACCATAAATGATACAAAATATTCCATAATGAAAACACAATATAATATGATCAAATATTGATTTATTTTGGCAATAAAAGAGATTTCGAACAATCAATATACCATCGACAACGACAAAGACTATACCTTTTATCGCGATGGAAACTTTATTTTTATCGTATCTCTAAAGAGATTTATTTTTATCGTGATGTGGGTATCCCCTGCATCGTGATATAGACAACAAAACATCACGATGAATTTTTCGCTACATCAGGATAGATTTTTCAATATTTCTCCTACAAAAAAACAAAACTTTGAAAAGAACAACTTTTAGAGAAGAATCATTCTACACACTTTAATGTATGTTTATATGTATTATGACAAGTTATCACAGTATTTGACAACCATTCTTTACTACTATTCTTCAGCTTCACAAAACTTATGTAACTTTGAAACAGCACCAATCAATCAGAAATATTATTCTGAAGAATATTGTTAGTTAATAAATTATGCCGGCATATTGACGTATATAAATCTACTCAGCAAAACAAAATGTCTTCAATATTTTACATTTTGCATTACTATAACTCATCTTTCAATTCGACCAGAAAACGTCGTATTTCAGTCAATGTATCTATTATTTGAGTTTTTTCGTTTACATCATTTCTCTTCTTCAATTGTTCTTTTGCACCATCAAGTGTAAAACCACATTCCTTTGTGAAATAATATATACGCCTCAATATTTCAATATCTTGCTTTGTATAACTTCTTGTTCCTTTTTTGTTTTTATATGGTTTTATACAGTCGAACTCTGTTTCCCAAAAACGCAACAATGATTGAGATACACCCAACATATTTGCCACTTCACTTATGCTAAAATATATTTTTTCCATATCTATTCTGCTATTATTTTAATTTAGAATTTTCCAAATGTCGACGACAATCTCTTTCTGTTTTCTTCTTTATATTGTTTTCTAAAGCTTCTGTCAGATTTATCCCTGTTTGGTTTGCTATACAAATAAGCACCCATAAAACATCGGCAAGTTCATCTGCCAGTTGTTTCGATGCATCGGTTGTTTTGGAAGACTGCTCTCCGTAGGTTCGTGCCATTATTCGAGCTACCTCTCCAACCTCTTCCGTCAGAATTGCCATATTGGTAAGTTCGTTAAAATAACGAACACCATACTGCTTTATCCACTTATCTACTATATCTTGAGCTTCTTTTATTGTCATACTATTCCAAAATATAATTTTGATTATCTTGGTAACTATTACGCATATTATACTTCAAATCTTGCAACATACCTGCTTTTACATTGATTGTAAAGTTCCAACTTTTGTAATACCCAAACGGCACCCAATTAAATCTCATTTCCCAACAATGTAAATCTCTATATATATCTATCGAAGTATATGACATCTTCTTTGTTTCGAAATCAAATCCGGTAGTAAAAGCTATTTTCCAATTCTTTGTCAAATTCAAATCGCCTCTTACCGACACAGTTTGTACTACATCGGTTTCATAACCCATCAACATAGCATAATACTGACTTATGAAACTCAAAGTATATGCCACAGAAAGATTCCACGGAACAGAAAAATCTACCACACTACCCAACATTTGGTTAGGATTATTGAACGGACTTTGCAACATTGCTTCAGTAGGAATAGCAGATTGCTCTGTCTTAGCATCAGCATTATCCTTAAATGTGTTAGAGTTCAACGTCCAATTCAACTGCATATTCCATTGAGAATTTTTTCGTTTAAACAGTCTATTTTCTTTTTCCCATAAGAACTGATTGGTCATATTTCCCTCGTCATCTAATACATACGGAATGAAATAACCACTATAATTTACAACTAAACTTTTAAACAAGGTAGTTCTACCCGTCACAGTTAGCGACGACCAATTTAGAGAATCCTTTGCCATATCATAAGACATTCCCAACGTTAAGTCTTCTATAAGTATTATCTTTCTTGTATCCGAAAGTGTGTCGTTTTTCGATGCAACTTTCATTTCCAGATTATTGCTGATACTAAATCCGACATTACCTGTTTTTCCATAAGACGGTCCACCATACAAACTTTGTTCGAATATGGAATATCGTTGTTCCATACCTAAAGTATCTGTGTAGCTTTGCCAGAAACCTAAATTTGGATTACCAAAATCCGGTCTAAAATTGAACGATAACGATGGCTTCACTACATGTCTTATTGCTTTGACAAACCCTTTTTTGAAATTGAACATACCATACAATCTCGTATTTAAGGTTGAATTGAAAGTAGCATCTCTATTAGCTCTGAATCCTGTTACTGTATCTACTACGGGAGTATTTGTTATAGGATCCAACTCTTTGCGTATCGTACTCCAATGCCATCTTTCATTGTAAGTTATTTTATTGGTCCAATTGAAATATTTCAACACTTTTACAGAACTAGAGATTGGCACACTATGAGATATTCCATTTTTCATAGCCTTAAAAACATCAGCAGTAAGCAATAGCGAGTCGAAAGTAGCAATATTATTAGATGCATTCATAATATAAGACATACTGATATTTTCGTACCATTTGTAGCTGCCTTTTGGATTCTTTCTGCGGAAAGGATAGAACTGAGACGAACTTAATGATATAGAAGGTAATTTAAGTTCAATCAATCTAGTGTTTATGTTATACGACTCGCCAAGATTTGCAGAAAAATTAAAATAACTACCTAATGTTGTAGAGTATGCTATACTTGAATTTGTTGTACTATTGAAATAGTCGTTCGTGTTTGATGTCCATTTAGAATAGTTTCTACTTACCAAGTTTACATTTGCCGAAAATCTACTATTAGGGTTTGCTTTAGGATCTTGTTGGTGATTCCACGCCAATTTAAAATCTCCAAACTCACTATACGAGTCGGTTTCTTTTATCCCCAATTTAGTTCTTTCATATCTCAAATCTAACGAGCCTTTGTATTTATAACGTTTATAGTAGTTTGATTTAGGATTAATTGCCCAACTCAAATTTGTATATATATCACCGGCCAACAAAAGATCCACATAATCATTTATTGCAAAATAGTAGCCACCACCACGCAAATAAAAACCTCTGTTATTAGCCCAACCATACGAAGGAATTATCACTCCCGATGTTCGCCCCTTGGTGAACGGGAAAAAAGCAAACGGAAGGACTAATGGTGTAGGCACATCACTAATACTCAAATATGCCGGACCTGTAACTATTTTGTCGTTGGTGATAAGTTTGGATTTAGAAAATTCTATAGCAAAATGCGGCTCTGCGTGATTACAAGTGGTAAATCTTCCACTGTTAAGATACATTACAGAGTCGTTCATCTTTTTCACTTTATCGCCGTGCAAGAAACCATCCCCTTCTTGGGTTATAACTCCCGTAATTATCCCTTTCTGGGTGTTTATGTTATATACAATCTTGTTGGCATTATACTCCGACTCGCCCTGTTTGAAAATAGGTTTACCCTTTATTCTTCCGGATGTATCCGGAGCACCTTGTGCATATAATATCTGCTTGTCAAAATCGACAAAAATATCATCTGCTTTCAGATTCAAATCTTGATAATCGACACTACCATTGTTATAAATAAAAGCCTTTTTAGTGTTTGGTTCTACTACTATTGAATCTTTAGCTTTATATTTTATAACATCTGTTATGGCATTCTTAGACAATTTCAATTCTGCCAATGTATCTGCTTTTCCAAATTCAACAACAGAATCTTCAATTCCATTTTTATTACCAACCACGGTATCGATTACATTTCTCTTTTTTTCGACAAAAAAAGACTTCACACCAACCGAATCTCGAACAATTTGTGAACCTTTCTTTTGTTGAAAACTTTTCTTCACTTTTGCAGAATCCTGTTCGGTTTTATTCGCCACTAATACACAATAAGATACCTTCGCCGACAGCATAGTTGGTATCAGCATAAGTGCCATTATTATTAGGACTTTCCGGGTCAATATGTACTTTATAAATCGTTTCGTTTGCAATATATAAAAATTAAAATGTATCTTTGCATTTGAATTTGCAAAAATATGATTATTATCGCAATTTTCTAAATAAAAAATATATTTTACTGAATATGAAACGAATAATATTTGCATTTATTGCCATTTTTCTACTAGAAGGAAGTGTTTTTTCGCAAAAAAAAGAGCTTGGAAAAGTAAAAATTGTAATGATTGACCCCGGACATGGGGGTAAAAAACCCGGTGCCATCGGAAAAAAATCTAAAGAAAAAGATATTACATTATCTGTAGCCCTAAAATTGGGAGAAATCATAAAAGAAAACTTCAAAGATGTGATAGTACTCTACACTCGTGAAACAGATGTGGATATTGACTTGGCAGAACGTGCACAAATGGCAAATAGAGCCAAAGCAGACTTGTTCATCTCTATTCACGCCAACTCTCACAAAAAAACAGAACCTTCGGGAACAGAAACATTTGTGATGGGTCTTTCTACAAGCAAAGCCAATATGGAAGTTGCTCGCATCGAAAATGCAGATATATTGTTGGAAGCTGATTACAAAAACAATTCTGAATATCAAGGTTTCGACCCTAATGCTCCGGAAAGTTATATTATGTTCACATTGTATCAAAACGCTTTCTTGGAAAAAAGTTTAAACTTTGCAGAATACATTCAAAAAGAATATCGTTCTAGAATTAAAACCATCGACAGAGGCGTGAAACAAGGAGAATTGTTCGTTTTATACAAAACATCTATGCCTGCCGTACTTACCGAAATAGGTTTTATCAGCAACGCAAAAGAAGAAGAATATATGATGTCTGAAGAGGGACAAAACGAATACGTTTATTGTATAGCTTCGGCATTTGCACAATACAAAGCCTACGAAGAGAATACTCCTGTGGTAGAAATACCTGCACCTAAAAGACAAAAGAAACCAATTGCATCTCAATCTGAAACCACAAAACCAAAAACTAACAACACTACAGAAAAAACAACTCAAGAAAAACTTGACGTTAAAGTGACAATAATAGATTCGACAAATGATGCAGAAAAAAATAATGCTTCTGAAAATGTAGCAAAGACAGAAAATGTCGACAAAAATAAAACTACCGAAAATACAAACACAACAACACAAAAAGATGTTATTGAATATAGAGTACAATTTTTGGTAGCTAAAAATAAACTTCCTGATAGCGACCCTGCACTTAAAGGTGTTTCGGGATACGACACATACGAACAAGACGGAACAATAAGATATACAAAAGGAAGAGAAACAAACATTGAAGATGCAAAAAGAATAGCAAAAGAATTAAAAGACTTAGGCTTTAAAGATGCGTTCATAGTGACATTCTACCAAGGAAAAAGAATATCAGGCTATGAAGCAAAAAAAATAATTGATTCACAAAAATAAAAATAGTATGTAGACGTTTACTTACGTCTGCATACAATCAAAACAAACCATAATGAAAATAAAAACAGAAACAAAAATTGGAATTGTAGGAGTATTAACCATTGCGATATTGGTATGGGGTATAAATTTTTTGAAAGGTAAAAATCTATTCAGCAAATACAATACGTACTATGCGAAGTATACCGATATAAATGGATTATTACCTACTAGTTATGTTTTTATAAATGGTATGAAAGTTGGAAAAGTAACCAACATAACATATATGGATTCTCAGATGAAGAATTTCTTGGTTAGCTTTGATATTCCTGCCAACATAAAGATACCATCAAACTCTATAGCAGAAGTATATAATTCTGATATTTTGGGTTCGAAAGCTATGCGAATCATTATTGGGAACTCTCCAACTGAACTATCCGGAAACGATACCTTGTTATCCCAATCAGAAAGTTCTATGTTTTCCGAAATAGGCAAAATGCTCACCCCATATACCGACAAAGTTGAAAATATTATCTCCAACTTAGATTCGGTTGTAATTTCGGTGAACGAAATTTTAGACAAAAATTCACAACAAGAAATCAAATCGATGATAGTGAATGTAAATCAACTATCGGCAAATTTGGCATCACTATCAAGCAATCTTGACAATATAACCAGTCAAGAAAAAGAGAAGATACACCTAATAGTAGAAAACGTAGAAAAACTGTCTAAAACATTCAAAGAAAACGACGATAAGTTGGCTTCGATAATAGATAACATTGCCAATATAAGCGATACATTGGCTCATTCTAACATATCTTCTACCATGAATGATATAAACAACTCGTTGGCATCGCTTTCTAGCACGCTGAACAAGATAAATGTTGGAAAAGGCAATTTGGGATTATTGGTCAACGACGACAACCTTTACAAAAATCTTGAACGCTCTACCCAAAATTTAGACTCGTTGATAAACGACATCAAAACCAATCCAAAACGATACTTAAATATATCAATATTTTAATTTCAAAATTCTATGTCGATAAATGTTGAAAATATAACCAAAGTTTATGGTACTCAAAAAGCATTAGACCAAGTAAGTTTCTCTATCAAAGAAGGTGAAATTGTGGGATTGTTAGGACCAAACGGTGCAGGCAAATCCACTTTGATGAAAATCATTACTTGCTTTATTCCACCAACATCGGGAAATGTAAATGTTTGTGGATACAATATTTTTGACAACCCTTTAGACATACGAAAAAATATTGGTTATCTTCCCGAACACAATCCTCTATACTTGGAAATGTATGTTCGTGAATTTTTGATTTTCGTGGCAGGTATCTACGGAATAAAAAACAACACCAAACAACGCGTCGAAGAGATTATAGAACTAACAGGACTAACCAAGGAGGCCAACAAGAAAATAGGGCAACTGTCGAAAGGATACCGCCAACGTGTAGGTATAGCTCAGGCTCTTATTCACGACCCTAAAGTTCTTATACTTGACGAACCTACAACAGGATTGGACCCCAACCAACTTGAAGAGATAAGACAACTGATAAAAAAAGTGGGAGAAACAAAAATTGTTATGCTTTCGACCCACATAATGCAAGAAGTTGAAGCTATATGCTCGAGAGTTATAATAATAAACTCGGGTAAAATTGTAGCTGACGACAAAACAGAAAACTTACAATCGTTGCAAAACAACAGCAACCAATATTTTGTAGAGTTTAACAAGGAAATAAATACTGCCTTGATAAAGCAACATCTGAAAGATATTACAAACGTTATATACAACGGCAAGAATTCTTATACCATAACAACAAAAACAAACAACGACATACGCGAAAACATATTCAAATGGGCAGTGGATAATAATTTGATGGTTCTTACCATCAGAAAGAACGAAAACAACTTAGAAAAGATTTTCCACGACCTTACTTCCAAATAGGTTTTAATTATAGAACATAAAAAAAAGAGGTATAATTTTCGGTTATACCTCTTTTTATTTTTTATTCTACAAATATTACTTTATCATTCTCCAATTTATATACTTCGCCACTTTCAAAACATACGGCTATTCCTTCGTCGTTGAAAGCAAGTTTGTGTCCCCACCTACTTACCCAACCTGCGTGCTTTGCAGGGTTTCCTACATATAAGGCATAGTCGGGAATGTCCTTGGTGATTACAGCACCTGCTCCCACAAAGGCATACTCTCCAATGTTATGACCACACACTATTGTACTATTGGCACCTATTGTAGCTCCTTTACCCACAAAAGTCTTCGCAAATTGATTTTTTCGATTGATAGCACTACGAGGATTAATAACGTTGGTAAATACGCAGGAAGGGCCTAAAAACACGTCATCGGCACAAACAACACCTGTATATATTGATACATTGTTTTGCACCTTTACATTATTCCCCAAAACCACTTGGGGCGACACTACCACATTCTGACCAATATTGCACCTCTCGCCTATCATACAACCTGTCATAATGTGCGAAAAATGCCATATCTTGGTATCAGCACCTATAATGCAACCATCATCGATAACCGCTGTTTCGTGTGCAAAGTAGCTTTGTTTTTCCATAACAAACAAAGTATATTATTTTCTACGAATATATTGTTCCCACTTCCAGGCAGAAACCAATGTGTCTTCGAGCGAGCGTTCAGCTTTCCAACCCAATTCATTGTTTGCCAACGATGTATCAGCATATATCGAAACCACATCACCTTGACGGCGTGGTGCTATCTTGTAGTTAAGTTTTAGATTGTTTACACGTTGAAACATTTCTACCAATTCCAATACCGAAGTACCCTTGCCTGTACCCACGTTGAATATTTCGTAGTTTTGTTTATTCTTGCCCTCTACCATTCTTGTAATAGCAGCAACGTGTGCTTTTGCCAAATCTACCACATCGATATAGTCGCGGATACACGAACCATCGGGGGTTGGATAATCGTTTCCAAACACACTCAAACACTCTCTTATTCCCGAAGCTGTTTGTGTTATGAAAGGTACCAAATTGTTTGGCACTCCGCGAGGCAACTCGCCTATAAGTGCTGAAGGATGTGCTCCGATAGGATTAAAATAACGCAATGCAATACCTTTTACAGACGACGAAGCTACGGTGTCGCGTAATATATCTTCGCATATTTGTTTGGTGTTTCCATACGACGATATTGCCGGCATTCGTGGGGTTTCTTCTGTTACGGGTAACACATCTGTTTCTCCGTAAACAGTAGCTGACGAAGAAAATACTATATTGTTGCGATTGTATTTCTTCATCAATTCCAACACATTAATAAAAGACATTAAGTTGTTGCGATAATATTTCAATGGCATTTCTACCGATTCGCCTACTGCTTTGAATGCAGCAAAATGGATTATCGAATCAAAATCGTAGCGTTGAAACACACTTTCCATAGCAGCAAAATCGCAGCAATCTACATTCTCGAAAGGTATTTTTTGTCCTGTTATTTGTTCCACACCTCTTAGGCAAGTATCGTCGCTGTTGGAGAAATTATCTACTGCTACAACATCGAAACCTGCAGCTATCAATTCCACCAATGTATGCGAACCGATAAAACCTGCTCCGCCTGTAACTAACACACGATGTTTGGTATTTGTATTCATAATCTATCTATTTTAGAAAACAGCACACAACCACAATGCCATTATTCTCTCTTTTTTCCCCCCGACATAGCATTACCGTTGTGTGCCATTTATGTTTATATTATTTTATTCTCAAAAAAACTATTGTCTGTCCAATGCAGTGTATATCGAATTGTTGCTCTTAAATTCGGGTACTATATTTTTCATTTTACCCACTATCTTATAGTCGTCGCAAGAGTCTATTATAGTTTCCAATTCTGCTATTTCGGCATCGACTTCTGTTTTGGTATATTCTCTTACCTTTGCCCGCATAATTTTTGGATTTTCTGTTTCCATAGTATTTTCTTTTGTAGCAAGCAATTCTTCGTATAGTTTTTCACCTGGTCTTAAACCTGTAATTTCAATCTCTACCTCAGGCATATGCGACAACATAATCATCTTCTTTGCCAAGTCGTATATCTTGACAGGTTTGCCCATATCAAACACAAATATATTGTTGTTTTCGCCTATGGCACCTGCTTCAAGCACAAGACTGCAGGCCTCGGGTATAGTCATAAAGTAGCGGATAATGTTACGGTCAGTAACAGTAAGAGGGCCTCCTTTTTCCAATTGTTTTTTGAACAATGGAATAACCGAACCATTACTACCCAACACATTTCCAAAACGTGTGGTAATAAACTTGGTGGTAGAACATTGGCGACTTTGTGCATATATTTCGGCAATGCGTTTTGTACCACCCATAACGTTGGTTGGGTTCACTGCCTTGTCGGTAGATACCATAACAAATTTTTCTGCTTTATATTCTATTGCCAAATCTACTACATTCTTGGTTCCAAATACATTAACATAAACAGCTTCGTATGGGAACTCTTCCATCAAAGGCACGTGCTTGTATGCAGCAGCGTGATAGATGATTTGTGGGTTGTAGCGTTCAAACACCTCCTTCATCTTGCGTTTGTCTTTTACATTACCTATCACAAATTCCATTGGAATACCCATATTTTTGAACGGTTCGTTGTTTTTCAGTTCAAACTGCAAATCGTACATTGGAGATTCTGCCTGGTCCAACAGCACAAGTTTTTTAGGCGAATAGTGCAATACCTGACGGCATATTTCGCTACCTATACTACCTGCAGCACCTGTCACCAGCACCACTTTATCCTTCAACTCTTTGGTAACATTCTTGTTGCTAAGCGAGATAGGTTCGCGTCCCAACAAGTCTTCTATCTTAACGTCTTGTATCTGATTGGCAGTAAGTTCGCCATTTATCCAAGTGTTGATGTGTGGAATACTTTTTACTGTAAGTCCCAAATCCACACCCATATTTATTATATCTTTACGCTCTTTAAGACTGATGCTTGGTATTGCCAATATCATCATATCTATCTTGTTGCGTTGTATAAAATCGACGGTAAGGATAGATGGGTTAAGCACGCGTACACCATTAATAGATTTGCCTATTTTCTTTGGAGAATCGTCGAAGAATGCTTTGATAGTATACTGATTGTTAGTATCGTTATATAAAGCATTCTGTGTAATACGTCCTGCATCGCCTGCACCGTAAACAACTACATTTATAATTCGGGCGTGAGGACGAAGATATTCGTTGTAGATACGACGTACCATAAGTCGGGAACTCATAAGTAACATAAAGGTGAACATACATATAAACAACAATCCTATGTATGTAGGGAAATAATCTAAAAGCACAGGGAATTGTCCGCACAATAAAAATTTGGCAGCAGAAAGCACTACAAATGCCATCACTGTGATGTAGATAAGGCGTACAATATCGTGGAATCCACTATAACGTATCATTCCTTTGTACGACTTACTAATCACAAAACCTAAAGTATATACAATTACAACAGGTATCAATTCTTTTAGTGTTTTTCCTACAACAATCGTTTCCAAGTTGTCGTAGTTTTTCAAAACCAACAATAGAAAATACGAAACGATTACTATACCAATATCGAACAATAATATCAAAACCCTTGGGAAAGAATTTGAATTTCGTCGTCCATATAGCAGTCTTGCAATGTATATTAATGCTTTCTTCATAATATATATAGTTTTATTAATTGAACAAAATAACTAAATATCTGCTATTTACAAAAATAAACAGATATTATAAGCACTGCAAATATACAAGTTTTTATCGAGTTTGCCAATTTTTTTTACTTTATTTATCAGATAACCTAAAAATTCACTTTGGGAACTAAGGAGGGGACAGATAACTATAGAATGTATAGAGGGTATAGAATGTAGAGAGGGTATAGAGAGTATAGAATGTAGAGAATGTATAGAGGGTAGAGAATGTATAGAGGGTAGAGAATGTATAGAAAACTAATGATTACTAACTAATAACTACTAACTAATAACTACTAACTAATAACTGACAACTTCAAAAAATATAGTGTATACCTTGTATACCTTTGTATACCTTGTATACTTTTTTGGGGTATAGAAAGGTAGAGAATGTATAGAGGGTAAAGAAAGTAGAGAGAGTTCATTAAACTTTAAACAGTAACCTATAACCCGTAACCCCACACCCCCTTAAACACAAAAAAATAAAGGTGTTTACCTGTTTACCTTTTGTTTACCTTGTTTACTTTTTTGGGTGTAGAGAAAGGTATAGAGGGTAGAGAATGTATAGAGGGTAAAGAAAGTAAAGAGAGTTCATTAACTAGTAACCAGTAATCTGTAACCAATAAACTTCTAACTTCAAAAAATATAGTGTATACTTTGTATACCTTTATATACTTTGTATACTTTTGGTGTAGAGAAAGGATAGAAAGTTTAGAATCCTATATACTATAATATATAATAAAAAGAAGACAGAGGTAGTATGGTAGTATAAGGTAGTATGGTTTTTTGGAGTGAATGCTATTCACCAATACCAATTTGATTTGTGCAACTGATAGGGTAATGCACTATATAAGCATTGTCGCACTTTTTGAAATGCTTATACTTGACATCTTGCAGGTGAAATATGTATTATAAACTAAAATGCAATTGTAAAAATGAGAAAATGCCTGTTGTTTTAGACACCTACTCCTTGTTAAGATTTGGTTAATAGGTATTTACAATTTAATATTTAAGGTATTTTCTATACCTTATATACTCTTTTTAGTTCGCAGTCTGTTATAAAAAAAGTAACCAAGGTAACCCACTATATTTTTGGGTTGGTTCAATGTTCAATAAAAATTTCTCTACTATTCATTATCCGTAGTTCCCCAAAAAAGGTATACAAGGTATACAAAGGTATACAAAGTATACACTATATTTTTGGGTTGGTTTAATGTTCAATAAAAAATTCTCTACTATTCATAGTCCGTAGTTCCCCAAAAAAGTAAACAGGTAAACAGAAGGTAAACAGGTAAACACCTATATTTTTAAAGTTCGTGGCAGGCAAAGTCAAATTTTGTTTGAATCTGGTAGTATATTAGAGATATTTATAATGTTATATATATTATATGCCAAGGGGTTTATATATTAGATATATTATTATATATGCTTATATTTATATATTTATTTTATACCAGATATCATATTAGTATTTATATACAGATACTTATATATGCATTATTATACATGCATTATTATATATGCTTATATTTTTATATTAGATATCATATTAGTATTTATATACAGATACTTATATATGCATTATTATATATGCTTATATTTATATACCAGATATCATTATTAGTATTTATATACAGATACTTATATATGCATTTATTATTATGCTTATTACTTATATATTACATACATGATAATACAACACCACTACTGCGTGCTTGAAGTTTGTGTTTGATATTTCAAAAAATATAGGTGTTTACCTGTTTACCTTGTGTTTACTTTGTTTACTTTTTTAAGTATAAAAACTACTAACTTCTAATTGAAAACTTCTAACTACAAAAAAAACATAGTGTATACCTTGTATACCTTTGTATACCTTGTATACTTTTTGGGGTAAAGAAAAGTAGAGAGGGTAGAGAGGGTAGAGAATGTATAGAATGTACAGAGAGTATAGAATGTATAGAAAGTATCTTAACCAGTAACCAATAACCAATAACCAGTAACCAGTAACCAATAACCAGTAACCAGTAATCATTAACCATTAAACCTTAAACCTTAATCATTAAACCTTAAACCTTAAACACAAAAACATAGTGGGTTACCTTGGTTACTTTGGTTACTTTGGGTTACCTTTTTGGGGTATATGTAAGGTATCTGAATACAAAAAAAACGTGAGTCCATTCAGAACCCACGATAAATAAAAAAAATATATGAAATTAAAATTAACATATCTTTTGCTGTTATCGCAACAGTAATATACAAATAACTCAAACAACTCAATATTATTGCACACCACAAAAAAAAACGTGGATTCCTATTAGAAACCCACGAAAATAAAAATATAATTAAAAAAAATTTGCTGTTATTGCAACAGCATGTAAATATAACAAATTGAAATTAATAACTCAACTAATACAATATTATTGTACATACTTAAAAAAAGTCACTTTTTTTTACACTTTTCTCAAAAAAACGAAAAATCGTACTATTTATATATAAGACAACAGACTACGGACAACGGACTACGGACAAAAGTCTTATACCTCTAAAGTCAAGTCTTTCAATAATAATATAAATAAAAAACCTTTAAAAATTATGAGCAAAATTCTAGTAAAGTCGGTTGAACAAAACATCAACTATCTAAACAGCGGTGAAGTAAAAAGTGGTTATCTTCTACGCCCTGTACGCTACACAACTATCGAAGCTGAAGATTTAATAAACACAATTGCCAACAACAGTTATGTACCACGAGCATTTGTGAGTGCAAGTTTGTACGGCATAGTGGATTCTATCGAGAATTTATTACTTAACGGGCACAGCATTTCTCTTCCAAATCTTGGTATCTTATCGTTGAGTTGCGAGAGTACCGTAGCAAAAACACCTGCTGATGCAGGATTGAGTCAATTCAAAAAATTGAACATCAATTTCCGTCCAGCAACCGAGTTGCGAGAAAAACTTAATACAGTGGATTTGGAGTTAGACGGCGTGTGGAAGTGTTTGGATTTGTCTGCCAAAGATAAAGTATATCAACGTATTACCACTAACCATGATGGTGTAGAGCTTCCAAATGGTGATGGTGACGAAGTTGTGGAACCAAACAACCCAAACGGTGATAACAACAACCAAGGTGGTGGAACCTCAGGCGGTGGTGGTTTCGAAGGATAGTTTATGGAATTAGTAGTTAGTAATTACTTTAAATCAATTCTTTTTGCCGATTTAAGGATGTGGAACTTCGGTTCTGCATCCTTTTTTTATAGCTATTAGTTAGTAGTTAATAGTTAGTAATTAATATCTTTCTATACTTTCTCTACTCTTTCTACCAAAAAAAGTATACAAGGTATACAAAGGTATACAAGGTATACACTATATTTTTTGAAGTTAGTAGTTATTAGTTGTCAGTTATTAGTTTTCTATACTTTCTATACTCTCTATACTCTCTATACATTCTATACCCTCTATACATTCTATACTTTCTATACCCTCTATACATTCTCTACATTCTCTACATTCTCTACATTCTATACTCTCTATACCCTCACTACTCTTGTTTAAAGAAATTTTGTACTGTTTCGATTATATACTCCACTTCCTCAGCTGTAAGGTATGGGTGCATAGGCAGCGACAACACTGTTTTGCTCAACATATCAGCCACAGTGCATTTGCCCACACTGATAGGCAATTGCTTGTATACAGGTTGCATACTGAGTGGTTTAGGATAATACACCACCGACGGTATATCTTGCTGTTTCAGATATTCTTGCAGTTGGTTTCTAAGTTCTTCGGCAGGCAAAGTAATTGTATATTGAGCCCACGACGATGTATACCCCGAGGGTATAAAAGGAATCTTCACTTCGGCAGGCATACCGCTGTTGTAAGCCTCTGCCACTTGGTTTACAGCTTGCAGTTCGCCATTGGCAAAAGCATTGAGTTTCACCAATAATATTGCTGCTTGCAAGGTATCCAACCTCGAGTTTGTACCCACACGCACGTTGTCGTATTTGTTTGCACCTTTACCGTGCATTCTCAACGATTTTGACATATCTGCCCATTCATCGTTGTTTGTAAACAAAGCACCACCATCGCCGTAGCATCCCAACGGTTTTGCAGGGAAAAAAGATGTAGTGGCAATATCGCCAAAACTACAAGACATTTTGTTGCCAATACTACCACCAAAACCTTGTGCACCATCTTCTACAATATACAAATTGTTGGCACGAGCTATTGCAGTCAACTCGCTGTACGGTGCAGGCAACCCAAACAAATCCACTGCCATTATTGCTTTCGGTGTATATGTTTTTATTTGTTTTACAAATTGTATTTTCAGCTTTAAGTCCTTGGTATCAATGTTAAATGTATGCTTGTCTACATCTACAAACACAGGCACGGCACCTACAGCAGAAACAGCCTCTGCCGAAGCATAGAATGTAAAGTCGGGCACAAACACCACATCACCCTCACCTATACCCAACACTTTCAACGCCAACACTAAAGCATCGGTACCATTAGCACAGGTTATACAATGCTTGGCACCAACATATTGTGCAAGTTTTTCTTCGAGTTCTTCTACTTGCTGTCCCATAATAAACCTACCCGACGCCAACACCTCTTGCATAGCGTAGTCTATATGTGGTTTCAGTACATTGTATTGCCGTTTCAAATCTCTAAATTCCATACTCTATGATGTTTACCAACCGAAAGGATGTTTAGATAATTCTATATTTGCCATTGGGTGATAGTCGCCCTTAAGTCCTATGGGATTTGCATTTCTTATATCGTGAACAATATTTATACAATTCCTTGCCTCTGAAATACGAAACCCCTCGCCATTCAATATTTTTTGATAACTAAGCGTGTGCAGTTCGGTAAACCCGTCAGAGAACTCAAACTCGCTTCCATCCACCATAATGGTACGATAGGTTCTTTTGCCTTGCTCCAACGCTATTTGCGGCAAATGTTTGGCATTGATACTAAGGAAGTATCTAACCCTTGCTTTTTCCAATTCAAGGTATCCTGCCACCCTGTCGTGACTCATAACGTGTACAATATTTTTTGTTACTTTCCCAAAAATCCACGATAGCATATCGTAAAAATGCACACCGATATTTGTTGCCACACCACCGCTTTTGCGTTCATCGCCTTTCCACGAAGTATAATACCAATTACCACGCGAAGTTATGTATGTAAGTTCCACGTCGTACACCTTGTTTTTATCGCCTTGTTCTATGCGTTTTTTAAGCTCCACCACCGATGGGTGTAGTCTCAACTGCAATATATTATAAGCAGAATGTCCTGTTTCTTTTTCCACATTTTCCAATGCATCGAGGTTCCATGGATTCAACACCAATGGTTTTTCGCACACCACATCGCACCCCAATTTCAACCCATAACGAGTATGAGCATCATGAAGATAGTTTGGAGTACACACCGACACAAAGTCAATCTTCTGATTGGTTTGTCGCAGTTTGGTATTGTGCCTATCGAAGAGTTCCTGTTCGGTAAAAAAAGCAGTATCGGGAAAATAACTATCCAAAATACCCACACTATCAAATTTATCGTAGGCAGAAACCAAGTTGTTTCCCGTTTCTTTAATAGCTTTCAAATGTCGTGGGGCAATGTATCCCCCTACTCCTATCAGTGCAAAATTTTTCATTACTACTACATTTTACAGTCGTGCATCTATTATATCCTTAGGCAAAACACCTTTTACGTCGTAAACAACACCATCTTTGTTCAATAACCTACGAACATCCATACCTACAAATTCCTTGTGAGCCACAGCAAGAACCACAGCATCGTAACGCTCTTTTTCTACGTTCTCCCAAACGTTTGTTATTCTAATGCCATATTCATCAAAAACATCGTCAACGTTGGCGTATTTGTCAAAAATAGTCATATCCGAAGTGTATTCCAACAAGGTATTGTATATATCCACCACCTTTGTGTTTCTGATGTCGGAACAATTCTCTTTGAATGTAACTCCCAATATCAGAATTTTTGAATCCTTTACCTTGACACCTCTTTTATTCATACACTTTATCACCTGGTTAGCAACGTATGCTCCCATACCGTCGTTCAGTTCGCGAGAAGCCGTCATAATGCGAGGCAACACACCAAACACTTGTGCTTTCTGCATAAGGTAGTATGGGTCTATGCCTATGCAATGTCCACCCACCAAACCAGGTGTCATTTTAATGAAGTTCCATTTAGTTGAGGCAGCAGCAATAACATCGTGAGTATCTATATTCATTGCATTGAAAATCTTTGCAAGTTCGTTCATAAATGCAATATTAACGTCACGCTGCGAGTTTTCTATCACCTTCGACGCCTCTGCCACTTTTATAGATGGTGCTTTGTGAGTACCATTCAAGAGCACAGAATTATACAAATCATCTACAACATCTGCCACTTGTGGTGTAGAACCCGATGTTACCTTTATTATCTTTTCTACAGTATGTTCTTTATCGCCAGGATTTATTCGTTCGGGAGAATACCCTGCAAAGAAATCAACATTAAATTTCAATCCCGAAACATTTTCTATCACAGGAATACACACTTCCTCTGTAACGCCCGGATAAACAGTAGATTCGTATATAACAATAGAATTTCGTTTCAACGCTCTACCCACGGTAGCACTTGCAGCCACAAGTGGAGATAAATCTGGATTGTTATTCTCGTCTACAGGGGTAGGTACTGTTACAATATAAACATCACAGTCCTTTATATCTTCTTCGTTTGTGGTGCATACAAAGCCTTTATCCAATGCCGCTTTCAGCAGATTGTCAGAAACTTCGTTTGTAATATCCTTACCACTCATCAACGCCTCTACCCTCTCTGCATTAGTATCATATCCTACCACATGATACTTCTCAGAAAACAACCTTGCAAGTGGCAATCCCACATATCCCAAGCCTATTACAACCAGTTTTTCTATACTTTGTATGTCCATAAATTGTTTTTCAATACTTCTTTAAAATGATATAACTACAAAATATCTGTTTTTATTGTTCGTCGTCGAAAGTATTAATCCAAATATTCAATTGGTTTATTTGTTTTTTGTATTGCTCTATTTTGTCTTCAATAACATCTTTGCCCCATTTCGTTGTAGCATACCCATTAGCCCTCGACACAAAGGTTTCATCATCCAAATCATCAGTCAGCTCCAACAAATTAAGCAATGCTTGTTTTTTTTTCTTTAGTTCTGTTTTCAACTCAGTCAATGTCATCGAGAAACTAAGACTGTCGTCGTTATATTTAAATTGTTTTTTTATGTCCATCATATCTTATTTAAAAAAATCCTCATTCACAACAGCAAACGAGGATTTTAAAAGTACTTCAACTTATTTCAAAGTGGATATATTATGCTTCACTTTCATCTCCATCGCCGTACGAATATCCGTAACCGTAGCCATAACCATATCCGTAACCGTAGCCATAACCGTATCCCGATTTAACCATTGGTACAGCAATAAGAATCATAGCCATATTTTTGTATTTGTTAGATTCGTACAACTCTTGGATAGTTGGCAAATAACGTTTATCCAACACACCTATACGAGAAACGTACAAAGTCATATCGGCAACTTTGTTTATAATAACAGCATCCGCAATAACCTGTGCAGGTGTAGAGTCTACTATTATATAATCGTAGTGTTGTTTCAAATATTCAATCAACTTTTCAAACTTGTCTGTCAACAACAATTGAGTAGCATTTGGCGGAGTTTTTTCACAAACTACATAATGCAAGTTTGGTGAAATTTGACTACGAGTAATGATATTAGCCATATCTTCTTCTTTGCCTATAAGATATTTCACAATACCATTTTTCAATTTAGGGTCCATAATCTTAGACAAAGAACGTTTACGCAAGTCTAAATCCAACACAATGGTTTTCTTACCTAAATAAGCCAACGATAAAGAGAAGTTCAAAGCAGTGTAAGACTTACCCTCACCAGGTATCGACGATACCAATTGTATAACTTTTTGAGATGGGTCTTGCATAAAGAATTGTATATTGGAGTGCAACATACGGAATGCTTCAGTTATTCCATCTTTACCATTTTCAGTAACAACAATATCATCATCTTCTTTTCCTTTAGGTTTTTCAGGAATTTCTCCTATGATAGGAATAGAAACTACTTTTTCAACATCTACTCTTGAACGCACCTTGGTATTAAAGAACTCTCTCAAGAAAATAACTGCAAAAGGAATAACAGCACCCAACACAGCACCTACCAAAAGGAACATAATAGTACGAGGAGCAATAGGAATACCTGTACCATTAGCCGACTCTACAATTTTTGCATTCGATTCGGTTACAGCCAAAGAAAGAGCATTCTCTTCGCGTTTTTTCAACAAATAAAGATACAGAGTTTCTTTTATCTTTTGTTGACGTAGCACATCAGTAACCTCTTTCTCCAACTTAGGCATACTCGATATTTTGTTTTGAGTCATTCGTTCTTGATATTGCAAATTAGAACGTTTTATCTTTACAGTTTCTATCAAGTTATCTACCGAACGCATCACAGCTTCTCGAGTAGCATCCAACGAGCGTTTCAAGTTCTTAACTGTAGGGTTGTTTGCACCGGAACCTTCTAAAATCTTATCATACTCCAACTTTTGAGCATTGTAATTAGTAATCAAAGTTTGTACACCTGCATCAGTAATACCAACGTTGGCAGGAATAAGAGCATCATTTTTAGTAGGATTGTTCAAATACTCTTTTATAAACTGAATCATATTAAGTTCTGTTTCAACAGCCAAAATTTCTTCAGTATATTTAGCTCCCGAAGTCATAGCTATATCGGCAACAGCTTCTACATTTGGAATTTTATTATCCTTTTTGTAATTTGCCACTTGTTCATCAACATTGCCCAATTCTCCGTATATTAAATGTATACGATTTACAATAAAATCTTCTGTATTTTGGGCAACTTTATTCTTATCTGCAATAGCATCAGCATTATACACAGCAATAAGAGTATCCAATATTCTTCTTGCACGAAGAGGATTAGAATCTTTCATTGTAAGGTTTAATATTCCTGTCACCTTATCAGGACGAGAAACAGAAAGATTTGCCAACAACGCTTTTGCTTTTTTGTAAGTAGAAGTTATAGATACAACTATTTCTTTATTCAAATACTCGTCAGAATATAATTCTGTTTTCTTGATGCTGAACGAATCATTATCATCTAATGCAACTACCTGGTCGAAATTTGCTATACCTTCAAACTCTACTTTTTGTGTTGGTATAGTTACAACATATTTATAAGAATTATCATCTAAAATATTTACAGCTATTATTGCACTTATATCGTTAGTATTACCTTGCTTATTGAACAAAGATACCTTTATCGGACTTTCTTCGTACAAATCTTTCTTTTTGAACATTGTATTTACTCGATAACCTATCTGCAAATGAAGTTTTTCTACAACACTCGACATCAATGGAGTAGATTGCAGAATATATATTTCATTTTCCAATACAAGGCCTTTCCCGAATATTCCTAAATCTTCAAATAATGCCGATTCCATTCCGGAATTTCCACCTGCTTTTTCATCCCTAATCAGAATCATAGCTTCTTCCTGATAAATAGGAGTTTGCATTTTGGCATACAAAAAAGCAGCAGTTGTACATAATATTATCGATATTAAGAATATCCACCATCTATCGATAACCATAAACAACAACTCGCGTATATCAATTGAGTTTTCTTCCAATTCTTTCTTTTGTAGATTATTATTCATCTGATTTTCCATAACAACTCAAATTTTTATTGTTTTTAGTTTCTTAGATTTATTATTATCGATACCATGTTTGCAAAGAACGAAGCTACCGATGTTGCCACCGAAATCACAGTCAAATCTCGCACACCTTGTCTTTTACGACTATTACTAGGTTCTACATACACAACATCATTTTGTTGTAGATAATAATAAGGAGAATTAAATATATCCTTAGAAGTCAAATCAACATTGCCAACTTCACGTTTGCCATCCTTTTCTCTTATAACAGTAACATTATATCTAAGACCATAAATCGTCAAATCGCCTGCAGCACTAATAGCCTCAAGAATAGTCATTTTTTCATTATCTACATTCACAATACCAGGTCTTGCAACCTCTCCCATCACATAGATTTTGTAGTTTAACAACTTAACTGTTACCACTGGGTCAGCTACATAACCTCCGGAAATCAATTTTTCTTCCAATTCTTTCGATACTTGATTAGGAGTTTTCCCACCTACTTGAATTTTTCCCAACACAGGAAAAACTATCTCATTATTTTTCACTAAATAACCATCCATCAGAGGGTCTACTTTTTGAAAACTATTATAGCCTCCACCTGCCATAATATCTGCTTGTTTATTAGTTTGCTTATTGAAAACTACGACAGCCTGAGGTGTTTCACTTTCAACCAATATCATCAAAATATCGTTATTTTGAATTTTCAACTCAAAATTCTGATTAATACTTTCAGAAATACCACGTTCTACATCTTGCAAATACGTAATATTCTTAGGCGTTCTACACGATGCAAATAATGCAACCAATGCGATAAATGGAATTATTATCCGTGTTTTCATATTATATTTAATTTAAAATTCTAAATCATTTTTCTATAACAAACTTTAGCATTATTGCAACAACTGCGTATAAAATAACCTATTACGCACGTTCAAGAACGCTATAGCCTACCATATTTCGCTTGCAAAGTTACAAAAAAAAGATGGAACAACAAAGAAAAGAGAAATAAATTTGTACTTATCTGAATAATATACATTTACAACAAAAAAAGAAAATAATACTTGAATAATTCATTTTTTCTATAGTTTAACAATGATATTTACAGAATTATATAGAAAATAGCCACACAAAAATGCTACATTTTAGCACTGAAAATAAAGACTTTACAAATTTAATGTATTTTTTTTGTTCAACATTGAAAAAAAAGTTTTAAATTTGCCATTGATTTGGGATACATCACTAGGTGTATTAACTAATAGAATTTGAGCTATTTTAATTATGTAAAACATTAGAAAATAAAACATTGAGTTATGATTGGAGTAAATAAGGTTATTTTGATTGGGAACTTAGGTAAAGATCCAGAAATTATCACATTTGACACTGTAAAAAAGGCTGTTTTTCCATTAGCAACTACCGAATTTTACAAAAACAAAGATGGACAAAAAATAGAACAAACAGATTGGCATAACGTGGTATGTTGGAGAGGTTTAGCTGAGATAGCCGAGAAAATATTAAAAAAAGGAACTCAACTTTATGTTGAAGGCAAACTACGTACACGTTCGTGGGAAGACAAAGATGGTAACAAACGCTATATTACAGAGGTTCTTGCCGAAAATTTCACTGTATTAGCGAACAAGAATTACAGTAATAATCAAGAAGAAGATACAGTAGTTAGTCCTATTGACTCTATTTTGAATGCTTCTACAGAACAGGTAGAAGACTTACCATTCTAAAATTAATCGAATAAATTCAAAAAATAGTAGTTGATATTTTTTACTACTTGTAGTATATATAGTTTATAAAATAAGAGGCACCCAATCGGATACCTCTTATTTTGTATTTACTAGTAGCTTACACTGACATTATTTCTTTTTGTTTAGCTTCAAATATCTTATCAGCTTCTGCTACATATTTATCAGTTACATCCTGAATTTCTTTTTCCAATTGTTTTACTTCGTCTTCTGGAACACCTTTATCTTTTAGTTTTTTTACTTTATCAAGCACATTACGACGTGCATTTCTGATGTTTACTTTTCCAGTTTCTACTTCAGCCTTTGCAGCTTTTGCCAATTCTTTACGACGTTCCTCTGTCAAAGGAGGAATAATGATACGCAACATATCTGCTTCTTGTTGAGGATTAAATCCTAAGTTTGCAGCTTGTATAGCTTTACTTATAGGTCCCAACATATTTTTTTCCCATGGTTGCACTGTAATGTTTCGTGGGTCGGGAGTAGATATATTAGCTACTTGGCTAACAAGAGTTGGAGTTCCATAATAATCTACTTTTATACCATCCAACATAGCAGGATTTGCTTTACCTGCACGAATTTTGGTAAGTTCGCTTTCTAAGTGCTTTACGGCACCTTGCATGTTATTTTTAGCTTCTTCCAAACATGCTTTAGATAAATCGTTCATGATATTGAGATTTTAATTTATATCTATTTTACTTCAGTTCCTATTTCTTGTCCTTCAACCACTTTAAGCAAATTACCTACTTTATTCATATCGAATACATATATGGGCAAATTGTTTTCTTCGCACAATGCGAATGCAGTCAAGTCCATAATTTTTAATTTCTTCGTAAGTGCTTCTTGAAACGAAAGAGTAGTATATTTTGTTGCTGTTGGGTCTTTTTCAGGGTCTGCAGTATATACACCGTCAACTCGAGTTCCTTTCAAAATCACATCTGCTTTTATTTCTACAGCTCTTAAAGCTGAAGCGGTATCGGTAGTAAAAAATGGATTCCCACTTCCACCACCTATAATAACAACTTTGCCTTCTTCCATCGCTTCGATTGCTCTACGACGGCTCATTTCTTTACAGATAGGCTCTATAGCTAATCCTGAAAGCAATTCTGTTTTTATACCTTGTTTTTCAAGTTCTGCTTGCAATGCCATACTATTGATAAGGGTTGCAAGCATTCCCATATAGTCGCCTTGCACTCTATCCATACCTTTTGCAGCACCACTTAAACCTCTAAATATATTTCCACCACCTATAACTACAGAAACTTGCACTTTCTTTTCTACAACAACTTTAATATCATTTGCATACTGTGCAAGCATATCTGGCGATATTCCATAACTTTGGCTTCCCATAAGAGATTCGCCACTAAGTTTCAACAAAATGCGATTATATTTCATATCTTTATATCTTTTTGTTTCTAATAATTTATAATAGTATGATAGTATGCTATTTACAACAAAACAAACTATCTATTTTTCACAACAAAGGTAAGAAAAAATCTTCATTCTCGCCACTTAAAGTTAAACTATTTATTACCTCTCACTATACATAGTAGACAAATAGTCAGATTATCAATATAATATATTATGGAATAAACAAACAACTATCACCATAACTAAGAAAACGAAAATCGTTTTCTAGTGCATAACTATAGCCTTCTTTCCATTTTTCACCTATAAGTGCCGACACCAACAATAACAATGTACTTTTGGGTTGATGAAAATTAGTTATTATCCCTCTTACTACATGATACTTATAACCTGGAGCTATCATCAACTGAGTATCTCCAAACAATATCTCGATACTATTTCTATTCATAAATTCCAACACATTACTTAAAGCATCTTGTAGCGATATTTCCCCCTTTTCCGACAACTCGTAAGGCTCCCATTGTTTAATATGCATCTCGGCAAGAGTAGTATCAAAAGCAAGTTTCACTCCAAACCAATATACAGATTCCAAAGTTCTTACCGAAGTTGTTCCTACAGGAATAATAGGTTTATCTGCGTGTTTCAATAAAGTTTCGATATTTTGTTTGGAAATTTCTATCTTTTCAATATGCATTTCATGCTCACCAATAGTTTCAGAATCTACTGGTTTGAATGTGCCTGCACCAACATGTAAAGTTACAAATTCGGTAGAAATACCCTTAGATCTCAAACTATTGAAAACATCTTCGGTAAAATGTAATCCAGCAGTTGGAGCTGCTACAGAACCTTCATGTTCGGCATAAACAGTTTGATAACGTTCATTGTCGCTATCCACAGCTTTTCTGTTCAAATACGGAGGTAATGGTATCACACCAAAATGTTCGATAATATGTGCAAATGTATAAGCATCATTATTCCATTCAAAATCTATAATCCACGCATTCGAATACGCCTCTTGTCGATTTATTGTCAGAGTTACATCTTCATTATCGATAGTAATTGTGTGTGATAAAGGACCTTGCTTCCATTTTTTATTATTCCCTACGAAACAAATCCAAGTAGATTTTTTCTTTTGCTCAAACGCAGTAGAAATAGACATTTGGTAAGGTTCTAAACAAAAAACTTCTATCAACGATCCTGTTTCTTTTCTAAAAAACAATCTAGCATGAATCACCTTAGTATTATTGAAAACCAACAAACTATCTTTATCCAAATAGTCCACTATATTCTTAAACACAGATTCGTCGAAACATCCGTTTTTATATACCAATAGTTTCGATTCGTCGCGTTTAGAAAGTGGAAACTTTGCTATACGTTCGTTTGGTAAATTATAGTTATAGTCTTCGATAAGTATTTCCTTCGGTGCGTTCATTCTCTTTGTTTGATTTATTCTTTTTGTTGTATCGATATAAAAAAGATATAGTTTATTGGGCATTACACTCAATAAACTATATCATATATGTTTTTGATTAGAATAGGTTTTCTAATATACTATCTTCAACAATGTTTGGTAGAGTTACTTTCAAAAGAGGTTCTACTTCCATTGCACGTTTTATTGCAAATATAGCACCTTCGTTTCTAGCCCAACTACGACGAGAAATACCATTGTTTACATCCCAGAACAACATACTACGCAAACGACGATCGCTATCTTCAGAGCCATCAATTACCATACCGAAACCTCCGTTGATAACTTCTCCCCAGCCTACTCCACCGCCATTGTGGATACTTACCCAAGTAGCACCGCGGAACGAGTCGCCAATAACATTATGAATAGCCATATCTGAAGTGAATGAAGAACCATCATATATGTTGCTGGTTTCACGGAATGGAGAATCGGTACCACTTACATCGTGGTGGTCTCTACCCAATACTATAGGAGCCGATATTCTGCCGTCTTTAATAGCTTTATTAAATTCTGCCGCTATTTTTGTACGTCCTTCGCAATCAGCATACAATATACGTGCTTGCGAACCTACTACTAAGTGGTTTGCTTTAGCGCCTTCTATCCATTGGATATTGTCGCGCATTTGTTGTTGAATTTCTTCAGGCGATGTTTTTGCTATTTCGGCCAATACTTCCATAGCTATTTTGTCGCTCATATCCAAATCTTCCGGTTTTCCGGATGTACATACCCAACGGAATGGACCAAAACCATAGTCGAAACACATTGGTCCCATAATGTCTTGTACGTATGAAGGATAACGGAATGTTCCATTTTCGTTCATAATATCAGCACCTGCACGGCTGCTTTCCAAAAGGAATGCGTTACCATAATCAAAGAAGTACATACCTTTTGCAGTAAGTTTGTTTACAGCTGCAACGTGGCGACGCAAACTTTCTTGTACTTTTTCTTTGAATAATTCAGGTTGTTCGGCCATCATCACTTTAGCATCTTCAAACGATACTCCTACAGGATAATAACCACCTGCCCATGGATTGTGAAGTGATGTTTGGTCGGAACCTAAATCTATATGTATATTATTTTCTGCTGCATATTCCCAAAGGTCTACAACGTTGCCTTGGTATGCATAAGAACGAGCTTCTTTTTTAGCTATCGATTCGTTTACGTGTTTGAATAATTCATCTAAATTGTCGTAAACTTCATCTACCCAACCTTGCGAATAACGTTTTTGGGTTGCACTTGGATTAATTTCGGCAGTGATAGATACCACACCTGCAATGTTTCCGGCTTTAGGTTGAGCACCACTCATACCGCCCAAACCTGCTGTAACAAATAGTTTTCCGGCAGTATTGCCACCTTGTTTACGAGCAGCATTAAGTACTGTAATAGTAGTTCCGTGTACGATACCTTGAGGTCCGATGTACATATAAGAACCGGCAGTCATTTGTCCGTATTGAGTTACGCCCATAGCATTAAAACGTTCCCAATCATCAGGTTTTGAATAGTTTGGTATCATCATGCCATTTGTAACTACTACACGAGGAGCATCTTTGTGCGATGGATACAATCCCATAGGATTTCCAGAATACATTACAAGAGTTTGTTCTTCTGTCATTTCCGACAAGTACTTCATCGCCAAACGGTATTGAGCCCAGTTTTGGAACACAGCACCATTTCCACCATATGTAATAAGTTCGTGAGGGTGTTGAGCAACAGCAGGATCCAAGTTGTTTTGAATCATAAGCATAATAGCTGCAGCCTGACGACATTTTGCAGGATATTCCTCTATAGGACGTGCATACATCTTGTAAGTAGGACGGAAACGATACATGTAAATACGTCCATATTTGTTAAGCTCTTCTGCAAACTCAGGAGCTAACACACTATGAAATTTTGGATCAAAATAACGCAAAGCATTACGAACAGCTAATTCTTTTTCTGCTTTAGTCAAAATATCTTTACGTTTTGGTGCATGATTAACACTATCATCCCAAGGTTGTGGTTCAGGCAAATTTGCCGGAATACCTTGTCGAAGTTCTTGTTGAAATTCTGCTAATGTCATAAATATAAATTTTAATTTGTATATAATCTCTTCAATATCTGCTCATTGCATCTACAATTAAGCAAAAAGTATCTTGCAAAGATACGATTTTTTATCGAATATTTAGCACATAATTTAAAAAATCACCTACTAATCACTGTAAATCAATTAAAAAAATATTTATCTACCCAACCTTTCAAATTACCTCAAATTCTGCAAAAAACGAAGCAATAATTCATACCCTACTGTCATTATCGTCACATATGGGTATAAAAACATTCACAGTATACCGTCACAAAGATGACACCTATATATAAAAAATAAACCATTTTCCCGGCTACCAAACTCTCAAACAATCCTCTTTAGCTTTGTTAAATATCATGACCTAACAATATTTTCCAAAAAGCACATAACACACTATAAACAAGATAATAATGCAATTATTTTCATTTTTGAAGAAAAAGAATATTTTTTACCTCAAAATTTGATTTTTTTGCAAAGAAAATGATGAATTATCAACAAAATAGACATGAGATATCAACAAAATAGACAAAAAACAAAGATCACACCAGAACGAACAAAAGCAAAGATTAACCACTATATTTCAATTGTTTATAAAGAAAAAAGAATAATCGAAAAAACATTTCTTTAAAAAAAATCGAACTTTAATACAAAAAAATTTTGCCATGTCAAATAAATTTCGGAAATTTGCAACTCATTTTGAACGAAAACGATTCTTAAAAAACATATTTAAAACAATGTCGAGAATTTGCGAAATTACAGGTAAGAAAGTGATGACTGGAAACAACGTGTCTCACTCAAACATTAAAACAAAAAGAAGATTTTATCCAAATCTTCAAACAAAGAAATTCTACATTCCTGAAGAGGATTTGTGGATAACATTGAAAGTGTCGGCAAAAGGAATGCGCATAATCAACAAGAAAGGCATTTTGGCTGCTCTTACAGATGCCGTTGAAGCTGGTCACATTCAATTGTAGAAAATGTTAGAATAATTATTAATCTAAAAAAAGAAAGAGGTATTAAAAATGATTATTGTTCCTATTAAAGAAGGTGATAATGTAGAAAGAGCCTTGAAAAAACTAAAACGCAAGTTTGAAAAAACTGGTGTTGTAAAAGAGTTACGCGAACGCCAAAAATTTACTAAACCTTCTGTAAAAGCAAGGGAACGTAGATTGAAAGCTATCTACATTCAAAAATTACACCAAGAAATGCTTGATAAATAGATAGTTTCTATCTCGAATCAGAAAAAATGTTTATAAAGTTTCTTTATAAACATTTTTTTTTGTAATTTCGCAGTATGAAATTATCGCAGTCCATATCACAATTTATTGATTATATATCAATTGAGCGAAGACTATCGCCACTAACTGCTGCTGCATACGCAACAGACCTAAACTCGTTTCTCAATTTTTCTGAACAAAACCAAGTAGAAGATGTTGAAGAAGTCAGTTCTTTATTAATTCGCCAATGGGAAATGAAATTACTTGAAGAAGAAAAATTATCGGCACGCAGTGTATGTAGAAAATTGGCAGCGCTAAGATCATGGAACAAATACCTTAGAAAACAAAAAATTGTAACCACAGATTTTTTTGCTAAAATCACAACACCTAAAATACAACAACAATTACCAGTGTTCTTTAGAGAATCGGAAATGGAAAAAATTTCCGATCAAAGTTTATTTCCCGAAACATTCGAAGGCATAAGAGATTCTCTTATAATAGAACTTTTTTATGAGACCGGAATACGAAGAGCTGAACTTGTTGGAATTTCTGACAACAACATTGATTTTGAAAATAATACCATCAAAGTATTAGGAAAAAGAAACAAAGAAAGAATTATTCCAATAGAATTAGATTTAAAACAAAACATACTATATTACATAAATGTTCGTTATAATACCGTTGGATGCGACACAGAAAAGCTATTTGTAACAGAAAAAGGCAAACCAGTTACACCATCGCTTGTAAATAGTATTGTAAAAAAATACATGTCGAAAGTGTCTAATGCAAATCGCATAAGTCCTCATATTCTGAGACATAGTTTTGCGACGCATCTTTTAAACAATGGTGCTGATATTAATGCGATAAAGGAACTTTTGGGACATAGCAGTTTGGCTGCAACTCAAGTTTACACGCATAATACTGTTGAAAAGCTGAAAAAAATTTACAAATCCGCTCATCCAAGAGCACAAAAAAGGAGGTTTTTATGAATATACAAATTAATGCAATCAAGTTTAAAGCAGATTCTAAACTAGAAAAATTTGTAACTGATAAAGTTACTAAACTTGAAAGATCGTTCGACAATATCACATCGTGTGAAGTGTCGTTGAAAGTAGAAAAACCTGAATCCGACAACAACAAAATTGTGGAAATTCAACTAGTTTTACCCGGTCAAACATTGTTTAACAGCAAACAAGCCGACTCGTTCGAAGAAGCAACTTTGGCTGCTGTAGATGCAACAAAAAATCAATTGAGTAAATACAAGGAAAAATTCAATAAGAAAAACGGAGATTTAAAATCCGATCTGTATGAGATTGGAAAAGATATTGAAACAGAAAATGAAATCGAAGAAGAAGTTGAAGAAATCTAACAATATCTTTGTTATGAAACTCTACAAATCTGTGATTTCATGATTTTGATACTAATAATAAGAAGAATCGCAAGAAACGAGATATGTTTCTTGCGATTCTTTTATTTATTACAATATTATAAACTTCACGATAAACGCAAAGCACTAGATAATTCATCCTCATTTAACAATGGTAGCATATTGTATATTGGCTTATCAAATTCCAATTTAGGACAAACTACCGTGTTATTTCCAATAATACAATCTATAATACAGCCTTTTCCGGTTATATCTTTAGGAAATTCCGGTTTATTACCATCAACCTGATAATATGGTAAATTATATGCTTTTGCAATCTTTTCAATTGATGGCAACCAATATCCACCTTCTTCGGTAGTTCCTACCATTCTATCATCAAAATAAAGATGTTGGAATTGTGTTATCATTCCTAACGATACATTATTCATTACAACAACCTTTACATTAAGATTATATTGCGATATCAACAACAATGATTGCAAAGCCATATGAAAGCCTCCATCTCCATTGATACAATATACCTCTTTATTAGGATTAGCAAATGCCATTCCAACAGCTACCGGCAACGAAAAGCCCATAGGAGCGAGTCCTCCACTTGTAACAAAACGCTGATTTTTTTTCATCAAAATAGTTTGAGCAGCCCACATCTGATTTTGCCCTATATCTACCGTCATTATATCGCCCTCTTTCGTTATCTTACTCAATTCTTGCATTACTTTATAGGGAGCTTTATTTTCTACAAACCGTTCTACTTCTCTATCTTGATTATATTTCAATTTCGTATTTTTCAACCATATATACCAATTTTCATCTATAGAAAATTCCAAATTTTCCATTTCCATAGCCGACAAATAGTCAGCCACATCCATATTCAATTTTATTCTATTTTCTATTCTATGGCATTCTAATTCTGAATTATCTATATCCACATGAATTATTTTTCCATTAGGCATAAAACCATCGATTTTTGCTCCTGTTTGTCGAGTATCTAATCGTGTTCCTAATGCAATAAGTAAATCCACATTTGCCAAAGAAAGATTTGCGCAACGATTTCCATAGCTTCCAATCATACCCAGATAATTGTCGTATGTTTCGTCAATAATACCCTTGCCCATAAGCGATACTACTACAGGTAAATTATACTTCTTGACAAACGCCTCCAATTCTTTAGAGGCATTCAAACATCCGCCACCTACAAGCACCATCGGACGTTTAGATTCTTTTATCGCTTGCTTCAAATCTAATAAGTCATACTTCGTCGATGATTTGTAATCAGGAATAAAATGCTTCAAACTATCTACGTCTATATCTGCACGAGAAATATTCATTGGCAAATCAATAAGCACAGGTCCTTTACGACCGGTATTAGCAATGTGTACAGCTTTTTCCAGCTCATAGCACAAATTATCAACGTCATCAACCAGAATAGCATATTTTGTTATAGGTTTCACTATGCTTACCACATCTGTTTCTTGAAATCCTTGCTGACGTATAGGTTTATCATACTTATATTCAAAAGTATTTACCTGCCCTGTAATATACAATACCGGAATATTTCCAAAATAAGCATCAGCAATACCCGTAATCATATTTGTTGCTCCCGGTCCGCTTGTAGCTATAGCCACTCCAAACTTACCACTTTCAAGAGCATAACCTTCGGCAGCCATCGAAGCTGTTTGTTCATGATATGTTTGCACATACCTAACAGTTTCACTTTTACCCAACGAATCAACAAGGTGGGTAATCATACCTCCTATATAACCAAACACAGTATTGATTCCATTCTTTTCGAGGAACGATACTATATAATCAGATGCTTTCATAATAATCTTATTTATATTTCAAAAACTAAGACCTTTTACTTTATACTTTTCGTACCAACATAGAAAGTACAACATAAAACAATATTATTACCGGTACCGCATATACTCCTAACAATAACAATAATATTGCATCAATTATCAAAAACAAATATCTTTGTTTATTGTCGGTCCATAAGAAATTCTTAAACTTAAGAGCAAATAATGGTATTTCGGCTACTAAAGCCACCGAAAACACTACTACCAATACCGATAGCAGTATCGGATTAGACATTACCGCAACTATTCCATTCTCGTCGAAGATTGGAAACAAAGTTAGGCTTGTAGTACCTCCTACAGCTATTATTATTCCATAAGCAGCCCAAACCATAGCATTAGCTGGGGTTGGCAAGCCTATAAACGATGACGTTTGACGCTCGTCGAGATTAAATTTTGCTAATCTATACGACGACAAGGCCGGCATAATAAATGCTATAAATCTTGCCCACTCTAATCCTTCGGGCAATAATAATTCTAACATCCTGAAAGCAATAAAACCCGGTGCCACTCCAAATGTAACGACGTCGGATAGCGAATCAAGCTCTTTTCCTATTGCTGATTGAACTTTTAGCAATCGAGCAGTCATTCCATCAAAGAAATCAAAAAAGGCGCCTAAAAAGATAAATATTGCCGAATAAATAAAATGCCCTTCCAATGCCTGCCAAACCGCAATACACCCACATATTAAGTTGGAAAGCGTTATAATATTTGGTATTTGTTTTTTCATGATTCTGCTTTGCCTATTGTTATTAAAAAAAAGAATCCGAAAAAATACATTTTATATACTTTCCCAGATTCTTTATCAGATTATTTCATATTCTTTTTATTCGTACTTCTTAACTATTTCTTTAAAGTCAGGATTGTCCCAATATTTTCTAAATTCTATATCCAAAACTGCTTTAGGTTTGTAGATAAGAGGTTCTTCGTCGCAAGCGTATTTCAAGTTTTCTAGAACACCGGCCAAGTCATCTAAACGAGCATAGCATACTGCACGCAAATAAGCTACTTGGTGAGTTTGTTCCAAACAACAATCCAAAGTACGAATAGCACCGCTGGTATTATCTGTCATAAGTTGAGCAAATGCCAAATTGTAAGTACATTGTTTTGTTTTCAAAAGATCTAGAGCCTTTTCGTAGTCGCCGTGTTTAAGATAAAGTATCGGAAGGTTATCTTCAGCTTCGCGACTTCCGTATTTTATAGCTTCGTTGAAATAATATTCCGACAAAGTGTAGTCTTTTTTAGCCAATGCCAACAATCCTAAGTTGTTCAATACTTCAGGGTTGTTTGGTTCCATTTGTTTTGCAACATTCAAGAATCTTTCAGCTTCGCTAAAGTTTTCTAATTGGAAAGCTGCAGCACCGGCATTACTCCATGCCGACCATTCTTTGCTAAAGTTTTCTGTTGCCCATTTGTATAGTTTTAATTTTGTAGCATAGCTATGATTTATATATGCCGCATACATCAATTCTTCGAAAGTCAATTCTTGAGGATACAAAGTTGCTATTTTAGCCAATTCTTGGTCGGTTTTGCGAGCCAATGGATAATACAAAGCTATCTGACAACGACGCAAATCAGGGAAAATATCACGTTCCAATTCAGGGAAAATCAACGTCATGTTACGAATCATTTGTTCGCGTTTTATTACGTTACGTTGAGTTTCTACCACATTGATAATGGCGTTACGATCTTCGATAGTCGAGTTTTCTACCATTGTCACGAAGTGTGTCCAGTCTTCGCCGGCTGCAGTCGATGTTACAACTACTTCCTTCAACAATTTATGTTTGTAGTAAGCATAATCTTTGGCTTTAATGTTTGCACGTTCTGCCATTTGTTTTATCACATCGTCCAAAAGTTCGTTTGCCAATCTCACACCTTCTTCAGCTCTTTTCTTCGACAAATCTACGTTGGCAGTTTCTTCACCTTCCGGCGACGACCATCCTGTAACATTTATTTGTTTAGGCATACCGTCACGCAATATCACTTTTTTCAAATCTTCGTAGTTCGATTCTGCGTTGAATTTTCTGTTTATATAGTAACCCCAATCGTGTTTTGCACTACCATTAGAATAGTAAATATCAGCAGTTTCTGCCACACCTTTTGTTTTGTCGTAATTTGTAGGAGCTATCGATATTGCACCTATTATAGATACCAATGCCGAAGTATTGCAAACTCCGTCAGAGATAATTGTTGTATCAAATACTACTGCTTTGCTGTATTTTTCAACCAAATCTTGCGAAAATCTACATTCGTCGTCGGTTTCTTTACAGCTATAACCAATAGGAGCCAACACCACTCTTGCCAATTCCATACCAGGTTTGAAATCTACCTCGTCGGTATAAACAAAGCGTCCACCATTTTCGTAGTTAATAGTAATACCATCCCCTTCTACATCTTCACCTTTTAGAGTGATAGGGTTCAATTGCAAACTACCACCTTTCCATTCCAAAATAGGCTGTACAAACACAGCGACTTTTTTGTCGAAGTATTGTGCAGGTATCGAGCCCGCAAACTTAATCATAACCTTACCGTCTTTTGTTTCGACAGGATTAGGAGTAGGTTGGTAACGTACATTTGTACTGTTTTGTGCCATTTTTGAAAGTCCGCCGCATCCGGCTAACAACAGCGGAACGAACAATAATGATAAAATTGACTTCTTCATATTTGTATTATTTTTTTATTGCTTATATATGATAAAACTCTGCGTTTACTATGTTTTTATTCTATAATTTTTCCCTATATTGGCAAAAATATTACATGTTTACACACAAATACTAAACCAATCAGAGAGGTTTTTGTTACCTATTATATATCTATACTA
>JAFZDP010000079.1 GCA_017561155.1 Bacteroidales bacterium | reverse complement strand
CATATTGTCATACCATTGACCATGTTTAGGATACTTTTGCCACTTGGTTGAATATAAGCTATATTTATGTATTATTCTTCTAACAGATTGTTTCATACTACTTACTTTTCGCTTTGCAAAGTTACACATTTATTTTGACATAGATGTGTTTTGTACAAAGATTTATCATCTGTAAAAATCAAATACTATCAATAGCATTGAGAACTTTTACAAATTCTATTCTAATACTTTTGTTTAATATCAATAACTACAGCATACGGTAGTCCACGATAATAGACATTCTCAAAAAACGCAATAGTTATCATTATTTTAATGCTTTCAACATTATTCTTATTTTTCTCCAATAGGGATATTGCTTCCTGCTTGCACCTATTATGAAGACCAATATAGTAATGTTCATTATTATAATCGAATTCTATTGCGGTATTTGAATTCAACATAATAGATTTGTTTATAGCTGCAATTAATGAATCTCTAGCGTTTATTGTTGCAGTAGGGTCTTTCCCAAAACTTTTAAAATCCACGACAACATCCTTAACAGCTATTCCGTTATCAAATTCTAGAGAACTATATAAGGTAGAATCATTGTTTTGAGCTATACTTTGTAACGAGAAAGTACAAAGCAATAATATTGCAAATATTTTTATTTTCATGACCCGTTGGTTGAATTAAATTGTTTATATTTTCTTTAATTAAAAGTTGTGTATATCAATTATTTTTGCATTTTTTATAGTAAAATCAATTGAATACCTATAATTGATATATGCACAATTTCACTACAAAATACGGAAAAATTACTGATGTTTGCAAGCTGTTTGGTGTGAAATGTTTCTCGGCTGCAATATTGCTAAAACAAGCCGATTGTGGCCGAGAAATATCTCATATATGTTTTTGAAATAACATATATATGTTATTCGAATATCCTATATATGTTATTTGAATATCTAATATTAGTTTTTCTGAACAGGAAAAAATATTGTTTTGAGAGGTGTTTAAATGTTAAAGAAAAACTGTAAATGTTAAATGGGGCGTTTTGTATATATGTTTTGAAGTGCAAAACCCCATGTTTTTGACTCCAAACTACGGCACTTTTGACGTCTGAATCCCATATCCGGCACGCGATAACAATAGGGTTTCATCGTGATAACAGTAGGGTTTCATCGCGAGAGCGGTATATTTTCATCGCGAGGGTGTGCGGATTTGCTCCCGTAAGCTTTTTTTAGAGAAAGTAATAAAAATAATATTTTCTGATAATCAGTATCTTGGTTTTCTAAAGCCTCTGAGGTTTGAATATTTGCTCTGCAGTGAAAAATTGTTCGGAAATAAGCTGTTTTTCGTGTTAAATTGTCGGTGGTTAATATATGATAATTTTATTAATAGGTTAACGGAGAAGTATCATTGCACTTGGTGCTTATGTGGTATTTGATAGTATTATCTGTGGTGTGGCAGCTGTGTGTTGGTTCCCTTTTGGGAGGGGTTGTAAAATAAAATAGGGATATTGCCGTTTTTAGGCAAAATAGACTCATATATATTATAAAGTGAAAGCAGAACTGTTAGAAAAGATAATTTCGTTGGAAGACATAGATTTCTCCCACTTTTGGGGCACCAACAACAAGATATTTGAATTTGTGAAAATACTGTTTCCCAAGCTGAAAATTGTGGCAAGGGGAGAGATGCTTAAGATAATAGGAGCCGAAGAGGATATAAACTTTTTTCAAGATAAGTTTAATTCTATGTTGTTTTTCTACGAAAAGTTTGGCCGTATCGATGAAAAAGACATTATGCAAATAATGGATAATACAGCCGAAAGCCCTGCTTCGGAAGTGTCGGGCGATACATTGGTGCATGGGCGAAATGGCTTACTGATAAAGGCACGCACACCCAATCAGCAACTAATGGTAAAGGCTTGCGATACCAACGATTTGATATTTGCTATAGGTCCTGCCGGTACCGGAAAAACATATACTGCGGTAGCTTTGGCCGTAAGAGCACTGAAAAATAAAGAAATAAAACGTATCATATTGACTCGTCCTGCGGTAGAGGCCGGCGAAAACTTGGGTTTTCTTCCCGGCGATTTGAGGGATAAACTAGACCCATATTTGCAACCTTTGTACGATGCTTTGCGCGATATGATACCTCAGCAAAAGTTGCTTTCGTATTGGGAAGACAATACTATAGAGATAGCACCGTTGGCTTTTATGCGCGGACGCACGTTGGACAATGCCTTTGTTATTTTGGACGAGGCTCAGAATGCTACATCGTCGCAGCTGAAAATGTTCCTTACCAGAATGGGACGCAATGCCAAGTTTATAGTGACAGGCGATATTACTCAGGTGGATTTGCCCAAAAATCAAAAGTCGGGACTACCACAAGCTGTAGAAATTCTTAAAGGCATAGATGGAATATCTATCATACAACTGAACAAGAGCGATGTGATACGCCATAAGTTGGTGACTAAGATAATAAATGCCTACGAAAATAATAACAATGACTAAGTAGATAGTCTGTAAAACGATAGAATAAAAGTTATGTTGCTGATTTATGTTTCAAAACTAACAAACAGATTGGGTTATACTTTGAATTTGGTATTTAAAACCATACTGAATATACCATTTGAAATAACCTTGGACGAGGAATATTTTTGCTCCTATTCCGGACCAAAGATATGCTATTCGAGAAATAAGATTGGCGACGGATTGTATATAAAATCAACCTCTTTGCTATATCAGACTTCGGTAGAAAACCAAGAAATACAAGTGACGGAAATGGAGGGGTTGCCTATCTTTTTTCAAACTTACGGAAAGGATATTACGTTGCCATTCGATATTTTTGCAGCAACATTTTATTTGGTTTCGCGATACGAAGAGTACCTTCCGCACCGCAAAGACCATCATCAACGTTTCGACTACAAAGATAGTTTGGCCTATCAGAACAATTTCTTGCATGTGCCTATAGTGAACAAATGGGCCGATTTTTTCTGTAAAAAGATAAAGGATCACTATCCGGATATTAATCTCCCGATAAGGCGTTTTCATTTTGTATCGACCATAGATATAGATGCTGCCTATGCTGTAGTGAACAAAGGGCTGCTGCGAAATATGGGTAGGTTTGTAAAAGATTTGGTGGACAGAGATTACAATAGCGTGTACAAGCGTGCTATGGTTATGTTGAAGAAGGAGAAAGACCCTTTCGATACTTTCGACTATATACTTAAAACTGCCAACGATTATCATACAGAGTTGTTGTTTTTCGTGTTGTTTGCCAACTATAATACTTACGATAAGAATATATCTCCCAATAGTTTGAAGTTTCAGCAACTGATAAAACATTTGGGCGATTATGCCAAAGTGGGTATACATCCATCGTATGCTTCTTTTGCCGATCCTACGCTTCTTACACAGGAACGCAAGATGCTTGCATCTGTAATGCACAAACCTATAAAGCGAAGTCGTTTTCATTTTCTTAGATTTCAGTTGCCTGTCAGCTACCAGAATCTGATAGACAACAATATCGAGGCCGACTATTCGATGGGCTATAGCAATGAGTATGGTTTTAGAGCCGGTATATGCACCCCATTCCATTTTTATGATATGGAGTCGGATACCGAAACAAATCTTACTATACATCCTTTTGCAGTGATGGATTCTGCGTTGAAAAAATATCTGAACCTGAGTCCGGACGAGGCGTTAAATGTATTAAAAACAGTAATAGACGAAATAAAAGCGGTAGAAGGAACGTTATACACGATATGGCACAACAATAGTTTGTGCGAGTTGTTTGGTTGGGAAGGTTGGTCGAGAGTGTACGAACAAATGTTGGATTATGCCCACCAAGTAAAGAATAAATAACAATAGTAAATAACCAAAAACATACAATAATACAATGATAGTAGTAACAGGTGCTGCAGGTTTTATAGCAAGTGGATTGGTAGGAACACTGAACCGGCAAGGTATTAGCAATATAGTTTTGGTCGACGATTTTGGCAAAACTAGCAAAAAAGGAAATTGGGAAACTAAGCAGTATGCCCAAAAGGTAGATAGAGACAACTTTCTTGAATGGTTTGATAATAATGCTTCGGAGGTGGAATTTGTGTTTCATTTGGGTGCACGTACCGATACTACAGAGTTTGATTGGAGCGTGTTTGAACGCCTAAATCTAAACTATACCAAAGAGATTTGGAACAGATGTACCAAATACGAAGTGCCTTTGATATATGCTTCGTCGGCAGCTACATACGGCGATGGAGAGTTGGGATATAAAGATAGCCACGATATTGTGGAGCAATTGAAGCCACTAAACCCTTACGGATGTAGCAAAAACGAGTTTGATAAATGGGCATTGAAACAGGAAAAACAACCACCATTTTGGGCTGGAACAAAGTTTTTTAATGTATATGGACCCAACGAATACCACAAAGGAAGAATGGCTTCGGTTGTGATTCACACTTTCGAAACTGTGCAGAAAACAGGAAAAATGAACTTGTTCCGTTCGCATCGTCCCGACTTTGAAGATGGTATGCAACTGCGAGATTTTGTTTATGTGAAAGATGTAATCGATGTTCTTTTGCATTTGTTTTCTACCCGTCCCGAAAGTGGATTGTATAATTTAGGTACAGGTCGTGCCGAAAGCTTTTTAGCCTTGGCTAATGCTACTTTCGAGGCGATGAATATGGAAAGCAATATAGAATTTATAGATATTCCGGAAGATATTCGCGATAAGTACCAATACTTTACAGAGGCTGATATGCAAAAACTGATAAAAACAGGCTACAACAAACCTTTCCGTACTCTGAAAGAAGGTGTGAAAGACTATGTAGTAAACTATCTGATACCTCATAAATATCTATAATATAAATTGATAATAAGAAAAGTAAAGAACAGAAAACTTTAATATTATGAACTATAAAAGCAAATTGCACAAAATAAAATCGTTTGTATTCGACTTTGATGGCGTTATGACAGATGGGGCGGTGTGGGTGTATGCCGATAATGAAACTGTGAGAGCCGGCAATATAAAAGACGGATATGCTATACAATATGCAGTAAAGAAAGGATACAAAATAGCCGTTATTTCCGGAGCTACATCGCTAAGTATCAACAATAGAATGGAGTCGTTGGGCGTGAAAGATATATTTACCGGAGCAGGCAACAAAATATCTATATTCGAAAAATATTTGGCAGATAATGGTTTGCAACCGGATGAGGTGTTGTATATGGGCGACGATATTCCCGACTACGAAATTATGAAAAGGGTAGGAGTGGCTACATGTCCGGCCGATGCAGCGTTAGAAATTAAGAGTATTGCCGATTATATTTCTCACCAAAAAGGAGGCTACGGATGCGTGAGAGATGTTATTGAACAAGTATTGCGATTGCATGGAAATTGGTTTCATCCCGATGCGGTAAACTGGTAGTATTGCCGATTTGATAACGACAACTTTGCTAATAAAAATATGTGCCTATGAAACAAGTAAGAGTGAGAAAAAATATATTGTGGATTATTATTTGTCTTAGTATTTCTAAAATCTCGTATTCTCAGATAGATACATCTAAATCTCATTTTAGCATTGTAACATACTATAGCGATAAATTTGAAGGTAGAAAAACTGCAAATGGTGAACGTTTTTCGCAAAAGAAGTATACAGCGGCACATAAAACCTACAAATTCGGTACTCTGTTGTTGGTAACAGATATGACTACAAACAAATGGGTTATAGTAAGAGTAAATGATAGATGTCCAAAGAATAATGTGTTGGATTTATCGCGAGTGGCAGCAAAACAATTGGGAGTGTTGAAAAAAGGATCCGCAAGAGTAAAAGTTCAGCCATTACCACAGGTATTTGAAAATGTATGGATGAAACAAGAATTATTGATAAATTTGATGGAGGCAGAGCGGATAAACTCGTTTTCGGATATAATAAATCTACTTAGTACTAATGTGGATACTATGGCAGTTCCTACAGTGAAAGAAACTATACCAAAAGCAAAGGAAACATCATCAAAAGAGACATCTCAGAAAGTAAAAGAAACAAAACCGAAAGTAAACGTAACACCAACAAAGGTAAAAGATAGAACTAACGATAGACCAAAGTATAACCCTGTCGAAGAGTCTTCTCGTCCGATGGTATTTGAATAATGCAAATGATTGTTCTCTGTAATACATATTGAAGAGGAATACATTTGTAAATGTTAGCATGTGAGAACTAATTCAAATTATATTTTTTTCTGCAATTTAAAATATTCTTTTTTTTGTTTTTGAATTCATGCTAATACAATTTAATCTGAATTATTGTTAGTTTATAATTTGTTGAACTACAAAGTATTTATTGTGAAATATAGTACTATAGTAATATGCAAAGATACTTATTTTTTGCAAAATTGTTTGGGTTTGAGTATTTTTTTGTATTTTTGCACTATTATTGATATATTGAATTTATATAGATATGCACGTTATAATAGTAGGACCTGCTTATCCTTATAGAGGTGGGATAGCAGCATTAAATGAAAGATTGGCTTACGAATATCAAAAGCAAGGTCACAAAGTAGAAATCTATACTTTTACTTTGCAATATCCAAATTTTCTCTTTCCGGGAAAGACTCAATATAGCGAAAGTCCAGCTCCGGAGGATTTAAAGATATATCGTAAAATAAATTCGTGCAACCCTTTCAATTGGATAAAGATTGGAAAAGAAATAAAGAAGAAGAATCCGGATTTAGTTATAACAAGGTTTTGGTTGCCTTTTATGGCTCCGTGTTTGGGTACAATAGAAAGAGTAGTAAAAAGAAATAAACACACGAAAGTTGTATCGTTGGTAGATAATATTATACCACACGAAAAACGGATAGGGGATAAGATTTTTGCTTCTTATTTTGTAAAATCTACACAAGGTTTTGTTGCTATGAGTCGTTCTGTGTTGGAAGATTTATCATTGTTTGATAGTAAAAAGCCTCGTGTGTATTCGCCACATCCTCTTTACGATCATTATGGTTTGCGAATATCAAATCAAGAAGCTCAGAATAATTTAGGATTAGATACTTCGTGCAAATATGTATTGTTTTTTGGGTTTATACGTGGATATAAGGGATTGGATTTGTTGTTAGACGCATTTGGAAATAAGCGGTTGAGGGAACTTAATGTAAAATTGATAGTAGCCGGAGAGTTTTATGGCAATGAAGAACAATATATGAAGCAAATAAAAGATCTTGGGATAGAAGATAGAGTTGAATTGCATACATATTTCATTCAGGACGATAAGGTGAATAATTATTTTTGTGCTGCGGATATAGTTGCTCAACCATATAAGACTGCGACACAAAGTGGAGTAACCCAAGTGGCTTTTCATTTTGAAAAGTCTATGTTAGTAACCAATGTTGGTGGTTTGCCGGAAATAGTTCCTCATGGAAAAATAGGTTATGTGGTAGAGCCTGATGCTAACGAAATAGCAAAAGCTTTGATTGACTTTTACGAAAATGAAAGAGAGAAAGAGTTTGAGCAGAATGTAAAAGAGGAAAAGAGAAAATACGAATGGGCAAATATGATAGAAGCATTTGATAAACTAACTAAATCTATTTCATAAACGTCTATGATACCTTTGGCAGAACAATTGCGTCCCACTTCGTTAGAAAACTATGTAGGACAATCTCATCTTGTTGGTGAAAATGCAATATTGCGTACCCTTATAGATAGTGGAAAGATACCATCTATGATATTTTGGGGTCCTCCGGGTATTGGGAAAACAACTTTGGCTATGATAATTTCCCAAACCTTAAATAGGCCTTTTTATGTGCTTAGTGCTATAAACTCGGGGGTTAAAGAGGTTCGGGATGTAATAGAGAAAGCTAAACAAGAAACCGATGCTATATTATTTATTGATGAAATTCACCGATTTAATAAAAGTCAGCAAGACTCTTTGTTGGGGGCTGTAGAGAAAGGAATAATAACGCTGATTGGAGCTACGACGGAAAATCCATCATTCGAAGTTATATCGGCACTTTTGTCACGCTGCCAAGTATATATACTTAAGGAGTTTGGGAAAGAAGATATGGAACAATTGCTTGCAAAAGCCACTCAACATATCTTGGCTACTCAGGGTAAAAAAGTAGATATACAAGAAAATGAGGCTTTGTTAAGAATTTCGGGAGGTGATGCAAGAAAACTACTTAATGCATTGGAACTTGTAGTAAACAATAATGTATCGTCTGAAATTGTTATTACAAATCAATTGGTAAAGACTGTAATACAGCAAAATTTAGCTACTTACGATAAAAAAGGGGAGATGCATTATGATATTATTTCGGCCTTTATAAAATCGATGCGAGGTAGTGATCCTAATGCGGCTGTTTATTGGTTGGCTCGCATGATAGATGGAGGTGAAGACCCATTATTTATAGCTAGAAGAATGCTTATTTTTGCATCCGAAGATATTGGTAATGCCAATCCTAATGCTCTTTTGTTAGCCAATACTTGTTTTGACGCAGTAAACAAAATAGGCTATCCGGAATGTAGAATTATATTGTCTCAAACTGCTGTATATTTGGCAACATCGGCAAAAAGCAATTCTACTTATAGAGCAATTGGTAATGCGTTGGAAATGGTGCGACGAACAGGCGATTTGTCGGTGCCATTGCATATACGAAATGCCCCTACAAAACTAATGAAAGATATCGGTTATGGTGCAAACTATAAGTATGCACATGACTATCAAGGAAATTTTGTAGACCAGGAATTTTTACCTGACGAAATATCCGGAATGAAATTTTACGAGCCTGGTGATAATCCAAAGGAACGGGAAACAAGACGTTTCTTGGCTGAACGTTGGAAAAAATACGGCTATTAATTCTTGTATTTATATTTATCAACAATACAAAGTTTAAAATCTATTTATATCGCTCAATACTATATTGAGCGATATTTGTAATTTTGTAAACTGAATTGTTGTACCTTAAAAGATATTAAATAATGAGTAAATCGGCAAAGAAGAATGCCAAATCTTCTTCAAATACAAGTGGTAAGAGAAATACTGGTAAGAAAATTATTACATTTTTAAAGAGCGAAAGATTCAAGAAAATAAGAGGTGTTTTCTATATTTTGTTCTCGTTGTTTCTTGTAGTAGCATTAGTATCCTATATGTTGCACTGGAAAGGAGACGAAGCAATTGTGCATGGAGAGATGGTTGATGATGGTGCTACAGTTAGCAATATTGCCGGAGTAATAGGTGCCAAACTTGGCGATTTTTTTGTAAAAAGCATGTTTGGTATTACATCCTTTGGTTTTGTATTGCTATTCTTTGTTTATGGCTTTAAGTTACTTTCATTAAAGATTTTGCCATTTTGGAAAACCTTTTGGATAACAGTTTTCTGGATGGTCTGGGGTTCTTTGTTTATAGGGTATATCGCCTCTTTTGTTCAAAGTAGTGGCTTAGAGGTGTGTGCCGGTACTTTTGGAGTAAAAATTGCCGAAGTTTTAGGTGGTGTTGTAGGTGGATTTGGTACACTGTTGATTATTATCTTTTCGATGATTTTATATTTGGTATTTGCTCATAATGTGCATTTCAAAATAGCAAACGTAAAAATGTGGGGTTCTAAAATTAAAGATGGAACATCTAATGCTATATCTACAATTAAAGCTCAAAGTTCAAAAAGTAATGATGAAGAATTGGATGAAGAGAAACAAGAATCGAAATCTAATTCTAAAACCAATTTGAATTCGACAGTGGTAGAGCCGATAATTGATTCGGAAGAAGAACCAAAAGAGGAGGAGAAAGTAATAGAACCTGCAGAAGGATTTGGAATTAAAGATAACTTTGATAAAAAACAACCAGATTATAGCGATGTAGAATTTGAGATAAATACCACAAATATGCAATCTACACCGCAACCTTCTGCTAATGATAATGTAGAAGATGAACAAGAAAGCGATATTACAGACGATGTGACCAACGATGATATGCGTCGTTTTGGGTTGGACGAACCATACGATCCAACTTTGGAACTACACGACTTTAAGTTGCCTTCGGTTGATATGCTTATCAACTATGAAGAGAAGAATGTAGAAGTGACAAAAGAGGAACTATTGTCTAATAAGAATAAGATTGTAGAAACTCTTAAGAATTATTCCATAGATATTGTAAGAATAACAGCGTCGCCGGGACCTACTGTCACTCTCTACGAGATAGTGCCTGCTCCGGGTATAAGAATAAATAAGATAAAGAACTTAGAGGACGATATAGCGTTAAGTTTGGCAGCATTGGGTATACGTATCATTGCTCCGATACCGGGAAAGGGAACTATAGGTATAGAAGTGCCAAATGCAAATCCGCAAATAGTTTCGATGCGTACTATGCTTACTTCGGACAAATTCTTGAACAATAAGTTTGAGCTTCCTATTGCTATAGGTAAAACTATATCCAACGAACCATACGTTACCGACCTAGCCAAGATGCCACACTTGCTTATGGCCGGTGCTACAGGACAAGGGAAATCGGTAGGGCTTAATGCTATTATTGCTTCTTTGCTTTACAAGAAGCATCCTGCCGAACTTAAATTTATAATGGTAGACCCTAAAAAAGTAGAGCTTTCGTTGTATAATAAGATAGAGCGTCACTACCTTGCTAAACTTCCGGATAGCGAAGAAGCTATTATTACAGATACAAGAAAGGTAGTAAGAACTCTGAACTCGTTGTGTATAGAAATGGATTTGAGATACGACTTGTTGAAAAAAGCACAAGTAAGAAATATAAAAGAATACAATCCTAAATTTATATCGCGTAGGCTTAATCCGGAAAATGGTCACCGCTATTTGCCATATATAGTAGTGGTTGTCGATGAGTTTGCTGACCTTATTATGACTGCCGGAAAAGAAGTAGAACACCCTATAGCTCGTATAGCACAATTGGCTCGTGCGGTGGGTATTCATCTGATTATAGCTACTCAACGTCCTTCTGTAAACATTATTACAGGTACTATAAAAGCAAACTTCCCGGCTCGTATTGCGTTTAGAGTAACCTCGAAGATAGACTCTAGAACTATTCTTGATACCGGTGGAGCCGACCAACTGATAGGTCGAGGCGATTTGTTATTGTCGTCGGGTAGTGAAATTGTGCGTTTGCAATGTGCTCTTATCGATACAGAAGAGATAGAACAAGTAGCTGAGTTTATAGGTAGCCAACGTGGATATCCCGATTGTTTCCTATTGCCTGAATATATTGATGAAGAAAGCGAACCAAGCAAAGAATTCGATCCAAAACAAAAAGATGAATACTTTGAAGAGGCTGCAAAACTCGTAGTAAATTCCCAACATGGAAGTACATCTTTGTTGCAACGTAAGTTACAACTAGGTTATAATCGTGCCGGACGAATAATAGATCAACTTGAAGCTGCCGGTGTTGTTGGTCCATTTGAAGGAAGTAAAGCCAGGGAAGTACTTATAAAAACCGAAGCCGAGTTGATGGAACACCTTAGAAATATGAACTACTAGAATCATCTGTTTAATAGAAAACAAGAATGGAAAAGAAGGTTATAACTAATTTTGTTCATCCCGATATAGAACAATATTCTGAAATTCATACTTCGGAAGAAAGTGAAATGATGGCAAAGTTAAATAGGTGGACTCATGTGAAAATGGTTCGTCCTAGAATGCTTAGTGGGGCTTATCAGGGAAAGCTATTAGAGATGATAAGTACAATGGTACAACCTACCAATGTATTGGAAATAGGTGCCTATGTTGGATATTCTGCTATATGTTTGGCAAAGGGGCTTAAAGAAGGCGGTAAAGTTCATACAATAGAAGTAGACGAGGAATTGGAAGATATTATACTCAAAGCTGTTTCAGATGCTGAACTTGACGATAAGATATGCCTACATATGGGTAATGCTTTGGAAGTGTTGCCTACAATAAATCAAGTTTTTGATCTTGTGTTTATTGATGCCGACAAAATAAATTATCCAAACTATTACGAAATGGTATTGCCTATGGTAAGAAAAGGTGGATTTATAATGTTGGACAATATACTTTGGAGTGGGAAAGTTGTATATCCGCAACCCAAAGGAGATAAAGAAACGGCAGTGCTTAAAGAGCTTAACGATTTTATACAAAACGATTCTCGGGTAGAAAATATTCTTTTGCCGATAAGAGATGGGCTTATGCTTTGCCGAAAATTATAATCGATATTGGAAAGCGTGTTGAATGGGAAATAGATTATTATCCCGTATTATTTGAAAGATAACAGATATTGTAAAAATCAATAGGTAGTAGAGAAAGAAGATGTTTTTCTGCTACCTATTATATTTTTATGTATATGATGAAGTGTAAATAGAATGTTTGAGAAAAAGTTTGAATAAATTAAATCCAAATCAATCCTAACGAGTGATTTTGAATTATTTTTGAATTATTTTTTAGAAAAATTCTATGTACTAAAACAACATTTTCTATTGTTGAAAAAAGATCTTTAAAGAGGTGTTTTTTGCCCCTCTAAGGTCAAAAAATGATCTTTGGGGAATGGAAAATAGATATCAAAAGCACGATTTTTTTTGGTAAGTAATTTATCCAAAATTAGTTGCTTGTCTATAAGTTTTGCTGTAGGTATAAATCTCTGTTTTGTTTACATTACACAGCTGTTTCTAATGGCCAATTTGGGTTAAAGCATAATTTAAACTATTCGATCAATCTTCAATGTTTAATCGCCTAAATAATCGTCCACTTTTTATAACTTCTAATGCAGTTTTATAGTCTTCGTCTATTTCTTTTATGGCTTCGTAATAATAGTTTGTACCGTAAAGGTTTCCGGCTATTGCTGCTTTTATTTGTCCGTTTATGTAAATCTCAGATTTTTTTGTTATCTCTTTTATTTTTTTGTCTTCTTTCTTCGCTTTTTCTATTACATTTTCTATAAATTTCGGATTTTCCAGCATCTTTTTAGCAATCTCTGCATAGCAATCTCCATCTACATTGTATGCGGTATCTTTTATTTCGGCATCAAGTGCTTTTGTGGCCCAATCTACAATCCAATACGGACGTAACTTGTTTTCTTTTATTCCATTTTTAGCGGCATAGTTTTTAAACTCTTCTGTAATGTTAAGTTTGCGATAGTTTTTATCAAACTCTTCGTATGTAGGATATTTTTCCAACAACATGTTGCGGTTTTGATTAGCATACTCTAATGCAAAATTGTTTATCAATCCCTTTGAGCGTATTTCTATATAATAGTCAGATATTCGAGTAGTATCTATAGGAACAAATATATCGGGTATAATACCACCTCCTCCATATACTACTCTTTTGTTTGCAGTATAATATTTTACGCTGTCGGGTAAATCTATTTTGTCGGGGTCTATAAGTTCATTTTGGTTGTACCTGTTCATCAGCTCGTTGTAGTATGCTTCCAAACCATCTTTGTATGGTTTTTGAATACATCTTCCACTTGGGGTATAGTATCTCGATGTGGTAAGTCGTAGTTGCCCGCCATCTGCCAGTGGAAACATACGCTGTACCAATCCTTTACCAAAACTTCTTCTACCTATTATTATCCCTCTGTCGTGGTCTTGTATGGCTCCACTTACAATTTCGCTTGCACTTGCCGAGCTTTCATCTATTAGTATAACTAGTCTGCCTGTTTCGAATTCGCCTTTTCTTGTACTTTTCAGAGTTTGTCTGCCAACGGTCAATCCTTCTGTGTATACTATCAGTTTATCGTCGGAAAGAAATTCGTCGCATATATCGCCGGCAATCTCCAAAAATCCACCGCCATTGCCACGCAAATCGAAAATTAAGCTTTTCATTCCTTGTTTCTTAAGCTCTTTGATAGCATTGCGTACTTCTTCGGCCGATGATTGTGAAAAGCGTTGTAAAGATATGTATCCGATACTCTTGTCTACCATAAAGTATGTTCCGACACTATTTATAGGAATTTTATCTCTTCTTACTTCAAATTCAATGACATCGTCAATGTTTTTTCTAATTACTTTTATCTTTACCTTTGTTCCTTTTTTGCCTCTTAGTTTTTTAAATACCCAATTGTTTGTTATACTGTCGCTACCATAGGCTTTTTGTCCGTCGATGCTTATGATTTTGTCGCCGGGTAGCATACCCACTTTTTCGGCCGGACCGCCTTTTATGATTTCCATCACATTGATAGTGTCTTTGAATATTTTGAACGCGATACCCACACCCATAAAATTTCCCTTCAAAGGCTCGTTTGTTTTTTCTACTTCTTTGGCCGGAATATATACGCTATGAGGGTCTAGTTCCTGCAAAACGCCAACAATTCCTTTGTCCATAATTTTGTCCATATTGGCCTTTTCTACATAAAAGCGTTCTATATATTGTATAGTTTGTTCAAGCTTGTTGTTTGTTTGTGAAAGTATGCGTTGACCATTAATGTTTGTACATATTGCACATAGCAAAGTAGCTGCAAATATTGTTTTAAGATTCATAACTTATTGTAGGTTAGTTATAATATTAATTGTACTATATTCTGAATTTCTCTGCAAAGGTACATATTTTAAACGATTTTGTCAAGCAAACTATAAAATAGATTGCAAATAAGAATGCCTTTTTGTGACAGAAAGTTAATGAAAATTATATGTGATTTATAATTATGTGGTTTATAGTGTAATGCAAAGTTGTATCTGACTATTAAAACAGATCCTGCAACGCTCCTGAATAACACCCTATTGTCAATCTATTTACAATATACCATAAATCTCAGCACACCCTATTGTGAAGAAATTAATGGTTGGGGGTGGTAAGTGGAAAATTAAAAGACGAGATAACATATTTTGGTTGCAATGTTATGCAATATAATCATAATTTTTTAGTTATCTACAAAATGATTTATATTGTAGAATAATAAGAATTTTCTTGGAAAAAAAGTACACAAAACATACATCGATAAATGGAGATAGTAATAATAGTAGTGCTGATATTGATAAATGGCTTTTTGAGTATGAGCGAAATGGCCGTAGTGAGTGCTAGAAAAAGTAAGCTGGAAACCGAACATAAAAATGGTAATAAGAAGGCCGCTAAGGCATTAGCATTGGCTAATAGTCCTGACGATTTTTTCAGTACATTGCAAATTGGTATTACGTTGATAGGTATCCTTACGGGGTTGTTTAGTGGCGAGGCCTTTGCAAGTGGGTTGTCAGAGGTACTTACAAGGTATATTCCATCGTTGGAAGCATATAGTTTCGGAATAAGCAAAACGTTGATAGTTATTTTAGTAACATATCTTACCCTGGTGTTTGGAGAGTTGTTTCCAAAACGTTTGGGGCTAAGCAAAGCCGAAGGAATTGCCAAGGCAATAGCTACCCCGATGATGTTTCTGAGCCGAGTGTGTTATCCATTAGTTTGGGTGTTGGCAAAAAGTAGTGGTTTTGTGTCCGGACTATTTGGGCTAAACAAGATAAAAGAGGCACCTGTTACCGAAGAGGAAATCAAAAACATGATGAAAGAAAGTTTGGACGATGGCGAGATAGAGGAGGTAGAACATGATATAGTGGAACGTGCTTTTAATTTGAGTGAGCGTAAAATATCGTCGATAATGACACATCGAAGCGAAATAGTGTTTTTGGATATTGCTGACAGTAAAGAGGATGTGTTACGAAAAATAGAAGCCAATGTATACAACACTTATCCTGTGGTAGACAAAAATGTGGATAATATAAAAGGCTTTGTTCATTTGAAAAATTTGTTTTCTGCCATAGCTAAGGATAGTTTTGATTTGAATAGTATATTGTCTGCAGCAAGCTACTTTCCTGAAAGTATGAATGTGTATAGTGCATTGGAGCAGTTTAAAAAAGGTAGGATAAAAAGTGGACTTATCATCGATGAATTTGGCAGTGTGGTAGGTATAGTAAGTTTGAAAGATATAATGGAAGCATTGGTCGGAGAAATGTTGGAAGAAAACGAAGTGGGAGATATTGTGAAACGTGATGATGGAAGTTACATAATAGATGGTAGATATAGTTTCTACAATTTTTTGGCTTTTTTCGACAAAGAAGAATTATTTTCGGAAGATAAAAAATTCAATACTATAAGTGGTTTGATTATAGATACATTGCACGAAATACCCAAAGAAGGACAAAAGTTGGAATGGGAAAATTTTGAGATGGAGATAATGGATATGGACGGAGTGCGTATTGATAAGATATTAGTAGTGTGTAAATAAAAGAAAAATTATTATTGGTAGAAAATATTAGTTTTTAAATATATATATTAAAACAAATAAAAGAATATGGCTATATTAAATTTGTTGAACAAAAAGTATAAGTGGGAATTTGTCAATATGGGCGGTTCGCTTAGAGCACGAATAGATTCGGGCGAAGATTTGGCTCATTTGTCGGAATTAGACCCCAAAATGTGGACAGTATTATCTTGTCCTACTTCTGGTTTGGAGATAGACGAGCGTAGTTTGAAATATATGGATAGCGATGCTGATGGCAAGTTGAGAGTAAACGATGTTGTAGCAGTATCGCAATGGATAACATCGCTGCTAAAAGACAACAATTTATTGCTTGCAGGTAGCGATAATATTGATATAAATCAAGTAGATACTACTACTGATGAAGGTCAAAAGTTGTACAAAGCTGCCAAGCAAATATTAGAAAATTTGGGAAAAGAAGGTAGTGTGATATCTATTTCAGATACAGCTGATATAACAGCAATATTTGCCAAAACAAAATTTAATGGCGATGGAGTTATTACAGAATCTACCACCGACAACGATGAACTTAAAGCGACAATATCGGCTATAAAAGCTACCATTGGAAATGTGTTGGACAGAAGTGGAGAAGAAGGCGTAGGAGCAGAACAAATAGATGCTTTCTACAAAACGTTGGAAGCATATATAGCTTGGGCCGATTCTAAACCGGAAATGCCTTTTGGAGATAACACCGATTCTATGCTGGGAGCTTATGAGGCATTAGATGGAAAGGTGAAAGATTATTTTATGAGATGCAAACTTGCTGCATATTCGCCTGATGGAAAAACAGCATTAGATGTTCAAACTTCGAGAATCGAGGCTATAAGCACAGAAAATCTTGATCAAAAACAAGAAGATATTGCAGCATATCCACTTACACATATAAATAACAAAGCAGAAATAGATCTAAATGCATCTATTAACCCTGTATGGGAAAGTAATTTTAATACAATAAAAGCTATATGGATTTCTGCTGATAAAACTGCTATAACAGAAGCTGATTGGAATCAAATAGGAACAAAATTTTCGGACTATAAAGCTTGGAAAGCGGCCAAAATAGGTTTTGAGGTTGAAGGTTTGGGAATAGATGCTATTAGAAACTTTGTATCGCAAAATGCAAAAGCTGAGTTATTATCCTTAGTTGAGCAGGATTTGACATTGAAAGACGAATCGGAAAATATTGCTTTGGTAGATAAATTTTTATACATTTTCCGTGATTTCTATAGATTGGTACGCAACTTTGTTACTTTACATGATTTTTACGATAAAGATAAAGATGTAAAAGCGATATTCCAATGTGGAACACTGATTATAGACCAACGCGAGTGTAGATTTTGCATGAAAGTGGCAGACACTGCTGCACATAGTGCTTCGGCAGGCAATAGTGGTATGTACTTGTTGTATTGCGATTGTACTACAACTAAAAAACCGGGCAAAATGCAAATTGTAGCTACCGTAACTGTCGGCGATATAGGAGAATTGGCGGTTGGTAAGAATGGTATCTTCTACGATAACGATGGTGAGGAATGGGATGCAGTTATTACTAAGATAATTGATAATCCTATAAATATTTCACAGTCGTTTTGGTCGCCATATAGAAGAATGGCAACAGCTGTTGAAAACCTTATAAATAAGAGTGCTGCGGATAAAGATGCAAAAATTATGGGGAAAATGACTGCAGAGTTGGATAATGTATCAGCCAAAGCAGAAAGTATAGACCCAAAAGCACCGGCACCGGCAACTACTGCTGCACCGGCAGCACCATTCGATATAGCAAAATTTGCCGGGATATTTGCTGCTTTAGGTATGGCTGTTGGTATGATAGGTACTGCTCTTACTAGTATTTTTAAAGGTTTGTTCGCATTAAAATGGTACCAAATAATAATGTTATTTATAGGACTTATGTTGGTAGTATCTGGTCCTGCTATGATAATGGCGTGGTTAAAATTGCGAAGAAGAAATATTGCTCCTCTACTTAATGCAAATGGTTGGGCAGTGAATGCTATTTCGAAAATAAGTATACCTTTTGGCGAAACTCTTACCGATATAGCTAAGTATCCTAAATTAAAATTGAAAGACCCTTATGCTCGTAAAGGAATGCCTATATGGAAGAAATGGTTATACTCTTTGTCTTCGGCAATAGTTGTATTGGCTTTGATGTGGTTGTTGAATATTTTTTCTTTCATAAGTCCTAAATTAGAGTCGCCACTACCATGGTTTGGTAATAAAACAGAAATAGTGGTAGACGAAGAAATAGTTGTGAATGATGCCGATTCAGCAATAGCAGACACACTAAATGTAGAGTAGATCAATATAGAAGAAAATACTAAAATGCCACGCTAAAGATTATGAAAAGACGATAAAGTGGTATAAATATTATCAATAAAGGGCATAGCCAAAAAATAATAGGTAGAAAACCTTTTGTTTTAGGATGCTATGCTCTTTGTTTTTTGTAAGAAATATAGAGCAATAATTAATTTTGAGTGCATGTGGTAATAAGTGAAAATAATTTCTTATATTTGCTATATGTTTTAGATAAGTAGAAAAGAAATATATTGTTGATATATATAACTATATGTAAAAATGTTATCAAACAATTAAACTATAAAATGCTTTTAGGATGAAAAAAAGAATTGAGTTAATTATACTTTCTGTATTGATAAGTATGTTCGTTCCTGCCAAGTCACAAAATGTAAGCTATACTGTAAATGATGTAAGTTTTACAATGATAAAAGTGAATGGCGGAAATTTTATGATGGGTAATAAATCGAAACGAGGTGGAGATAAATATAAAAAGGAACGTCCTGCACACAATGTTACAGTAAGTACTTACTATATAGGGGAAACAGAAGTTACTCAAGAATTGTGGCAAGCAGTTATGGGGAATAATCCGAGTTATTTTCAAGGAAGTAATAGACCGGTAGAGCAGGTAAGTTGGAATGATGTACAAGAGTTTATAAAAAAGCTAAACAAACTGACCGGTCTGAATTTTAGATTGCCAACAGAAGCAGAATGGGAGTTTGCAGCAAGAGGTGGAAATTACAGAAAAAAAGATAAATATAGTGGAGATAACAATATAAATGCGGTAGGGTGGTGTGCTGAGAATTCCGGAATGGAAACTCATGATGTGAAGACACTTAAACCTAACGAATTGGGAATATACGATATGACGGGTAACGTGGGTGAGTGGTGTAATGATTGGAAAGCACCATACAATACAGAAATAACAGTAAATCCACAGGGAGCTGAAGTAGGTATTTTTAGAGTGTTGAGAGGTGGTAGTTGGGTAGATCGTTCACAAAATTGTAGAGTGCTGAGAAGAGATTCTGCAAAACCGGAATATGTCTATAGTGGCTATGGTTTTAGATTGGTTTTGTCAGAATAAAAAGATAAATATCCTTTTGTTATGAACGAAGCATTTTTACATTATGTATGGAAGTATAGGCTGTTGAACAATAGTATGGTCACTACAAAAGGCGAGCCTATTATTGTAGAATTTCCCGGTGAGTTGAATGCCAATGCCGGACCTGATTTTTTTAATGCGAAAATAAAGATTGCAGATATAAATTGGGTGGGAAATGTGGAAATTCATAAATTGGCTTCCGATTGGAATTTGCATAAGCATAATTTGGATAAAAATTACAATAATGTAGTTTTGCATGTAGTTTATGAAAATGACGAATGTGATGTGTTGTTGGAAAACGGCAAACCAATACCTACATTAGAAATTAAGTCTTTGATACCAGATGGTGTATACCAACGATATGAAGAATTACTACATCCGTCGTTTACAGATTCTATACCATGTATGGGGCATTTGTCCGATTTGTCTGAAATTTATATTTCTACATATTTAGAAAGGATGGCTGTTGAACGATTAGAGCGAAAATCGATGGTGGTAAAGGAGATGTTGATTGAAACAAAGTCATCTTGGGAAGAATGTTGTTATAGGATTTTTGCTCGATATTTTGGTGGTAAAGTCAATGCTTTGCCATTCGAGTTGTTGGCAAAATCTATTCCTTTGCAGTTGTATTCAAAAATACGTACATCGCCGTTTCAAGTAGAAGCTTTGATGTTTGGGCAAGCAGGTTTGTTGGAAAATGACTTTGTTGATGAATATCCTCAAAAACTAAAAAATGAATATACATACCTTCGTAAGGCGTACTCACTTGAACCTATTGAAGGATATTTATGGAAGTTTTTTCGTATTCGTCCGTATAGTTTTCCTACCTTGCGTATTAGTCAATTTGCTATTTTGATTGCTCGTTCAAAAAGTTTGTTCTCTAAGTTGTTGGAGTTATCAAATTGCGATGATATATTGTCGTATTTAGACGTTACAGCTTCAGATTATTGGGACAATCATTATCATTTTGACAAAGAAAGTAGAAAAGTTAAAAAAACGACAGGACGTTCTTTTTCTTTGTCGTTGATTATAAATGCTTGGATTCCGTTATTATTCGAGTACGGAGAACAATATGGAAGCGAAAAATATAAAGATGTAGCTTTACAATTGTTAGAGCAGATAGAGAGTGAGAATAATAATGTGATAAAGCTTTGGGCCAAAGGAGGTATCACTCCTAATAATGCGTTACAATCGCAAGCATTGTTGGAAGTTTATAACGAATATTGTAAGCATAAGAGATGTTTGAATTGCAGTATAGGGTACAAAATACTTAATGCTGGGAAATAAATGGATTTATAACTAAAAAAATAGATATATGGAATTTGCTTGGATTATATGTTCTTTAGCACTGATTGTTTTTCTTTTATTTTTGAAGCAAAATAAAAAAGAAACTAATGAAGAATCGGGAGAGGTGATAAAAGTAAATAATAAAGGTTGCAGTATTGCGTTTTATTTATTCTTGGCAGTGTTGTTTGCCTTGTTTGTATATGCTTATATAAAATACAGACAAAGTTTAGTATAGAAATTAAAGTAAAAATATATTGATTATGATAGAAAATATTATAGTAGGATTGTTCTTTATTTTGTCTGTTGCTGTATTTTTGCTAGCATTGTTTTATAGTAAAGTGTCGAAATACAAGAAAAAGTTACTATTTCTTTCTTTTGTATTGTTGTTATTGACTTCTATAATATCAATATGTTTTGTTTCAATAAATCAATAATGAAAATTGTTTTTATATAAAAATTATAATGGAAAATATAAGGGAAAATTTTGATATATTAAATACAACTGTTTATGGAAAACCTCTTATCTATTTTGATAATGCGGCTACTACTCAAAAACCTAAAATAGTTGTAGATACTCTAACTAACTACTATACTTCTCTCAATAGTAATATACATAGAGGAGCTCATTATTTGAGCAATATGGCTACAGAGGCATACGAGCAAACTAGGAAAAAAGTTCAAACCTTTATAAATGCCAAATATTCTCATGAAATAATATTTACAAGAGGTACAACTGAAAGTATAAATTTAGTTGCTTCTTCTTTTGGAAAAAGGTATTTGGAAAAAGGAGATGAAATTATAATTTCAGGAATGGAACATCATTCGAATATTGTTCCTTGGCAGTTGGCTTGTGAAGAAAAAGGTGCTTCACTTAAAGTTATTCCTTTTTCAGATGAGGGTGTGTTAGATATTGAAGTGTTTAAAACATTGTTTAGTAATAAAACAAAATTAGTAGCGGTAAATCATGTTTCCAATACATTAGGTACTATAAACCCTATAAAAGAAATTGTAAATTATGCTCATAGTATGAATGTTCCTGTACTTATTGATGGGGCACAAGCTATATCGCACATTGGAGTAGATGTTCAAGAAATAGACTGTGATTTTTACTGTTTTTCCGGGCATAAAATGTATGCACCAATGGGTGTTGGAGTACTTTATGGAAAAGAAAGTATTCTTAATGAACTCCCTCCTTATCAAGGAGGTGGCGAAATGATAAAAGATGTATCTTTTGAAAAAACTACATACAATGAGTTGCCATTTAAGTTCGAGGCCGGTACTCCATCTGTTGGAGACGTTCTAGGACTTAAAGCTGCTATAGAGTTTATGGAAACAGTGGGTGTTTGCAACATTGCTAGTCATGAAGAATTGTTGCTGAATTATGCTACAAACAAAATGAAAGAGATTGATGGAATACGTTTTGTGGGCGAAGCTCCAAACAAAACATCTGTTATTTCTTTTCTTATAGGTAATTCACATCCTTACGATGTTGGAACCTTGTTAGATAAGTTAGGTATAGCAGTTCGAACCGGACATCATTGTACTCAACCTATAATGGAACGATATAAAATACCGGGAACTGTCAGAGCGTCATTTGCAATTTATAATACGATTGATGAGATAGATGAATTTATGAGAGCATTACATAGAATAACCCCAATGTTGATGTAGTGTATGTATTTATAATTAACATATAAATGAATATTGAAAATGAGAAAAAATATGATTAAAAAAATAGCTTTTTCGCTAATATTAGCGAGTTTAGTAATGTTTGTTTTTTCTGCATGTAAAAAAAACTATGTGGAAGAGTATTATTCGGGAACTGTAGTAGGAATTGAATTATGTAGTACTAGAACAAATGGTTACCTCGTAGATTTAAAAATGCCCGATTCGATAGGTGATACAATGACTATTGGAAAGAAGTTTTATAAAAATGTAGTGATTGCTTATGAAGTTCCTGCTATGTTGAAAGAACAACAAAAAATATCCGGCGTTATGTACAAAACGAAGGGTTATGCAAATCTTAATTGTATGATGTTTGATACAAGAAATTTGCAAGAAATCATAATACTTAGTATAGAAGATTTGGATTAGTTATATACTATTTTATTGAACAAACTGACATTATGTCAGTTTTATTTTGTATCTTTGCATTTCATGTTGGAATTGGAATTTAGTCTCAAGTGCATTATATACACTAAATTGCATTAATAACTATAAATATAATGGATATACAAGTAGTAAAAAATAAGTACGGAATAATAGGAAACGATTTAGAATTAGTTCGTTCTTTGTCAATAGCATTGCATGTGGCAAATACAGATATGAGTGTACTGATTACTGGTGAAAGTGGTGTAGGTAAAGATGTATTTTCCAAAATAATTCATGAAAATAGTGCTCGGAAGCATAAAAATATTGTATCAGTAAACTGTGGAGCAATACCAGAAGGAACTATAGAAAGTGAACTTTTTGGGCATGTCAAAGGTGCATTTACGAATGCCGATAAAGACAGAAAGGGTTATTTTGAAGTAGCACACGAAGGGACTATTTTTTTAGATGAAATAGGTGAATTGCCATTATCTATGCAAGCTAAGCTACTTAGAGTATTGGAGAGTGGAGATATGATGCCTGTAGGTTCATCTAGTGCAAGAAAAGTAAATGTTAGAGTTATTGCTGCTACAAATCTTGATATGATAAAAGCTATAAGAGAAGGACGGTTTAGAGAAGATTTGTATTATAGATTGAATCAAATTTCCATTTATTTACCACCTCTTAGGGAGAGGAAAAATGATATAGAATTGTTGTTTAAAAAGTTTTCGTACGATATAGCTGAACGATATAAAATGCCACCATTAAGATTGACTGATAGTGGAAGAGAATATATTGTAAATTATCCTTGGTATGGAAATATAAGAGAATTGAAGAATAAAACTGAACAAATGTCGATTATAGAAACTGGGAGAGATATAACTAAGGAAATTGCAATGAAATATTTGAACTATACTGAGGTTTCAAAATTACCGACATTGTATCAAGCACAAGAGCTAGCACAAGTATCAACGATAACGGATAGAGAATTGCTATTAAAAGCTCTTTCTATGGGACAAATGATCAATGAGATGCGAGCTGAAATAAATGACCTTAAAAATACTTTGGCAGCATTGGCTAAGTCTGGGATTACTATTAATAGTACGCAATTGCACCAAACTATACAAGAACCTCAAAAATCGTCATATATTCCTACAACTTCGCACGAAGTGTTTCAAGTAGAGGATTATCATTATCAAGAAACTGTAAATAATTCTGACGAGGAAGAATTTTTGGATACAGAGGTTATAGAAGATGTGCCATTGTCGTTAGAAGAACGAGAAAAAACAGCAATACGTAAGGCTTTAGAAAAGCACAATGGTAAACGAAAATTGGCAGCTGCTGATTTGAAAATTTCAGAAAGAACATTGTATCGAAAACTAAAAGAGTATGGTATAGAATAAATTATATCATAATTTCGGTTAGAAAAATAAATAAAGATGGATTCTAAGTCTTCGCTTTGTCAAAGTAGTGTTATTGTAAATATTCCATCATCGAAAAGTTTGTCAAATAGGTGGTTGATTATTAATTATTTATTGGGAAATACCCTTTGCTTGAATGATTTGTCTACTGCTGATGATACTAGGTTATTACAATTATTGCTAAAACAACTCGAAGAAAAAAGCAGTAACGTTTTTGATTGTAAGAATGCAGGAACGGTAGCTCGTTTTCTTACTGCACTATTGTCAATGCAATCGGATGGAGAATATATTCTTACAGGTGATTGTCGAATGTGTCAAAGACCTATAAAACCTCTTGTCGATGCTTTGTTACATATTGGAGCTGATATTTCATATTTAGATAAATTGGGGTATCTGCCTTTAAAAATAAAAGAAAAAAAATACACCACAGATGTTGTAAGAGTTTCGGGTAGTGTGAGTAGTCAATTTATTTCTGCATTGATGCTTATTGCAATATCGTTGCCCAATGCTCTTAAAATAATAATAGATGATAAATGTGTTTCGCAGTCGTATATTTTTATGACTATGGCGATACTGAGACAATTGGGGATAGGTGTACAATGGAAAAATAGAGAAATAACAATTGAGAAAGCAAAACCATTTTTAAAATCTAAATATGTAGAGATAGAGAAGGATTGGTCTTCTGGAGCATATTTCTATAATTGGGTGTTGTTTTCTGATGATTTTCAGTTATTTATTAGCGGATTATACAAAGATTCCGTTCAAGGAGATAGTGTTGTAGCTGATATTTACGATGCTTTAGGTGTAGAAACGATATATACAGAAAATGGAATATTTTTGAGAAAGAAGAATGTACTGTTACCAAAGGTGTTCAAATATGATTTTTCTTCTTGTCCGGATCTCGTACTAACAGTTGCTGTAGCTTGTGTAGGTATTGGTATAGATGCCGAATTTTCGGGTTTAGATACTTTGCCATACAAAGAAACTAATAGAATAGAAGCATTAGAAACTGAATTAAAAAAAATGAATATCGATGTTTTTCTACATGATAATGTTTTGTACATTAAATCAGTTGGTGATTTGTACCCGACATTGCCTGTAGCTACATACAACGACCATCGGATGGCTATGTCTTTTGCTTCGTTGAAAATGATAAATAAAGATTTGTTTATAGAAAATCCTGATGTAGTAGTGAAATCGTTTCCGGAGTATTGGGAAGAAGTAAAGAAATTTCTGTAAAAATCAGAATAAAAACAAATAAATTATTGTTTATAGCATAAAAGAATATTATTGTAGACAAAATAGTATTATATTATAAGATGAGAAAATAGAATAGAAAGGTAAAAAAATTAAAACAAATAGCAAGATGAAAAAAAATGTATTACTTTTATGTTTCTTGGTGGTGTTGAAAATTGTAGAAGCACAATCGTTCAATTTTGGGTTGAAAGGAGGAGCTTCGCTGACCGATTTGTCATATAATCAAAAAGAAGGACTAAATATTGATATGGGGCAAGAATTTAATATAGGATTTTTTGCACGTCTTTATTTTAACGAAAAGGTTTATCTGCAGTCAGAATTTGCTTACTCATTTGCAAAATTCGAATTTGCATTTGATATGCAAAACATTGAGCAAGGAACACTTATAAGCGATAATATACAGTCGTTTAATGCTAATAAACAAGGAATAATAGTCCCTATATTGGTGGGATATAAACTGATTGACCTTAAAGTAACAAATTTACGAGTTTTTGTAGGTCCGGAATTTATGTTCAATACTTCGGATTTTGATGAATTAATTGTCGATTTGCAGGGTATAGGGCAAACGTTCAAATCTAATTCTTTAGTCGTATACGGACTTGCAGGGGTAGGGGTTGACGTATTAATGTTTTCGATAGATTTGCGTTATACGTATCCTTTTGGTAGTGACTTTGTTATTGATAGTCATAAAACTGATTTTAAAGATTGTTGGAAGTTAGCATTGACTTGGAGAATTTTTTAAATAGAACGATATATGTAAATCTCTTTTTTTAAAAAAGAAAATAATAAATGAATATATAATATGAAAATAGGTCTTTTTGGTAAAAAGTTTAGTTCAGATAATCAGGAATATTTACAGTTGCTGATAAAAACATTGGAGAGTAATAATATAGAGATTTCGGTATTGGAATCATATTATTTAATGATATTGCCTTATGTTACATTCTCTGCCAAACCAAAACTTCTGCAAAACGATCAAATACTGCAAAATGAGGTAGATGTGTTGTTTTCGATAGGTGGCGATGGTACATTGTTAAGTTCGGTAGGTGTTATTCAAGATTCTAATATTCCTGTGTTGGGTGTGAATATTGGACATTTAGGTTTCCTTACAAGTGTGAACCCTAACAATGGTGTCGAAAATTTTGTTTCGGAATTTATAGCAGGAAATTACGACATTGAAAACCATTCGCTTTTGCATGTAGAAATGATACAAAACCGAGAAACAACACATAGTTTTGTGATGAACGAGGTGTATATTCACCGCGAAAACAGTTGTTCTATGTTGTCGGCAAATGTGTATGTAAACGGCGAAGTTTTGGCTACCTACAATGGCGATGGTCTTATAGTGTCTACACCAACGGGTAGCACGGCATATTCTCTGAGCTGTGGCGGTCCGATACTTACTCCCGATTCCAATTGTTTTCTCATTACACCCATTGCCGTTCATACTCTTACGTTGCGACCTGTCGTTGTGCCCGAATCGTCTAAAATACGTTTAGTGCCTTGCGATAAAACACAACAGATTTTTGTGGGTAGAGATTCGAAAATGGAACTTATGAGTAGTGATAGAGAAATATTGTTGTACAAAGAAAATTTCTCTGTAAAGCTTATCCGAATGAAAAATCAAGGATTTTATAGTGCTATACGCGAAAAATTGATGTGGGGTGCCAATGGGGTAAATAAGTAAAAAACGTAATATATTTTGGGGTAGAGAATGGTATAATCCATATATCAATGATAATAATAAAAAGAAGACAGAGGTAGTATGGTAGTATTAGGTAGTAGTTGGTGTATATAAAAAAATAGTTAGTAAAAGTACATTTGCCTATTACTAACTATTTTGTTTTTTGAAAGATAAATAGTAATTGCTAACTGCTAATTACTAACTAATTAAAAGATTATCCTTCAAATCCACCACCGCCTGGGTTGTTACCGCCCGGGTTGTTGTTATCACCGTTTGGGTTGTTCGGTTCAATTGCTTCGTTATCATCACCATCAGGATGTTCAATGCCATCGTGGTTTTGATTGATTCGTTCGTACACTTTGTTTGTTGCGTCCAGATCCAAACAGTGCCAAATGCCATCCAGCTCTACATCTACATTCGCTAGTTTTTCTTTCAATTCAACGGCAGGGTTAAAATTAATTCTCAGCTTGTTGAATTGCTTATCGATGCCTGCTTCTTGTGCCGTTTTTGCCACAGTGCCATCTACGGTCAGGCTGAATGTTCCAAAATTGTCCAGTTGAAGACGGTGTCCCTCCATTAAATAATTTTCCATCATTTCGGTAAGTGCTACCAATGTGGCTGCTACTGCTGCTCGTGGCACATAACTGGTTTTCACTACTTTATCTATCAAATCGTTGTTAGTTATAGTGCTATAATTTACTGGACGCAATACGTATGCACTTTCCAATGTGTTTGTTTTCAGAAAGTTTACTTTTTGTTCTTGACTTTTTAAAATAATTTTTGCCATCGTTTTTATCGTTTTATTTGAATTATTATATATATAAATAGTCTGTTTTTTCAAAAAAATACAGAAGATGAAAAAAAAATTTTTTTTCTAGGGCAAGTAATAGCGTTATTATTAAAATAAATGTTTTGTAAAAAGAATGCCAATAAAGTCCGTTGCTGAGAAGCAGTGGTTTTTTTTTGTGTTGCATAAATAAATAAAAAAGGTTATGATTTAGCATCATAACCTTTTGTGTGTAAAATAATAATTATGCGGCACATTTTTTAGTGTACATACCCGTAGCTTGGTCGAAAGTCCAGACTTCATTTTTGTTCCAGTTGGTCACCAGATTGTTTATAGCTTTTTCATTTTTCCCTAATGCAAGTACTTTTGCTTTAAGCTCTTCTTTGCTAAAACTGTCTGGCAGTGCATTGTATATGTCTATGTACATTTGTTTTTTACCGCTTTTTGTTTTAGATTTTGCAGATATACGTGCAGCACGCTCGCCAAACAATGTGTGTACTCCAAATACCAAGTATTCGTATGTTACCCTCATTAATTGGATTAACCAAGGCGCTGCTTTGGGCATATCGCTGATAATGTTATCCTTTACTACTTTTGTTTTACCTTCGTGTTCGATAAGGTTATATCCTTTTTCATACAAATCCATAAGGTAATACTCTCTGGCAATACGTTTAGCATTAACCGATGTACGTATGGTCAGATCAGACAGATAACCATAACCATCTGCGTTCCAGATCTTAATATATGGGCTCCAGATATCATTTGTTTTATCCTTTGCTTCGCCACCAAATATATCTTCCAAAACTATGGTGCCTCTTTGCTTTCTTGCCCAATCAACGTATTGAGCTATAGCTACTGCATCATAACGCTGATACATTACACTACGCTCATAATCATCGGTTTGAGCAAAGCAAAAGCACAATCTGTTTATCGTTCCGTCGGTAATGGCAGATTTTGGAGTATAATCTTGCACAGCTATAGGTGTAGCACTAATCAATGCCGAAAGGTGCAAACTGTCCACAAAACCACTTACACCGTCCTTACTCTTTGTAGCACAGTTAAATGAATCACCGTCCCAACCGTTTTTCATAATTTCGAAATCAAGACCTCCGTGAGGTGAGTTTTGTTGCTTGCGAAACAACCCCATTTCACTACAATGTGTGTGAAGTACGGGATCCACATTGTTTCTGTTCGCACGGAAGATTTCATCTTTTACTTTTGCATTGGTAGCATTGGGTATAGTTGTTGACGTACTTTCGCTTTCACTATCGTTAAATTCGTTAGTCATATAATGAGCAAATTCCTTGTAAAGTATTTTTCCAAAACCTTCCTTATTGTTATCAGACACCCCACTTTTACCATTACCTGTTTCTGCTACGATGATCATTTGCAAAGCATTTTTGTATGTTTTATCATTATAATCTACATGTTTAATGCCTGATGTATAAGATGAGCAAATTTCTGCCGTACTCATTACTTGGAAAGGTAACAAATTTAGATTTTTTTCGGAGTCGAAAAAAGTGTCGGAATTATCTCGGAACAATTTTGGTAAATCATCTTCAAGCTCCGCAAATTGTGCTATAAATTCACTGACAGAAGTACTTTTTCTCAACCCCAATGGCAAATCTTCATCGGCTATAGTGGTTGGTATAGCACTATATGCTTCCCAATTCTCTTTTTTGAATGCCCACATAAATGCATCAAATGCCTCATTACTATTTATTGGATCATCTACTGTTGGTTTATATTCCGGCAACAGCTGAACATACTCCATTGCATAAGCAAAGATAGGCTCTGCCAAGGTTTGTGTATAACCCTTTGCGCGAAAGCGTACACCAAGGAGTTCCCACCATTGGTTACGTTTGCCTTCCACATACTTATTCTCATAAGCATAGCAGTCCAATGTTTGAAAATCTTCTACATCAATGTGCACACTAACATCATCCATATCCGGATATTCGCCGTCATAATGATCAAATGTACAACCGTCCGATGTTTTTGTTCTTTTCAGTATCATTTTTTTAGCAGCAGGTTTGTAGGCCACGCCTTCCTGTATTTGTGGCAATACTGTAGGGTTATCGACAGTTAGCAACGATGCTGCACCACCCAGATAATATTCCGATGTAATAAATGCGGCACGACTAACGTCAAAGCATTGAGCATCGGGTTTTATTTCGCATTCCAATGCCGCGTTTATAACCGAACATATGTGTTCCTGATTAGCTACTATAGTATCTACTCCATCGAATGGTGCAAAAATCAAATGAAAACCTTTGCGTGATGGACTCAGATTCCAGATTAATACTTTAGAGTTAATATCTTTATTTTCTTTTATATACGATAATATTCTTTCGCACAATGAATACTCTATACCATCGACATCTAGAAATACCAAACCATTGCTTGTACATGTTTCTTTTGTGCGATTTTTTGCATTCACTTGCGCCATAGGTACAAGTGCAGGAAGTTGTTCTTTGCAAGTTTTGTATTCAACATCTACACCCTTTTTTAGACCGAATAATTTTTTGCTTACTTCTTGTAATACATCACTTTTCAGTATTGCTTCCAATGCTCTTATATCAATGATATTCACTGCATTGGTTGTGCTGTGTACGGTTGATTGGAAACCAATTGCGGTGCAAGGCGTTTTGGGCGTTTCTTTCGCTATCCAACCTTTTTTCGCCAATTTATCTAATAGTTTTTCTATTTCATTTTGTGCTTTTTTTACTTCGCTATCCACTGGGGTGGCGGTATTTTTGTCTTTTTCACCGTCCCTATTTTTCACTATTTTGCTTTGCGATTTCTTGAAAAAATTGTATTTTACAATATCTTTCGTTGTTTCGGTGTCTTTTAGTTTTGCCAGCGATACTTCAACGGTGATTTCATCGTCTTTTTTCACCAATGTATTATTCGGAAAACTATCGCTGTAAGTCATACCTTGCAAAACATGACCATCGCTATCCGATATTCTCATGCTTACCATTGTTATATCGTTCCATTTATTTGGCATAGTGTGTGTATATGTTACTTTGCCGGTTAAACAGAATTTCGGACAGTATTCGCCACTGGGGTGCAAATCAGTGATAGTTGCTACATTTATATAGTCGTCAGTATTGTATTCGTTCCTAAATGTGATGCTGTAATACTGATTGCTGGCTAATTCGCTGGGTAGCAACGAAGTGTTTATCTTCATCGTTCCCATATTTTCGTTGTTTTGTCCCAATATTCTGACAAAACTTTCATCACCGTTTTTGCGCAATAATTCTATTTTTTGAGTAACTTTTTTTCTCATGTACTTATATTTATTAATTATTATTATTTTCGAGTCAAAATTAACTTCGCAATCTCGGAATACACGACTCGGGATATATCGCGAGATTTTTTACATATATAAATAGTAGAAAAAATATATTTTTTCGATTTAAATAGTATATATTTTCAACTATTTTTTTCTATACTGCGGTGTCGATTATATATATACGTCAACCGTAGTCTGTTGGTGTGTGATGGTGTGTTGTCCACTACCACCACATTGTCTTGAAACACAAAAGGTTCTTCTATATTATTGTTGTAACTTTCGGTCATATTATTTTATCTTATCTTTATATTATATAATATGCAACTTTTTTATCAAATATAAAAAAAATAAACATTTTTTTCTAATTTTTTTTCACACTAAACCAGATAGCTATACCACCAGCTATTGCCAGGAAAAAGTTGTAATAAAAAATCCCAGTAAACCCTTGTGTGTGTAGTATTGCTATGTGTGTGAATACTACTACCTGTTTGGTGGTTTCTTCTTCGTCATGTTCTTCTCTTTTTTTTTATTTATTGTTACTTTGTTTTATATGATTTGTATTCTTTTCTTTTCCTTTGTTTGCTAAAAAAATGGGTTGCCGTATCTTATATAATCTTGTGTTATTTTGATTTCTGCACTAATCGATTTAAATCCTTTGCATATAACAAAGTCTGCTCGATACAATATGTCTCCTACTTTCATTTTGTGAAAAGCAACATCAAGGTGAGTCTCACAAAAATTAGCATATTCAAAATAAAAAGAACTACTGATAGCGTTCTCGTGTCCTTCTATCAGAAAATAACCGCAGCTTACTTGTGTATCGGTTATTCTGATGGATGGGTATCCGTTTTCACCCAAATATATGCTTACATATAATTGAGTATTGCGGTCGAAGTTATCGACTTTCTCTTCGAATTTGACAAATTTGGATGTCTTAAAGCGTTTTGGTATATTCTTGTCTCTAATAATAAGTGCTATATCTACCTTTGGGGGTTCTTGTGTTACACTGATATTGTTGTATAACATTCTTGTCATATCTTTTATATTTTTTGTTTTTATCATTTTTACTATTTTTGTTTTTAATTTTCGTTTGCAAAGATACAATCATTTTTTCACTCCTTACAAGTGTTTTATTAATCTATTTTTCGATAAACTAAAAACAATTAAAAAATATAAGAAATATTTATTATAGTTTTGATTTTCAGTATTTTTATATTGTTAATCAATATTAAATAATTTTGTTTTATTATGATTTGTTTTAACGTTTTTTTTCTACGAAAACTTGTTTAAACTATTCATTTTTTGTTGTATAAGAGATGCTTTTATGGTTTTTGTACCTCAAAAACGCAAAAATTTCCATATATATTATGACACATTGATTGTTAGGTGTATAATGTTTTTTTAGGTGTTCAAAAACGAAAAGATATGATAGTAAGTGTTTGGGTATAAATAATACAGGGTAAATATACTATATAGGGCAAATGCTATTTGTCCCGACATTTAATGTACATACTACCTCATACTACCATACTACCTCTGTCTTCTTTTTATTATATATTATATATAGTATATAGTATATAGTATTCTATAATCATGGATCAGATCTTTGTAATGTAAGTGTCATGTACTTTTTGTTTTTTTCTTATTTGAAAAAAACGGTGTTTTCATTTATCTTTGTTTTAATACTACCTCATACTACCATACTACCTCTGTCTTCTTTTTTTTATTATCATTGATATATAGATTATACCTCCAATATCCCAAAAGTAAACATGTTTGGTGTTATAATGTATTTCGTTTTTTTTATTATATGCAGTAGCATGTTTGTACAAACGACAATAGTCGATGTTTTAGGTAGTGTCGTTCTTCGATATGTCCGAAGTGTGCTGCATTTTCCAAAATAATGGTTTCCGAGTATTTTGGAAGCATAGCTTGACTTAGTCCTAATTCAAGTGGTATTCTACCATCTTGTTTTCCAAAAATAAATAATACCGGACAATTTAGTTGCGAGAAAATATATGTTCTACTACATCTTGCCAACATACCTTTCTGTGCTGCTATTATTCCTTCTTCTTTGGTTCGTAAGCTGTCTTCTTCTATATCTTTTATTTCGCTTCTAAATTTTTCGCGATTCTTCGAGTAGAACAACTCCGGTACAAAACCAATAATATATGCCGACCTGTTTTCTAAAACTAATTTACAAGTGTTTGCTCTGTTTTCTTTTACCTTTTCGCTGTCCTCTATAGCTTGAGAGTGTAGAAGAACCAATCCCTTGAGCATATATGGAAAAGCATCGGCAAATGCTAATGAAACATATCCACCCATGCTATGACCTACCAATACACATGATTTTATGTCTAGGTGGTCTAATACTGCTTTTACGCTTCGAGCCATAAATTCCATACTATGTACTTCTGAGTATGTATCGGAAAATCCATGACCGGGAAGGTCGATAGCAACGACTCTAATTTTGTGCATATAGTCGTATATATATGGAGCCCATACATCAAGAGAGTTTAAAAAACCATGCAAAAATACGACAGTGTTTTCATGATTGCGACCCTCTACTTGGTAGTGTATTCTTCTTCCATCAAATTGAATGTATGAATGTTCCATATATAAGCATGTATTAAATTTGTAATTCTATATTTCAACAAAATTACATACTTTTTTTATATACTTATTGCTATGATTTTAAAAATAACAAACATATATTTGTTTATAACAACAAACATAAGTAGAATGAGATTTGAAGGGGGAAAAAACTAAACGAAATATATGACTATGAATTGGTGTCGGAATAAAAAAGAAAGCGAGGCTTTGAACTTTATATATCGTATTCAACAGCCTCGCTATTTATTTTATATGTATTGTTATCTTACAAAAGACCTCTGTTTTTCAACAATGGAGTTATAGAAGGGTCTTGACCTCTAAAGCGTTTGTAAAGAACCATTGGGTCTTCGGTATTTCCACGTTCTAGAACGTTTGTACGGAAGGCATCAGCGGTAGCTTGGTCGAATAAACCATTTTCTTTGAAAGCTTCGAAAGCATCGTTATCCAATACAGCAGCCCAAGTGTAGCTATAGTAACCACAGCTATATCCACCCGAGAAAATGTGTTGGAAATAAGTACTTTTGTAACGAGAAATTATTTCAGGTATCAATCCGATTCCGTTCATTGCTTGGTCTTCAAAGTCAGGCAATTTGATTGCTGTAGGAGTTTTTATTATATGGTATTGGAAGTCTAACAACGAAGCAGCTATAAGTTCAGCATTAACAAAACCTTGTCCGTAAGTACCGGCATTTTCTATTTTAGCTATTAGTTCGTCAGGAATAACTTCGCCTGTTTCGTAATGTTTAGCGTATGTTTTCATTACTTCAGGATGACGACACCAGTTTTCCATTATTTGAGATGGAAGTTCAACAAAGTCTCTAGAAACACTTGTTCCTGCAAGCGATTTGTAGTGACATTTCGACAACATGCCATGTAGTCCGTGACCAAATTCGTGGAAAAGAGTTTCTGCTTCGTCGAAGCTTAACAATGATGGTTTGTCAGCTGTTGGGTTGGTGAAGTTACATACAAGCGATATGACAGGAATAACATTTTGTCCGTCTTGTGTTTCGTGTTGACCTCTGAATTCTGTCATCCAAGCACCGCTACGTTTGCTGGCACGTGGGTGGAAATCCATGTAAAGAATAGCAATAACTTCGCCTTCGCGAGATACTTCATATACAACGGCTTCTTTGTTGTAGGTTGGGATTTCTTTGTTTTCTTTGAATGATAAACCATAAAGTTTGTTAGAAACATTAAATACTCCTTCAACTACGTTTGCCAACGAGAAATAAGGACGTGTTTCATCTTCGTTTAAGTTGTATTTTTCTTTGCGTAATTTTTCAGAGTAGTATCTCCAATCCCATGGTTCTAATGCAAAAGTTTCGCCTTCGGCTACAATCATTTTTTTGTATTCGTCGGCTTCTTTTTGTGCTTTAGCTATAGCTGGTTTCCAAACGTTCATAAGCAATTCGTTTACAGCTTCAGGAGTTTTAGCCATGCAATCGTCCAAAACATAAGCAGCATGCGATTCGAAACCAAGGATGCTGGCACGTTCCAAACGAAGGTTTACTATAGAATCGATAATGGCAGTATTGTCTGTTTCGCCTTTTGTACAACGGTTAGCATATGCATACCATATATCTTTGCGTAGTTCGCGGTTTTCGCAGTTTGTCAAGAATGGCAACAAGCTAGGGTTGTGTAGGGTGAACACATATTTACCTTTTGTTTCAGGTGAAGCAGCACCGGCTTCTAAAGCAGCAGCCATTTGGTCGTCGCTTAGTCCGGCAAGTTTTGCTTTGTCGTCAACAACTAATTGGTATTCGTTTGTAGCTTTCAAAACGTTGTTTCCGAAACGCAACGACAACAAAGATAATTGTTCGTTGATTTCGCGGAAACGAGTTTGAAGTTCGGTAGGAACATTAGCACCACCTCTTACAAATCCTTTGTATGTTTCTTCCAATAGACGCATTTGTTCGCCGTTAAGACCAAGAGAATCTTTTTGGTCGTAAACAGTTTTTATACGTTCAAAAAGTTTTGCATTTAGGCTTATGTCGTCGCCATGTTTCGATAACTTTGGAGTTATTTCGGTAGCTATTTTTTCCATTTCGTCGTTGTTTTCGCATTCCGAAAGGTTGAAAAATACTGCCGATACTTTGTCAAGCAATGCTCCGCTATATTCCAATGCTTCTATAGTGTTGGCAAATGTAGGAGCTTCGGTGTTGTTTACTATGGCGTCTATTTCGGCCATTTGTTGTTTCATTCCTTCTTCGAAAGCCGGAATGTAGTGGTCTGTTTTAATTTTGTCGAATGGAGGAACTTGGTACGGTGTGTTCCATTCTGTCAAGAAAGGATTGTCTTTCATCTTGTCTTTGTTTGAGCAGGCTGCACCCAATAGTAGTGCTGCACAGCTTAGGGTTAAAATTTTCTTTGTCATTTTTTCTTGTGTATTTTTGTATTATTTATTTTCTGTCGGTGTGCTATTTGCAGCTGCTTTTGCTTCTTTGGCTGCTTTTGCTTTTTCAGGTTCCAGAATGTCGAACAATTTATCCAATATTTCGGCATCTAGTTTTTTGCCTACTATTTTTTTGTCTTGGTCTAGTAGGTAGATAACAGGTGTCGATATTACATCGTACACTTCGTGCCAATCTACGTTGGCTTCGCCGCCATTGTAGTTGTCCCACTCGAGGCCTTTTTCTTTTATGTATTTTCTCCAATTTTCAACTTCGTCGGGACCGATGTCGGTGTTTATGGCAAAGGTGCCTATGTCGTATATGTCTTTGTATTCGTCGTAGAACTTATACAAAGCAGGTATAATGGTGGCACAATGTCCGCACGATGGTGCCCAGAAGATGAGCAATGTGTATTTGTTTGGAACTTGATATAGCGAACGCCAGTTGCCTTCGGTGTTTTTAAGTATAAGTTCAGGTGCTTTTTCGCCCATCAATAGTTTTTTCCAAGTCATGGCGCGTTTGGTTTCGAAGTCGATGTCTGAAGGGCTTGCCCAAAATGCTTCGCCGGTCATATAGTATTTTTCAATCATGTGTACATATATGGCATCGTACGACATGATACCTGTTTGCAGATATTTTTCGGCAATGTATAGCACCAAGTATTTAAACACATCTTTGGCAGGACGTGCTTTGTCCAATAGGTCGTCGACGTGTTGGCATATAGTTTCGGGAGCTGCTCCGTTTACCACTTTGTCAAAGTAGCGTTCAACACGGTCGTAAAACACGTATTTCGGAGTTCTTAGTATTGCTTCGTTGTCTAGTGCCATATTGTCGAAATAATGTTTAGCATAGTATAGATATCTGTCGTGTTGGGTCAAGGTGTCGCCTATCGAATCTACCATGGGAATATCTATTTCTTTTGTCGCAGTCATTATTATGGATAGTACATGGTCGGGGTTCTCTTCGACGAATTTTGTGTTTATGCTATCCAATTTCTGTCCCATTAGTTTTGCCATAGTTTTAAACTCTTCCTGTGTAGAATTTCTTCGCAAAGAGTCCATCAGTATGTTCATTTCTCTGCGAGTGTTTTGGTATTCTACAAAGTCTTGGTTTTCTTTCGAACCCGAGACTTTCATGTGCAAGGTCCAGTTGTCGTCGTTGGTGACAAACTTGTAGTTCAAAGTTTCTTTGTTTACCGTAAACTCAAACATCTTATCCTTGTTGTTGGTTAGGAAGTACAATCCGGGTTTGAGTGTCTTGTTCTTTTTCTCGAAAACAAACTGATTCTTTTTGTTTATATAGGCTGTATCTATGGCATATTGGTTTTTGTTGTAGTATTGTCCAAGATAGATGACGGTGTCGGTAGTATTGTTTATAGTTACAGTGAATTTGTATCCCTTGTTTTTCGGGTTGTCTTTTGCAGCATAGGTGCTATTTCCAACAAATGCAGAAACCAACAATAAGCAAAATATAATTTTGTGTTTTATCATATTATTCATTATTTCTATTTAAATGTTCAACTTCTTGTTCTTTTCTATGTATGTATTTTTTTGTTGTCGTTTGCTAACGTTACTATAGATTGTTTTATTTCGAAAAAGGATTACAAATGCACTATTAAAAAAACATAAAATGCCGTATTTTTCTTGTTATTGTTCTATAATCATAAGCAAGATCTGTTCAAGTTTTTGGCTGATTTTGTTTTGCGAGCATTCGAAGTTGTTTGCCATAAAGCAAAAACTTATAAGTTCTCCTTTCTTGTTTATGATGTATCCGGCGTATGTTTTTATGCCGTTCATGCTTCCTGTTTTTATGTATATTTCTTGTTTTACAGGTTTATTTTTAAGCATGTTTTTTGCTGTGCCGGATTTTCCTATCTGTGGCAATGTTTTCACAAAGTCGTTGTAGTATGGTTGTTTTGAAATCTCTGCCAAGAAGTTGCACATAAATCTTGTTGTCATCATGTTTTGTCTGGACAGTCCGCTGCCGTCTACAATGCGAACCCCTTTGGTGTTGATAGAGTGTTCTTTCAAAAAGTCGCTGATGACGTATGCACCTGTTTCGAAACTACCTGTTTTGTATTTGGTGTAGCCCAAGTATTTGAAAATACTTTCGGCATAGATATTGTTGCTTGTTTGGTTTGTGTATGTTGCTATGTCGGAGTATACGGGCGAATAGTAGTCGAATAGGTATGTTATATTTTGTGTTCTCACCAACCCTTCCGACACGTAGTTGGAAACGCTGATATTGTTGTTGTTTAGATATTTTGCAAACATTTCGGCACACGACTTAGGCGGAGCCGGCATGGCACCGCGTACTTTGAAATTTGTTTTTCCAAGTGGCACCGTTCCCTTGCATACTCTTATGTTGCTGGACGGGTCGCCGTATATTACAACACCGTCTCCCGATTTTTCGGGGCCTGTCGATACGTCTACATGGTTGCGTACATCTACATTGGCCGGTGTTGTAGTGGTAAGTGTTGCTTTGCGGTTTATCTGTGTTCCTGCGTCGAAGTGTGCGAAATACATGTTTTCGTGTATGTTCAGCCCATGAACACCACAGCCGTAGTAGTTGCCCACATCGCCCCACATCCAACTGTCGTGAAGGGCTTGTTCGTCGAAGATGGAAGCGTCGTAGCAGATGCGTTTGTTTATTTTTGTGATGCCTGCTTCGGCAAGTGCATTTTTCCATGCGGTAAACACCGAGTCGATAGCTGTTTGTTTGTAGCGATAAGAGCCCAATATAGGGTCGCCGCCGCCTACTATGTAGACGTTGCCTTGCAAAACTCCGCGTTTGTCAACCTCGCCGCTATAGCCTAACGATGTTTTGAAACGGAAGTTTTTACCCAATTTGTCGAAGCCTACGCTTGTGGTGACAATCTTTACTATCGATGCCGGTATCATCGATTTGTTGGCGTTGTAGTCGTATATTTGTTGTCCTTTGCTTATGTTGTATACGCTTATGGCAAAGGTGGCTGTTTCTACTTCGGGGTCTTCTACCATTTTGTTTACATATTCGCCTATGGCGTTGTTTTGTGCCGTGGCTGTTGCCGAAAACAGTATCCCTGTCAGTAGTGCTATGATTTTTATTTTGTTAGTATTCATTCTGTCGTTTGTCTTTGTATTATTGGTTGTTTTCTTGTGGTTTGAACATTGTGTTTATCTCGTCTATAAGGTTCAGAATGTCGTCTTTTCCGCGATGTGTCACCGACGATGTACGCAACATTACAGGTACATCTTCCCATGTTTCCAACAGGCGTTTTTTGAACACGGATATGTTCGAGTCTACTTCGCGTTGTTTGCCTTTGTCTATTTTTGTAAACACTATGGTGAACGGTATGCCGTTGGCTCCCAAGAATGTTATGAAATCCAAGTCGATGGTTTGTGGCGGTATGCGCGAGTCTATAAGCAAAAACACATTCATAAGATTTTCGCGGTAAAGCAGATAGTCTTGAATCATTTTCGACCACTTTTCGCGAGAGCTTTTGGAAATACGGGCATAGCCATAGCCGGGCAAGTCGACCAAAAACCAGCTGTTGTTTATTTCAAAGTGGTTTATCAGTTGTGTTTTGCCGGGATTGGCTCCTGTTTTTGCCAGCGATTTGTTGCCAACCAACATATTTATAAGCGACGACTTGCCTACGTTCGAACGTCCTATAAAAGCGTATTCGGGTTTGTCGGGTTTAGGACATTTCTTGTATGTCGAGTTGCTTACTGTAAATACAGCCGTTTTTATTTCCATCGTGTTTTTTTCTTTATAGGTTTGTTTGTTATTTGTTAGTTTTTTTGTTGTCTTCTTCTAAAAAGACCCGGTTTCTTTTCTTTTGCGTCGGTAGGTGTGGCGTTTTTGCGTCGGTTTCTGTTTATGGCAAAAAACTGCAGACGTTTAAATAGTTTGTTCTTTTCTACATACGAGTTCAGGTGTCTGTCTGTTTTGGCAGGGTATATGTCTTGCAGGGTTATAAGTATTCCTGTTTCGTCTACGCCTCCAAACGGGTGGTTGATGGCTGTGCCAAACGACATCATTGTCGACGATAGGTTCATATATGCGTTGACCAATGGTGGCACCGCCGACCCAAGGTCGCGAACCGAACGCACCAATATCTGATAGTCTTCTTTGTAGTTGCGGCCGTTGAACAGGTTGACGAGTTCGTTGTAGTCCGATTCTATCTTTATAGGTTCGAAAGGCCATACCAAACCTTCTTTGTCGGGGAAATGCTTTTTGTAGAAATACAATATGTAGTCCTTGGCTTTTCTGTTCATGTGCGGATACATGGTTATTTTTCCAAAAAAGTATTTCATGGTAGGTATTTCTATGGCTATGGCTCCCAAGCCGTCCCAAAGGTTGTCTAACGAGTACATACCTTTTCTAAGATTGACGGTAGGTTGGAACATTGGTTGCACAAACGAGCGGCCCAGTTCCACCATGTGTGGCATGTAGTTGTCCACAAACTCGTCGGTGAAGTGGAAAAGTTCGGCAGTGGCACTCATCAGTGTTCCGTCGTCTTTGCGAATGATGTCGGAGCCATGAATAAAGCGGTAGCCACCCACTATCTCTTCGTCTTCCGGACTCCAAACAAACAGCTGCTTGTAGCAATATGGTTCCGGTGCAAGGTCAAACTCGTCGATGTCCACTTCTTTGCCTGTACCGCCGCCTTCTGTTGCAAAGCTAAGTTCGCGCAAACGGCCTATTTCTCGCATAATGTTTGGCGAGGTATGTGCCGTGGTGACATATATTTCGCGGTTGCCAAAGTTGGTGCTGCGCAAAAATATTTGGCTTGTAAGTTCTTTCTTTATCAGTTTCCTGTCTACAGGTGGTATTATATAGCTCAAATCCATAGTCGTGTTTATTTTTTAAATTCTAAATTAGGGTTTTTGTCCAGATTGTACACATGTTCGCGCACCAATGCCGCCCATTCCGAGTCGGTTTTCGAGCTGTCGAAGGTGGTGTAGGGTATTGGTTTGCCAAATACCAAACGAATGGTTTTGTTGCGTTGTTTGAACATTTCGTCGGGCAGAAGTATCATCTCTATGTTGAATTTTATGCCCAGTTTTTTACGCCAGTTTGCTATTCGGTAAAACCTGTTGGTGTTTTTGGCATCAACATAGATCGGTGTTATGTCCCGATGGTATTGTACTGCTTTCTTTATGAAGGTTTTTTTCCATTCCAGGTCTTTTATCACTCCTTTGTGTTTTCTGGAGCACAGTCCTGCCGGAAAATATAGCAAAGCGTTGTTTTCTTTAAACGCCGTTTCCAGTGCATTGATGTTTTTGTTGTTGCGTCCCACTTTGTTTATGGGTATAAAGTTGTTTCTCAGCCCAGGCAGATATAGCAAAAAGTCGTTGACGGGAAACAATATGTCGCGTCGCACTTTGCCCACTTCGTTTATCAGTGCCATACCGTCGACACCGCCAAGGGGATGGTTGCCCACCATAAGCGGATTGACGCCCTGTGGTATGTTTTCGGGGTTCACTACCTCGATGTTTACCGATAGCGCTTCGGTAAGAACGGCGTTGGTAAAATCGGGGCCGAATTTGTCCCTAAACTTGTAAACATAGAAGTTAATCTCGTCGACATGCAGCAATTTCTTCAGCCGACCTACCAAAAAGCGTGGCAATTTTTTTTGCAAAGACGGACTTTTGCCGGCTATAACTTTGTCGATGTCAATAAAGTTTGGTGTGATTTCTATGTGTTCTGTATTAGTATCTTCCATCGTTTTCGGTATGTGAATTAATTTGCAAATTTACGTTTTTTTTTCGAACTACGCAAGAGTTGTCCCAGATTATGCATTGCAAAAGTTTGGACAAATGCGAAAAAAAGTGTAATTTTGCACCCTCGATGGTCTTTTTGACCAATGATTTAAGGCTGCTATGCATGGGTAGAAATGCCGAATTTGGGACAGGTAGACCAATTGAAAACCATAAACATACAATAGACTCACAGACGATGAAATTTCTTTTGCTTACACCGCCGCTCACACAACTGAACACACCATATCCGGCCACCACAGTGCTGAAAGGGTTTTTGCAGATGCACCAACACCAAGTGGCACAAGCCGATTTGGGTATAGAATTGGTGCTTGGAATATACAACCGACGTTTTTTGCAACGCCTGTTTGCATCGACGGGAAACCCCGTGGGAAAACCCCGCATGCAACGCATATATGCCAACCACGACCGATATGTGGCTTGTGTAGACGATGTGGTTAGGTTTTTGCAAGGCAAAGATGCTACCTTGGCACCTCGCATAGCCAACCGTACTTTGTTGCCGGAAGGTCCCAGATTTGACAATATGGCCGACTTGGAATGGGCTTACGGTACTTCGGGTACCGACGACCGTGCCAGATACCTTGCAACGCTTTTTATCGAAGATATAGCCGACTATATACGCGAAACCACCGCTCCATACTTCGACCTTATACGCTATGCCGAACACTTGGCGGCCTATGCTCCGGAGTTCGACGAGATGGAAGCGGCTTTGAACGCCGATACTACCATCGTCGACCACTTGCTTATCGACATTCTTAGGCAGCATATTCTCGCCTGCAACCCCGACGTGGTGGGCTTTGCAGTGCCTTTTCCGGGATGTCTGTATGCTGCTTTGCTGTGCGGGAAATGGGTCAAAGATAACTATCCCGGCACCAAGGTAGTGATAGGCGGAGGATTTGCCAACACCGAATGGCGCAGCTTGGCCGAGGAACGATTGTTTAAGTATACCGACTTTGTGGTGATAGACGACGGCGAACTGCCGCTGCTGAGGTTGGCAAAATATCTGAACAACGAGATAGATGCAACCCAATTGGTACGAACCTACTATTTGGAAAACAATGCTATACGCTACAGCGGAAACGATGCCGAAAACATACCTTTTGCCGAGGGCGGAACACCATGTTTCGAGGGCTTGGAGATGGGCAGATACCTGTCGATGGCCGAAGTTACAAACCCCATGCACCAACTGTGGAGCAACGGAAAATGGAACAAGATGATGTTGTCGCATGGTTGCTATTGGGCCAAATGTGCTTTTTGCGACACATGCCTCGACTATATAGCACGCTACGATGCCCCTACGGCACAGCAGGCCGTAGACAGAATGGCCGACATAATGCGGCAAACGGGGCAGAGCGGATTCCATTTTGTCGACGAGGCTATGTCGCCGCAGCTGCTGAAAAACGTAAGCACAGAGCTGATAAACCGACAAATGACCGTTTCTTATTGGGGAAACATACGTTTTGAAAAAGCATACAATGCCGAGCTGTGCAACCTGATGGCCGATGCCGGATGTATAGCAGTGTCGGGTGGATTGGAAGTGGCATCGAACAGGCTGCTGAAGCTGATGAATAAAGGCGTAAGCATAGAGCAAACGGTAAATGCGGCACGCAACTTTACAAACGCAGGAATAATGGTGCATACCTACCTGATGTACGGCTTCCCGACCGAAACGTTGCAGGAAACGATAAACGCCTTGGAGGTGGTGCGACGAATGTTCGATGAAGGTATAGTGCAGTCGGCATTTTGGCACAGATATGCCATGACGGCACACAGCCCCTCGGGCAGAGAACCGGAAAAATACGGAGCCGTAAGAACAACTTTCGAGCCAAACCCATTTTGCAACAACGAGGTGGATTTCGATTACGATTTCGACTACGATATAGAAGCGGTGGGAGAGGGGTTGAGGTTTGCAACCTACAACTTTATGAATGGTTTGGGGTTGGACCGTCCATTGCGTAAGTGGTTCAGAATAAAAGTTCCAAATCCAAAAATATAAAAACGTGGCATAAATGCCACGCGATGGGAATTTGTTTTCATCACGATGCCGTTGTGTCTGCATCACGATGTAGGGGCACCGGGCAATGCAGATGAAAGCATAACCGGAACGATTTTCCAAATTGTGTAAGAGTAGCCAAAAGGTAACGGGGGGTAACGGGGGGGGTAACGCCCCGGGTAACGCTATTTAATAAATTGTGCTACAGTAATTTATGTGGAAGCGTTGCAGCGTTACCCTGTTTTTTCATTTTCATCATTTTTTTCCTCGCGAAAAGAAGGCTTTATTTTTAAGAGTTTTTCTTTTTTTAACTTATAACCCATTATACATAAAATATAAACCTGACGGCTT
>JAFZDP010000078.1 GCA_017561155.1 Bacteroidales bacterium | reverse complement strand
GATATATTATAAGTTAAAAAAAGAGAAAATCTTAAAAAGGATTCTTTCTGCAAAAAAGCGTGGGGGAGGCAAAAAAAGGTTACGCGGTTACACTCACCGTAAAACACTGTACCACATCGTATTAACAGCGTAACCCCACCCCGTAACCTCTGCTGTATGGTTACGCTGTTTGGCATTGATGTCCCAATCCCGATGTCGTGTTTTTTGCCATGGCGTTTCGGCACCGGGCAGCATCGGGATGGAAATTCATCTGCATCGCGATGAAAAAAAGCCGACTTTGCCAAAGGGCACACTTTATTTTGCCCTGAATACAATAAAAACGCTGCAAATCAGTTTTTGCTAAAGGCAACTTCTAAAAATTGCTTTGCAAGTGATTTGTGGAATTTTGCCAGAAAGATTTCTACTTTCTTTTGATTGAGCATATCGGGCTATGCGATTGAAAAAGAAATAGAAAGATTTCGGTAAAAAACGCAAAGCACGCAAAAGTTTCAAAGAACAGTCTTTTGTTTATCCGAAACGTGGAATTTTTAGAAGTTGCCTAAAACGAACTTTTAACGAGATAGAACTAAAATTATGAAGATAACGTTTTTTTACACCCCAAAGCCACGACAATTCAAGTACAGCCCACGTTTTTACGACCCTGAACAAGAAAAGTTTGAAGAGCTTAAAGCCAAGTACAAACTAAACCACAAATACGACAGCATAGCCGACGAGGGCGACAATTCGGAGTTGGCATATTTCCGTTCGAGAGTCAAATCGTTCGACCGCAAAAAAAACAATTCCGACTTCACGCTGACAAGCATTTTCAAGAAAAAAGAAATGCCCAAATTCAACTATAAGCCACGCTTTGCACAGAATGCCGAACAGCAAGAGGGAGCCGACAGCGATGGCAAGCAAGCAAAGTCGTCGGTCGACCAAATATCGTATACAAAAAAAATATCGTTTCGCCGCCCCATAGCCTACGACTACGAAGACGAAAGCCCTGTGGCCGAACAAATTCCCGTACGCAAGATTCTGATTTATGTAATAGTCATAGTGGTGATGTTGCTTTGGATATTTTTATAACATTCAAAATCTGGGACAACCCTTGCAAGTCTGCAAAAAAAATCGTATCTTTGCAATAAATTTAAACAGATAATAAACGATGAAAAAAGCATTTATATGTTTGGTAGCGTGCATGTTGGGACTATTCTCATCGTGCAAGCCCGATGATATCAACGACGACAACAACAACGGCACCCCTACCCCCGACGAACCGGCAGCATTTTTCTACGAACAATGCTTGTTCAAACCGGGCGACTATGGTTCTAAAAACTGGCGTATTCCTGCCCTTGTATGCCTACCCGACGGCAGCCTGCTGGCAGTATGCGACAAGCGTAAATACAACGAAACAGACCTACCCGAAGATATTGACATTGTGGCACGCAGGAGCGAAGACAAAGGACGCACATGGACCGAGCCTGTCACCATAGTGGAAGGCCAAGGCGTGAAGAAAGGCTATGGCGATGCTGCTTTGGTGGTGGCCGACAACGGCGATGTGGTGTGTGCTTTTGTAGGCGGAAACGGCTTGTGGGCATCTACCGAGAGCGACCCTCAACGGTCGTACATCTGTCGCAGCACCGACGGCGGTCGTACATGGGGTACACCCACCGACATAACATCGCAACTATGGGGTTCGCAAGCATCGAACCCGGCATGTCGCAACTACAAATCGTCGTTTTTCGGCTCGGGCAACGGCCTACGCCTTACACGCGGCGAACATGCAGGACGCATAATGTTTGTAGCTGCCATGTGCCGCTGGAATGCCAACGTGTTGGACAACTTTGTGGTGTATAGCGACGACAACGGCCACACTTGGAACGTATCGGCCAAAGCATTCTCGGCCGGCGACGAAGCCAAGCTGGTAGAACTTGTAGACGGACGAGTGCTTTTGAGCGTACGACGTTCGGGAGCACGCGGGTACAACATTTCCACCGACGGTGGCCAAACATGGGGCACTCAAGGGCTATGGAACGAGATGAAAACCAACGCTTGCAACGGCGACATGATACGCTTTTCGGCTACCGACAAAGGTGCAGAAAAAAACATTTTGTTGCACTCTATACCAAACTCGATGAACAGAGAAAACGTGAGCATATTCCTAAGCTACGACGAGGGCACTACATGGCAAGACCCCGTATCGCTATTCAAAGGGCCATCGGTATACTCGTCGCTTACCATACTGAACGACGGTACGATAGGTGCTTTTGTAGAAAAAAATCCTTCGGGAGCATGCGAACTGTGGTATATGAACTTCTCGATGCAATGGCTGATAGAACAACAACAAGCTGCCACCAAACAACAATAACACCGCACAAAAACAAAAACACGACATTAAAAACTTGATAATAAAAACTGTAGGGGTACAACAGCAACATATTTGAACGCAGTTGTACCCCAACTCAAAAAAAAGTCGTACCTTTGCAAAAAAATATAGAATGTTTATAGAAGTATTAAAATCTAAAATTCATAGAGTTACGGTAATCGAAGCCAACTTGGACTATATCGGAAGTATAACAATAGACGAAGACTTGATGGACGCCGTAAACCTGATAGAAAACGAACGCGTGGATATTTATAATATCACCAACGGAGAACGTTTCAGCACATACGCCATCAAAGGCAAACGCGGCAGCGGTATAATAGGAATAAACGGAGCAGCAGCCCACAAGGCCGGTGTCGGCGACCTTATTATCATTGCATCGTACGCCTCTATGGACTTTGAAGAAGCCAAAACGTTTACGCCTTCGGTTATATTCCCGAAAGATAACAAGTTGCAATAGCTGAACAAAACAAACACAAAATAATACAAACACACTTACCCAATTTTACGACAGATATGCAAAAAAAAATTAGTACCATAATTAAGTTTGTAGTCTTTGTAGGATTGGGTATATTCTTTATCTATTGGTTTCTGTCCAAACTCAGTGCCGACGAAAAATCCCAAATCTGGGAAGCCTTCGGCAACGTGAACTACTTTTGGGTGGCAGTGGTGTTTGTGACAGGTGTTCTGAGCCATGTGGCACGCGCTTTGCGTTGGCGACTGCTGTTCGAACCGCTCAACTACAAACCGGGCGTAAGCACCACTTTCGGAGCCGTAATGATAGCCTACTTGGCCAATTTGGCCGTGCCTCGTTTGGGCGAAGTGCTACGCTGCGGAATACTGAACCAATACGAAAAAATTCCGTTGCAAACATCGTTGGGCACAGTGGTCACCGAACGTATAATAGACCTCATAGGCTTCGGCCTTACGGTATTGTTGGGGTTGGTGTTGGAGTTCAACCTGCTCAAAGATTATCTGTACGACGCCTTGTCGCAAAAGATAGCCGTACCCAGTTTGGCAACACTGGCAGCAATAGGAGTAGCCGGACTGGTATTGTGCTTTGTGCTGTATCGCATCTTCCGCAAAAAGTTGCAACGCATACCACTGTTCGTCAAGCTGCAAACCACCATTTTGGGCTTTTGGCAAGGAATAAAAAGCATACTTTATCTTAAAAAACCATGGCTGTTTGTATTGTACAGCCTTGTGATATATTCGCTATACTTTGTGGGAGGCTACTTTGTGTTTTTGGTACTGCCCGAAACCATGCACCTTACCCTGCTTGCCGCCTTGATGGTATACATATTCGGATCGGTAGGCATGATGATAACCCCCGGAGGCATAGGACTGTATCCGGCACTTATAGCCGAAACACTTACAATATACAAGGTATCCAAACCCATAGGATATGCACTGGGATGGATATCGTGGGGAGTGCAACAGATAGTGACACTCGTTTTCGGAATGACATATCTGATAGTGCTGCCGCTGAAAAAAAAGAAAAAAATAACGTAACCCATACACGCCTATGAAACACCTGGAGATAATAAAAAACAAGATAGTACACGCCGACGACCTTCGTAAGGTGGTGGAAGCCAAACAAGCCGAAGGAAAAACCTTTGCATTCTCCAACGGCTGTTTCGACCTTGTACACCAAGGCCACATCGACTACCTGTCCAAAAGCCGAGATTTGGCCGACTACCTGATAATAGGCCTTAACACCGACCAATCTGTAAGCCGCCTGAAAGGCCCTACACGACCCATCAACGACGAATACAGCCGTGCACTGATGTTGGCATCGTTCATGTTTGTAGACTATGTGGTGATGTTTGGCGAAGATACACCATACAACCTGATAAAAACCCTACAGCCCGACATACTTATAAAGGGCAGCGACTACAAAGCAGAAGACATTGTGGGCTACGACATAGTTACAGCCCGTGGCGGAAAAGTGGTAACACTGGACTTTATTCCCGGATTTTCGACCACACTGATAGAAAAAAGAATAAAAGGCGAATAAGCGTGTGCCAAACGCCGCAGATATACCCTCCAAGACGTATGCAGCAACGCATATTTAATTGAAGATATAACATTTTGACAAAAAAAAGATACCCATAATTTGCCATAAGTCGGAAAAAAGGAGTATCTTTGCAGTTTGAACTTGAAGTAATAAATAATAAATAATATATTCATTATAAAATAAATATGGACAAAAAATCTATTATCGGACTTATCCTTATCTTCCTAGTATTTATGGGATATATGTGGTGGACTGCACCTTCGGAGGAAGAATTGGCAGCCCAACGTGCCACCAGAGACTCTATAATGCGCGCCGAACAAATGCGTATGGACTCGTTGGAAAAAGCCCAAAATGCTACCTATGCACAAGTTGCAACTATCGAAGACCAATTGAAATCGGGCAACGACAGCGTAAGAAACGCTGCTCTTACCGTTGCAAAAAGAGAACTGGGTGTGTTTTCAAACAACTTGGAGGGCGACTCGGTAACCCTTACAGTAAACACAGATGTACTTAACCTTGAATTTTCTAACGTAGGTGCTTATGTAAAATCGGCTATACTTCCCGAATACCAAACCTACGACAGTTTGCCTTTGCAACTTTTGTCGCCAAACGAAAAAGTAAACCTTGTATTCCTTACTCAAGGCAACAAACCTATAAATACCGACAGACTTGTATTTAAAACCTTCTGCAACGGTATTCCTATCGACGAAAACACAACATTAAACGTTGAAAACGACTCGCTTGTGGTAAGCATGAGAGCCTACACCGACGACAGCGTTGGATACAACCAAAACCAATACTTGGAATTCCGCTACACCGTATTTCCCGGAAAATATTTGGTGGATTTCGACATAGCTTTCCACGGTTTGAACGAGGTTGTTCAACAGCAACCTTATATGGACTTGTTTTGGAGCAACCAACTTAACCGTCAAGAAAAAAACAGAGACAACGAACGTAATACATCGTCGATATACTACAAACCAATCAGCGACGACGTAGACTATATAACCGAAGGCCGCGACGACGTGGAAAAACAAAACACACCGTTGAAGTGGATATCGTTCAAGCAACAATATTTCTGCAACGTGCTTATAGCCGACAAAGAGTTTTCTAACGCCGACCTTGAAACCAAAACCAATGCACGCGACACCAACAAACATTATTTGCGCGACATGAGTGCCGTAATAGGTCTTCCATACGAACCTACCAACGATTACACCGTTGGCATGCAGTTCTACTACGGACCAAACAAATACCGCGAGTTGGCCGACATCGGAATGCAGCTGGACCGTCAAATCAAACTTGGTTGGGGATTCTTCCTATTGCAATGGATAAACCGCTTTGTGATTATCCCTGTGTTCAATTTCTTGGATTCTTTCAATTGGAACTATGGTTTTATAATACTTGTACTTACCCTTTTGGTAAAACTTGTATTGTTCCCTATAGCATTCAAATCGTATCGTTCGTCGGCAGTGATGAGAGTATTGCAACCTGAAATAAACGAGATCAACGCCAAATATCCAAAACAAGAAGACGCCATGAAGAAACAACAGGCAGTAATGGCATTGTACAAGAAAGCCGGCGTAAATCCTATGGCAGGTTGCTTGCCAATGTTGCTACAAATCCCAATACTTTTGGCTATGTTCCGTTTCTTCCCGGCTTGTATCGAGTTGCGTCAACAAGGTTTCTGGTGGGCCGACGACCTTTCAAGCTACGATGCCATCGTAACATTCGGATTCAACATACCACTTTATGGCGACCACATCAGTTTGTGGTGTTTATTGATGTTTGCCGTAAACCTACTATACACCCACATGACCATGAAACAACAAGCATCCACCAACACCATGCCGGGTATGAAGTTTATGATGTATGCAATGCCTGTAATGATGTTGTTTGCGTTGAATAGTTTCTCGGCAGCTTTGAACTACTACTATTTCTTGTCGATGTGTATAACCATAATTCAAATGTGGGTAATACGCAAAATGACCGACGAAAATAAAATACGCGAAAAAATACGCTTGGCAACAGTAAGCGCCAAAAACAAACCCGTAAAGAAATCGAAATTTATGCAACGCCTTGAAGAAATGCAACGCATGAACGAAGAACTGGAACGCCAACGTAAAAATAACGCTAACAGAAAAAAATAAACTTAATATATAAATTTAAAAATACACGTTATGGTTTATGCACTTATTACAACATTCATCATCGGCTATGCAATCATAGCCCTTGAGCATCCGCTAAAAATCAACAAAACAGCTACTGCTCTTATTCTTGGAGCATTGGTATGGACATTTTGTGCCGTAGGCGGACAGTATTCGCACGAACTCCTTATAGAACATTTGGGCGATACTGCAGAAATCTTATTCTTCCTATTGGGAGCTATGACTATCGTCGAACTTATCGACCAATATCAAGGCTTCCGCATCATCACCGACAGAATCCAAACTAAAAACAAAAGAAAACTTATTTGGATTTTAAGTATTCTTACTTTCTTCATGTCGGCATTGTTAGACAACCTTACAACATCTATCGTTATGTGCGCATTGCTACGCAAACTAGTAGGCGACAAAAACGAACGTTGGTTCTTTGCCGGTATGATTATATTGGCAGCCAATGCAGGTGGTGCTTGGAGTCCTATCGGCGACGTTACCACTATCATGCTTTGGATTGGCGGTCAAGTAAGTACTGTAAGCATCATTATGAAGACTTTATTACCAAGTCTTGTATCGTTACTTGTACCTTTGGCAATAATCTCTATCACAATGAAAGGCGAAGTTACACGCCCTGAAAATACAGATGCTAAAGCAGGTGTTACTATTCCAAACAACTTGCGTGTACTTATCTTCTCGTTAGGTATCGGAGCATTATTGTTCGTACCTGTATTCAAAACCATCACTCACCTTCCTCCATACATTGGTATGTTGTTAGGATTAGGAGTACTATGGGCTGTATCTGAAATTATCAACCACAAATACAAAGATACCTACACTCCAAAAATCACCGATACTCTTCAACGCATAGATACTCCAAGTATATTGTTCTTCTTGGGTATATTGTTGGCAGTAGCAGGATTGCAAAATGCCGGTATCCTTAAAATGTTATCAGAAGCATTGGCTTCGGCATTTGGCGAAAACTTCTACCTAATCAACCTTATCATTGGTGTGTTGTCATCTATTATCGACAATGTTCCTTTGGTAGCCGGTACTATGGGTATGTACGAAATAGCCGAAATAGGTGCTTTTGCAGCTGACGGTTCGTTCTGGACAATGCTTGCATACTGTGCCGGAACAGGTGGTAGTATCCTTATCATTGGTTCTGCTGCCGGTGTTGCCGTTATGGGTATGGAAAAAATCGACTTTATCTGGTATCTAAAGAAAATATCTTGGTTGGCATTGTTAGGCTACTTGGTAGGTGCCGGTTTGTATGTTATCATGGATATGGTAGGATACAATACTTGGGTAGATGCTCTTATAATGTAGATTATACAATAACATTAATTCATAAACACATAGTTTAAAATAAAAAGCCGAATCGTTTGTATTCGGCTTTTTATTGATTAATAATCAATAAAGCAAACATGGAAAAGAACACCAGCAGTAAACCTTTCTTCAAGCGAAAAGGAATAAGAATAACATATTTTGTTTTCCTTCACGCCTTTGCTATCGCCGGAGCTGCCATTATAGGCGCTTGGGCTATATATAAGTTAGGACTTACCAACAATAGAGGTGCAATAGACCAAAACAACCGCTATTTGGCCGAAGTAGCCACAATAGAAATCCCAACAGACTCGGTTTCGATAAGTGCTGCCGACGCTAACAGAATGATAAAAATGGCTGCTCTAAACAAAGTTTTCCCTTTCAATGGTCAGATTATTTGGAAAGCAACCAGATATTGCGAAAATCCACAAATGATAGACCAAATGATAGCCGCAGCCGAAGTATACATAAAAGACAACGAAGAATACAACAACCTGAAAAGTGAACTGGAAACTATTTTAGGAAAAAATACAAACACTATAAACCACCATGTGGTGCCATGGATGAACACACAAGAGTGGGAAGCATTGAAAGTAGCAATACTTAAAGATAAAAAACTTATAGACAGTGCCGCATACCTTACAGGTGTAGAGCCTCGACTTATAGTAGGCTGTTTGGTAGGAGAACAGATAAGACTGTTCAATTCGAAACGAGAAACGTACAAAAAATATTTAGGACCAGTCAAGGTGCTTTCGGTACAGTCGCAATTTTCGTTAGGTGTCAACGGTATAAAAGAATTTACAGCCCGACAAGTAGAAAACAACCTAAAAAACGACACATCGATATTCTATATGGGTAAAGAATACGAACACCTATTGGATTTTAAAACCAACGAACCGGATACCGAACGCGTAGCCAGACTTGTAGACTATCGTAACCACTTGTTTTCGTATATATACACAGGATGTATCTTGCACCAAACAATGCTACAATGGAAACGTTCTGGATTTGACATATCCGACCGTCCCGATTTGTTGTTCACACTTTTCAATGTAGGTTTTCCTCAATCAAAACCTAAAGCCGACCCTAAATGCGGTGGCTCCCATATAACAGTCGCCGACAAAATTTACACTTTCGGTGCCATCGGTTTCGATTTCTATTACTCGGGAGAACTTGCAGAAGAGTTTCCTCTACACATTCAAAAATTTAGAGACAACAACAATCAGACCTCAGACAGCTCGGAAGAAAACACCGATTCACATCTAAGTCTGATATTCTAACCATAAAGTAACAGACATAATACAAAACTCGTAAAATACGACATAGACCAAAACAAGAAAATGACAAACTCGATACAACATTTAGAAGATAAAATAGGATTTAGCACTATCCGCAATATGATTATAGACGGGTGTAGCAACCAAAGAGCTATAAAGTTTGCCGAACAAATGTATTTTTCAAACAACTACGAAAATGTTGTATGCGAGCTTCAACAAACAGAAGAATTTAGACAAATCTTGATGATGGAAAACAACTTTCCATCTCAAGATTTTTTTGACTTAAGCACAGAACTTAGCCGACTTAAAACCATTGGTACATATATAGATTTACAATCTCTGTTCGATTTGAAATGTTCGTTGAGGACTGTTTTCGACTGCTATAATTTCTTCACAGAAGAAAAAGAAGAAAAGTATCCTGAACTAAACATACTTTCAAAAAAAATAGAACTAGATCCTTGGATTCTAAAAGAATGTAACAGAATTGTCGACGACAGAGGTGAAATATATGACAATGCTTCGGAAACCCTCAACGAGATAAGACGACAAAAAAGACACAAGACTTTTGAGATAGACCGACAAATAAACAAAACGCTATCGCATGCGAAACAAGAAGGCTGGGCACCGGAAAATGCTGAGATTACAATACGCGATGGTAGAGCAGTTATACCTATGCTCGATACTCATCGTAGAAAAATAAAAGGGATAATTATAGACGAATCGGCTACACGCCAAACAGCATACCTTGAACCGGCCGAAGTTGTAGAACTAAACAACGACCTTAGAGAGCTAGACTTTCAAGAACACCGCGAAATTGAAAACATATTAAAAAACTTCTCGAACAACATTCGAGAAATTCTTCCACAACTTCTTACAGCGTATTGGGTAATTGGAAAATTTGATTTCATTCGAGCAAAAGCACGTTTTGCAATAGACATACATGCAGGACTTCCCATAGTAGACAATAAACCAAAAATATATTGGTTCGATGCAAGACATCCCCTACTCTATATAAACCTTACAAAGCAACACAAAGAGGTTGTACCATTCAATATAGAACTAAACAACGAGCAACGAATTGTAATAATATCCGGACCAAACTCCGGTGGAAAGTCGGTATGTTTGAAAGCAATCGGACTACTGCAATATATGCTGCAATCGGGACTTCTTGTACCTGTTAAAGAAACATCCGAATTTGGAATATTCGACAATCTTTTTATCGACATTGGCGACCAACAATCTATCGAAAACGACCTTAGTACTTATAGTTCTCACCTTACCAATATGAAGCAATTATTGTCTACAGCAAACACAAACACATTGTTTTTGCTTGACGAATTTGGAGCCGGAACCGAACCCAAAATTGGTGGTGCCATCGCCGAAGCAGTAATGGAAGAACTATACAAAAAAGGAGCCTATGGAATAGCAACAACACACTATGCCAACCTAAAACTAATGGCAGACAACTATCCTGCTATTGCCAATGCCGCTATGCTATTCGACACAAAAGAGATGAAACCTCTATACAAACTTTCGATTAAGCACCCGGGTAGCTCGTTTGCATTCGAAATAGCCAGAAACATCGGACTACCAAACCATATACTACAAGCTGCCGAAAGTAAGATTGGTAGCGAAATGTTAAACTTTGAACAACAACTACAACAAATTGAAGCCGACAAACTTGATATTGAAAAAAAACGCACCGAACTGGAAGTTGCTGATACTTTTTTATCTGAAATGATAGAAAAATATACCAACTTAAACAATAGTTTAGAGCTAAAAAAACACGACATACTAACGGCTGCACGTCAAAATGCGAAACAAATAATAGCCGATGCAAACAAGAAAATAGAACATACAATAGCACAAATAAGAACAGCACAAGCTAAGAAAGAAGAAACAGCCAAAGCTAGAGAAAACCTAAAAAACGAAGTTGAAAAAATAAACAATGAACAACAAAAAGATAATGAAAAAGCAGCCATTATACACAAACGACACAAAGAAAAACAAAATCCAAACGGAACAAACGAAGAACTAGACAATACACCAATAGTAGTTGGCGACATAGTAAAAATTGGCGACCAAGATACTTACGGACAGGTAGTAGAAATAAAAGGGAAGAAAGCAACAGTGGAAAGCAACAGCTTAAGAATGACTATAAATATAAATCAACTAAGAAAGACCCTAAAAAAGACTCTACCAACCCCAAAAAGCAAAGACAATGCCACAAAATATAAAAACATATACGATGAACTAAACGAAAAACGAGCCGCATTTACTCCTACAATAGACATAAGAGGGAAACGAGCCGAAGAAGCTCTACAAATGCTGGAAACATTCATCGACGATGCGATGCTGCTAAGCGAAAAAGAAATAAGGATACTGCACGGAACAGGATACGGAATACTAAAAGAAACCGTACGAAACAGACTTAAATGCCACTCCGACATAAAGCATTTTCGTCCGGAGATTCTAGAACTTGGCGGAGAAGGAATAACTGTAGCTACACTAAAGTAGACTACAGTTTTTTTTATGGCAACTTCTAAAAATTGCTTTGCAAGTGATTTGCGGAATTTTGCCAGAAAGATTTCTACTTTCTTTTGATTGAGCATAGCGGGCTATGCGATTGAAAAAGAAATAGAAAGATTTCGGTAAAAAACGCAAAGCACGCAAAAGTTCTTTTGTCACATGATAATATTTCAGAGAACGTGGAATTTTTAGAAGTTGCCTTATATAATTGGTAATATATCCAACCTATTGGATGAATTGATTTGTTTATATTTTCTTTGATAAAAAGTTGTGTATATCAATTATTTTTTGTATTTCTGCAGTGAAAATCAATCAAATAAAGATAATAGATATATACTCAATGTTTAGGCAAAGTACGAAAAAACTCTTGAGATATGCAAAACCTTCTCGAAAATTTAGTAAATAAATTTGGAAATATACTCTCTTGTATTATATAACTACCACACTTAGGTATCAAAACTATGCGAGTTACAACCTAAAAGTGCCATAGTTTTGGGTTGTAACTATGGCACTTTGGATATGTAAGTTATGTGGATAATTTTTTCAACGTAAGACATACGCTCTATATTAATTCATCCAACGGGTATACATATATTATAAAACAATAAAAGGCACAAGAGAAATCTTGTGCCTTTTATATATGATTGCTATGTATTAGTATTTGACGACTCTGCGTATTGCTATTCCTTCGCTTGTTGTTATACGCATTGTATAATATCCTTTGCTTAGTTTAGATAGATCTACTATATACAAGTTTTCGTATACCGCAACCAATCTACCCATTGCATCCATTACTTCCATTTTTTGTATATCCAAGTGGTTGAATGTAATAATTCCATTTGTTGGATTAGGATAGAAAGTAAGATTATCCAACATATTAGCTGTTTCTATTCCTATAGTTTCCACTGTAAGTATTAATGTTACTATACTATCACAACCATTTAGAGTTTCGCTTGTATATGTATACGTTCCACTTTCGGTATATGTTGTACCATTCCAAACATATTCATTAATTGCAGTGTCTATTATAGTATCGTTTACTGCATAGTTAATAGTAAGGTTTAGAGTTATAACACTGTCGCAACCAGCAGCATTGGTAGTGATATATGTAGCAGTATTGTTATTTTCAGTGTAAGTATTACCATCTATCCATGTGTAACTATCGCAAGCGGTAACTAGATCTGTGTATGTAGTACTTCTGTTTATAGTAAGATTTAGAGTTATAACACTATCGCAACCTGCTGAATTGGTAGTGGTATATGTAGCAGTATTGTTACTAGCAGTGTAAGTATTACCATCTATCCATGTGTAACTATCGCAAGCGGTAATTATATCTGTATATGTAGTACTTCTATTGATAGTAAGGTTTAGAGTTATAACACTGTCGCAACCTACAGCATTGGTAGTGGTATATGTTGCAGTATTGTTACTAGCAGTGTAAGTAATACCATCTATCCATGTATAACTATCGCAAGCAGTAACTACATCTGTAT
>JAFZDP010000077.1 GCA_017561155.1 Bacteroidales bacterium | reverse complement strand
TTGCACCCTCAAAATAGTGCATTCTCACGATGTCTATTTTCTCATCGTACTTGAAATTTTCTCTTCTTTTTCTTTTTCTTTTGGTTTCTTTATTCATATTTTGTTGACTTTTGTGTCAACTTTTTTCAGCACAAGACAATTCAATTATTCTGCAAAATCTTCATTGCTGAAACGGTATGTGTTGTAATATTGCACTTTCATTTCACCACCGCATACTTCTATTATTGTTGAATCGACTGTCCATAGCGATTCATTGGCCCAGCGTTGGGTGGTATCTCTCAAATCCCATACCAATATAATATTTTCTCTACTATCCATAAATAGTAAATAATGTTCCTTGTCATAATTATCATAAAAATCAAGGTAGCTTTGCCAATCTTTAAATATATCAGGACCTGTACGCTTTCCATCGGTAGCTCTAAAGCTTGCAAAATCCGATAATGATTCAACTACATGAACTCCATCCTGAGCATCGTCGTTCCAAGATAGATTAACCAACTGAATACCTACATTACCGGCATTATCGAAACATATATTGCTTTCAGCCGGAGCTTCAAGACAATCCCAAGCAAAAATACATGATGTTAATAACGGGATAAATGATGCTATCAAAATAAACTTAATCTTTTTCATAATTAAAATTATTCACGTCTATTCAAAATCTTCATCGCTGAAAGTGTAAGTGTTGTGGTATTGCACTTGTATGTCGTCATAACATATTTCATGAAATGAGGAATCCATTGTCCACTGCGATTCATCGGCCCAGCGTTGGGTGGTGTCTCGCAGATCCCATACCAAAACAACTTCTTTATTCCTATTCATAAACAATATAAAATAAAAATCTTTGATAGTATCCCCTTCGAGAAGAAATCCTTCATCTCCATCACGTTTGAATAATTTAAGCATCTCTACTCCTGTCAGTCTTTCACTACCCACACAGTATCCTGTTCCTGGTCTAAAGACATCTTCATTTAGATGATCTGTGTATGATGAACGACCTGTGAACGCAATGTTATATTTATCAGTATTATCGAAATGTATATAACTTTTTATTGGGAGATCTACACAATCCCAACAAAGAAAACATTTTTCACAAGACACCAATAAAGGTATAGATATAACCATTAAAATAAACTTAATCTTATTCATATTGAAATCTTTTATTGTTTCGAAACACTACCGAATAATGAACGTCTGTTAGAAAAGCCCTATCACTTGAGTAATATCCATTATCATTAGTATATATTTCTGTTAGTTTGACTATATTATGAACACGAACTTTAACTCCTCTCACAGATTCATAATAAGGCCCTTTTTCATCCACAACATTCTCTACAGTTACATATCCTTTAGGGTATTTCCACAATAATCCCCTTTCATTATTTTCTTCTTCAAGTTGTTCTTTTGTAATATTTCCGGTAATAAGCAGAGCTTCTATTTCTAGTTTTGCAAGGTCTGGATTTTCATCGTAATCTTCGGGAATAAAACATTCTTCAAGAATTTCGAATTTTATATTTTCATTTAATTTATGTTCTACCGGTATTACGGTGTACAATTCCGGAGTAGCATTTTCTTCAACCTCATATTCTCCTTCTCCAATAAGTTCGTAATCCAAAGGATAAGGAAATAATGCCAATACACTATCTTCCAAAATATAGTTCATTTCCACACTGTCTTGTGGATTTAATTTAATATACAAATGTGTTGTTTCAATATTGATAGATTCCGATATTTCACCACGTTCTTTCAATGCATCATAAGCTTGTTGCATATATTCAAGCGAATATGCATTTTCAATTTTATTACCTAATCTAAATCCACCACTAGTTGAAATTCCCACTTTCGTAGATGCCTGTTCTGCGATAAATTCATCTTTTGAACACCCTGCCATAAACATTATAACAACAATAAATACAAGTCTTTTAATTATTTGCATATCAGTATATATTATCATATTGTTTGTGCAAAGATACAAAATAATAAAAGATACAAAATAATAAAAGTAAATATTATGGTTTTTTATCAATCAGTCAGCAGATATACAAAAAAAGCGTTGTAGCCCGCAAAGGGCTACAACGCTTTTCTCTATTATTGTCTATATCCTCTTTTATTTGGCATCCGAAATAAAAGGATATTTGTAATCAGTAGGAGGTTCAAATGTTTCTTTTATTGTTCGAGGGCTGGTCCAGCGTATTAAGTTTAGGTAGCTTCCGGCTTTGTCGTTGGTTCCCGACATGCGTCCACCACCAAATGGTTGCTGACCAACCACGGCACCCGTAGGCTTATCGTTGTAGTATATATTGCCCGCAGCATAACGCAATATGTCCGAAGCCAACCGCAACGCTTTTCTATCGGTGGCGAATACAGCACCTGTCAGTCCGTATGGCGATGTATTGTTGCACAAATGCAATGTTTCTTCATACTTGTCGTCGTCATACACATATATTGTTATTATCGGGCCAAATATTTCTTCTTTCATCGATTTGTAGTCCGGCTTTTTAGCCAGTATAACGGTAGGTTGTACATAGTAACCTACACTCTTGTCGCCCTTACCCCCAAACACTATTTCGGCTTCGGGGCTCTCTTTGGCGTGGTTTATGTAGCTCATACAATTGTCGAACGACGCCTCATCGATAACGGCATTAACAAAAGCCGAAAAGTCGCAAACATCGCCTACTTTAATTTCGGCAAGCATACAGCCTATATGATCTTTGACAGTTGCCCACATTGTTTGAGGTATGTATGCCCTCGAAGCTGCCGAACATTTCTGACCTTGAAACTCGAAAGCACCACGCACTATGGCAGTAGCCACTACCTTGGGGCACGAGGTGTTGTGTACAAAAATAAAATCTTTGCCTCCCGTTTCGCCCACTATTTTAGGATAGGTTTTGTAGTTGTTTATGTTGTCGCCAATGGTTTTCCAGAAGCTATTGAAAGTCTTTGTCGAGCCTGTAAAGTGCACACCAGCCAAGTGTGGACTGGCAAACACAGCCTTTCCGATAGCAGCACCATTACCCGGAAGGAAATTAACTACCCCATCTGGCAATCCGGCTTCTTTGTATATCTTCATAAGCACATAGTTTGAAAGCAACGATGTGGTAGCCGGTTTCCACACACAAGTATTTCCCATAAGCACCGGACTCATACATAAGTTCGACGCTATAGATGTAAAGTTAAACGGAGTAATTGCGAATACAAAACCTTCCAATGGTCGGTATTCAACACGATTAAGCACACCATTTTCAGATATCGGTTGGTCTGCGTAGATTTGCGAAGCATAGTGTACGTTGAACTTCAAAAAGTCTATACTCTCGCATGCCGAATCTATTTCGGCCTGCATAGTAGTCTTTGCCTGTCCCAACATTGTTGCTGCATTTATCTCGTAGCGATACTTTCCGGCCAACAGTGTCGCTATTTTCATCATCACCGCAGCACGTTCTACCCAAGGGGTATTTGCCCATTCGCAGTGTGCAGCTATAGCCGCATCTATAGCCATTTGCACTTCTTTTTCGCCGGCGTTGTGGTAGTGTGCCAACACATGACTATGGTCTGTAGGCATCACCACGGTGCCCATATCGCCGGTGCGTATCTCTTTACCTCCTACAATGATTGGTATTTCTGTAACTTCCGACAGCAGTTTATCCATAGCTTGGCGTATGGCTTCACGTTCGAAACTACCTGGCTTGTAGCCCAACACGGGCTCGTTTGATGGTTTGGGAAATGTAAATATAGCGTTATTCATATCTATGTTTTTTTATTTATAATAGTTTAGTTTGCCACAATATATCTTCCAAACAAACCAAACAATACTTATGTTTTTATATCTGCAATATATATCTTTTTTTCGTTGCTCGCATACCTAATATCCTAAATACTATTCGCCGAAACATGCTGTATGTGCATATACTATCCCGTCATCCTTGTAATAAACATGCCACTCAGGTCCACTACCGCCTACTAATACAATGTAATTATCATCCATATAAGTGACTTCTACATCGATTGGTGGTTTATTGGTTTTCGTTTCAAACATAGTTTGCATCCTTTGCTTTAAATTTGGCAAAGCCTTTTCTCCCATTTCTTCTGTCAAAACAATATATTCCCTATATTTAAAAGCCAACAAAGATGGTTTATTCTGTGCAAGTACTTCATATTTCATACATAAATTTAAGCCATACGATTCTATTTCTTCTAAAAAAGCACCATCGTCCCCTACTAATCTTTGTGCGGTATAGCTGATAAAGATATATTTACCTTTCGGGAACTCTTTTTCATAATGACACACACTGTCGCAGAAATAAATAAAATCGTCGATAATAGTCAGTATTGATGAATCTTTTACTTCTACCCATTTTATCGGCTCTATCTTTTTTGTCAGATTTTGTGCACTTGCATTGCCTGCCAATACACATGCCAATAAACCTAATATCAACGTTATTTTTCGTATCATGGTTCAATATTATTTATTATTGTACATCATATATATACCGCATCATTCCGCACTCCACTACATTTGTAGCTACTATTTTTTTATTCTTCTATAAGTGGTAATATCTTCTCGTGGAATATTTTCTTTTCAATTATTCTATAATGTGGATGATAATTATCGTTATAGACTTTACTGTGTCGCATCATGTATTTTCCACTGTTCAGCATTGAGTCTATGGCCGCTTTATCCTCTTCGTAGTGGGCTATGCCTAAGTTCATACTATCAATTACGGCTTCCACTTCGTCCCATTCTTTTCTCCATTTTTCCACTGTAGCAGGTGTTATGTTTTTGGCACTCTCAAAAAAAGCGGCAAACAACTCTTCCTTGCTTACCAATCCCTCCCACACTACCGCAAGATTCACTCTATAATAGTTATGAGAATACCCTATGACTTCATAATACCTCTTGTGGTAAGGCTTCGTGCCGGAGTAAGCAAGCAGCTCTTGTTCCAGATATTCTTTGGCAGCTGTGGTGTCAGACAATAAGTGTCCCGGCCCTAAAACATCTTGAAAGAAATTCTTATATATATCTTGCAGTGTAGTGTTTGGGTAATCTTTCATTTGTTGGCTTACCGCCGCTTGCACCATCTCTTTATCCACACTCTGTGCCATAAATGTAAGTGGCATTAAGCAGAGCATTGCCGTTATAACTACTATTTTCTTCATAATATAATATATAGAAAAAGGAAGAACACACAAACAGTACTAAAAGTTTGTTTTTGTTGTATGTTCCTCCTTTGTCGCAAAAAAAGGGTTAGTTTATATAAGTTTTACGTTATTAGTCTATGACTTTCAATTCATAATCTTTAGATCCCAAGCCTATCTTTTCGGCATAATCTATTATGTGTGTTCCGTGTTTTTCTTTTATTCTATCCACCAATGTTTGAGCATTATCATCTTTGGTGGATGGATATTGAAATATTAAATCTACACACGCTTGGTCTAAAGCCACAGGGTCTAACGAAACAAGTATTCCCACATCCTTCATTTCAGGGTCTGCCGGATGAGCACTACAATCGCAGTCTATAGATAAGTTGTTCATCACATTAATGTAAATAACCTTGCCTTTGAAGTATTCATGAATAGATTGAGCAGCGGCAGCCATAGATTCCAAAAAGTCATCTTGCTCTACCACTTTCAAATAGCTCCATATAGAATCTCTTTCTTCGCTTATACCTGCAGTATGTATATAAGTTTTTCCGTTGCTTGAAGCAAAACCAATACTTTGATTTTTAAGCACACCTCCAAAACCACCCATTGTATGACCTTTGAAGTGGGCTAGGTTTATCATATAATCATAGTTTTCTATGTTTTTGCCCACAATGTTATATTTAATGTGAGTAGTGTCTTGCACCGGTATTTTTATTTCGGCAGTGTCGTCTAACAAATCGAAAGGAGCAATATCCAAAAATCCATGATCTTTTGCTGTTTTCCAATGTGCCTCACTTGTCATTCTTCCTCCAGGGTAAGCAGTGTTGCATTCTACCAATGTACCGTTCACCTCGTTTACAAAAAGTTGAATAAGCGATGGTTGTAAAAAGTTTTTACCTCCCGGTTCTCCTGTGCTTATTTTCACTGCCACTCTACCCTCGGGTTGTACACCCAAAGCTTTATACACTTTCACCAAGCCCTCCGGCGAGATATCTTTTGTCATGTAAACCACCGGTTTTTGTGGTTCTTGTGCTGTTGGCGTTGAATTGTTGTTGCCACAACCCACCATTATTGCCACCATTGCAGCAATACAAAAAATGTTTACTATCTTCATCGTTTTATCTTTTTAAAATATGTATTATTAAATTAAATATGCAGTATTCTAAAATATTATGTTTGAGTTTGCAAAATTACACTTTTTTCTCGACAACACAAAATAATATACGTGTAATATTTAAAGGCAACTTCTAAAAATTCCACGTTCTATGAAATATTATCATGTGATAAAAGAACTTTTGCGTGATTTGCGTTTTTTCTTGAAATCTTTTTATTTCTTTTTCAATCGCATAGCCCGCTATGCTCAATCAAAAGAAAGTAG
>JAFZDP010000076.1 GCA_017561155.1 Bacteroidales bacterium | reverse complement strand
TTGCACCCTCAAAATAGTGCATTCTCACGATGTCTATTTTCTCATCGTACTTGAAATTTTCTCTTCTTTTTCTTTTTCTTTTGGTTTCTTTATTCATATTTTGTTGACTTTTGTGTCAACTTTTTTCAGCACAAGACAATTGCTTATATGAGTAGGCGTTTCTTTTTTTTGAATAATGGCAACTTCTAAAAATTCCACGTTCTATGAAATATTATCATACTATAAAAGAACTTTTGGGTGTTGACTTCGTCGATGTTGTTCACGCTCGAAAGAGCTAATGCTTGGGCATTGCTCTTTACTCGCTTAATCGCAACGTTTGCGTTTTTTCTTGAAATCTTTCTATTTCTTTTGGGGTCGCATATATTGCAAAGATATGCCTTGGCACGTCTCTACTAGTAAAAAAAAATCCGCAAATCACCTGCAAAGCAATTTTTAGAAGCTGTCTTTAGTCTTGGCGTAGCAAAGCAAAGCCGGCTCATGCCTCACAAACTTTCTCTACTTTCGATACCTCTCTTTAGAAAAAGACAGATGTTGCAACTGCATAATAATGCATTTGCACAAGTTGTATTTTAACATTTACAACTATGCATTTTATCCGTATATTTGGCTCACGAAAATAAGACACCGGCATTATCGGCCATAAAAAAAACATTTCTCAAAAAGTCAAAACACTCTAATATTCAACAATTTGAATTTTTAATAATCTGTCATTTTAAATATCCCCACTATATTTTGTTCCGGATAGTACTATATAATCAAAAAATGGGTACCCATTTGGGGGTAAAATGGGTACCCATTCGGAGAAAATATAGTACCCATTTGGAGAAAAATGGGTACCCATTTTTTTTGAGGGTCATATACGCTATTTTATTAATAGTTATTAACTATAGAATTAACATTAAATTCATGTCAGAAAACATATATTACCTGTTGGATGAATTAAGGCAACTTCTAAAAATTCCACGTTTCGGATAAACCAAAGAGTGTTCTTTGAAACTTTTGCGTGGTTGACTTCGTCGATGTTGCTATCGCTCGAAAGAGCTAATGCTTGGGCATTGTTCTTTACTCGCTTAATCGCAACGTTGTGTTTTTCTGCCGAAACCTTTCTATTTCTTTTGGGGTCGTATAGCCCGCTATGATAGGTCAAAATATTGTAAAGACACACCGCGGCACGTCTTTTCTAAGAAAATTCCACAAATCACCTGCAAAGCAATTTTTAGAAGTTGCCTAATAAAACAAAATAGCAATGAATTGTCGTATACCAATTCATTGCTATTTTTCTTATACATACATAGTACTCTGTACTTTATCTTCCAAACATATTATGCTCTACCAATTCGCAAATTATGTGGCCTATCATTATATGGCTTTCTTGTATACGAGGAGTATCTGTGCTTGGCACATTAATCAAAATGTCGGAATATTCTTTCATTTTTCCTCCTGTCTCGCCGGTCATAGATATTATTTTTATACCCATATCCTTTGCAATATTGTAGGCGTTAATAATATTCTTAGAGTTTCCCGATGTAGATATACCTACCACTACGTCGCCCTTACGACCCGAACATTCAAGCAAACGAGAAAACACCACATCGTATCCATAGTCGTTGGCTACAGCAGTAAGGTAAGAGGTATTGCAATGTAATGCTTCGGCATTCAATGGTGGTCTGTCGAAATAAAAGCGTCCACTAAGTTCTGCTGCCAAATGTTGTGCATCAGCAGCACTTCCCCCATTGCCACAAAAATGTATTTTTCCACCTTCTCGCAACGAGGTTTCAATCATCTCAACCGAGGCTTTTATTTTTTGCAACATTGTTTCGTCGTTCAGTATTTGCTGCTTCACCTCTATACTTCTTTCTACACTATTCTTTATACGGCTTTCCATCATAGTTATTTTCGTATTTAAACATACTGACAAACACTCTTTTGCACCAAATGGTTTATATTCATCAATATTTTGCAAAGATACGGAATTATTTACACTTCTACAAATTATAACAACATAGAATAAAAAAAGGGAACACAAAAAGTTGTGTTCCCTCCAAATATAATTATGAATAGTATTTCTCAGCTATTTCAATATGTGGATTATTTATTTTCTCCACTTTCCATTGACTTTGCAAAGTTGTCTACCTGACGAGTTGCTACACGAGGATTAGCTATAACATCACAACCGTTTACGCAACCTCCCGGACAAGACATAACTTCTACAAAGTTACCGGGACAAGATTTTACATATCCCTTCAATGTACGTATAGCAGCTTTATCCAATCCGCTTATAACTATATCTTTTATAACTTCAGGGTTTTCTACATAGTTCTTTACAGACATTGTAACGCCATTCGAGTAAGCGAAACGACGACCATCAGAATTGATAGTAGTGTCTATTTCAGCAGCTTCGCATTTCATAACGTCTATATTACGAGCCATCAACCATGAACCTATTTCTTCGAACGATACTACATAGTCAACTTCAGGAGTACGATATACTTCGCTACGTTTTCCTACGCAAGGAGCAACAAATACTGTTATAGCTTCAGGCATAGCAGCTTTCACGCTACGAGCAGTATATACCATTGGCGATGGAGTGTCTGAAACGAAAGGTTTCATTTCAGGCATATGTTTGTTTACAAGGTTTACCCAAGCAGGACAGCAAGAAGTTGTCATAAATGGTTCACCTTCTTCCATACGTTCGATAAATTCTTTAGCTTCGTTTTCGGTAGTTTCGTTAGCACCTTTAGCAACTTCTACTACATCGTAGAAACCTAATTGTTTGATAGCTGCCATCATTTGTCCCATTCCTACTTGGAATTGTCCGGCCAATGCAGGAGCAACCATAGCTACTACTTTTTTACCTTCTTTTATAGAATTGATGATTTCTACCAAGAAAGATTTTTCCATAATAGCACCGAAAGGACAGGCCACCATACATTTACCACAATAGATACACTTGCTATCGTCGATATATTCGATACCGTTTTCGTTGCGTTTTATAGCACCTACCGGACACGATTCTTCGCAAGGGATTGGTTGGTAAATAATAGCATGGAATGGACAAGCTTCTTTACACATACCACAATTTACACACTTATCTTGGTCGATGAATGCTTTATCGGTTACTGTGATAGCATCTTTTTTACATGCATACATACAAGGACGTGCCACACATGCACGACACAAGTTAGACACGATGTAGTTGTTTCTTACACACGACGAACAAGCTTCGTCAACTACTGTAAGCTGAACAGGAGTATATTGATCTCTTGTTCTTTTTTCAGCTTGTTTTGCATATTCCGACAATGGCATCAATTCGTCGGTTTCGTCGGTTGTATTGAAACCTAAAAGAGCCATTGTTCTGTACTTAAGAACTGCGCGTTCTTTGTGGCAGCAACAACGAATTGCTTTTTGATTGCGAGGACGCATCTCCAAAGGTAGACGGTCGATTTTTTCTACTAAAGTTCTTTCTTCCAACAATTTTGCAACACGACTAATCAAGTCGCGGCGAATTTGCTTAGCATTATTCATGATACTTTACAAACTTAATTCTGTTATTTGTCTTTCTATTTCTTCTTTTACTTTATTAATATTAGCTTCCGAAATAAGCACTTCTCCAACATGTACAAATGGTGGACGTTGTTCTTTTTGATCGAAGCATGCATTTATACAAGGCTCACCTTTTATATCTACATATTTCAATTGTTCCGGTGTTAAATACTCTGACAATGTTGCCAATTCTGATCCGCCCATAACATAACAAGCGGTTCCCATACAAATTTTCACTTCTATTTTCATATCGACTTTGTATTTTATCAATGTTGAACTTAGCGTTAATTTTGTTTTATAAGAAACTAATCTATATACTTTTGTTACACAAAAAAAGTCTTAATCTTTTATATAACAGAAATATACGCCTATTCTCAAATTCTAATAATTTATTTGCAAAGGTACACATTTGTATCCACATAGACAAACAATTAGGCAACAAATAATTATTTTTTTTATTATCTGTTGCCAAAACTTCTGTGTACCAACACTTAGAGTTATATTTTTCTCTACTCTGATTGTATATCCAAGTCTGTATCAATTCTACGACCAAAAGATTAGTATTTGTTCCAACTACTCATTTTATCCAATGGTTTGCGTACTTTGGGTCGTGTGTCCGAGTCGGGATATCCTACCGATATTAGCACAGGTACTCTTTTTCTACTGTTTATTTGCAATAGCTTTTTTACTTTCTTTTCGTCGAACCACCCTATTATGCACGTTCCCAATCCCAATTCGGCCGCTTGTAAACAAAACTGATTCACTGCTATTCCAACATCCAACAACGAATATTCTTTATCCTTTATCACACTACCGATAGTAGCCGTAAAATTCATTTTTTCCAACACTACCGCAACCCACATCTTCGCTTGCGGAGCAAAACTGTTCATACCTACAGACACCACGTTCTTTGCCATATCTTGTACCAGCTTTTCGTCGTCTACTACAACAAAATGCCAAGGTTGAGAGTTACATGCCGATGGAGATAAGCGTGCAGTTTCCAAACATCGTAATATTTTTTCTTTCTCAACCGGAGTGTCTTTATATTTTCTATCACTTTGTCGCTTGCTTGCCAACAAAGCAAAAGGAGTTTCGTTTGTATTCATTTCTAATTCTTTACCATTATTAGTTTACAACCACTACCGTACCTTTTTGCACATGCGAAGTACCATCGCTAAACGTACAATAAATTACATAAACATAGGCTCCTTGCTGAACATAATTACCATTAAAAGTACCGTTCCATCCCTGTGTCAAATCGGTGGTTTCAAAAACCTTCAAACCCATTCTATTGTAAATCTGAAACGTATATCCTTCGCTTTTTATAAATGTGGAATACGGTTTGAAAACATTATTAATATCACTCTGAGGCGTAAAAGCCGTAGGCAGCCAAATTTCTCCTTTGCGAGTATACACCACATAATTAGAGTTTGACACCAACGACTCCGAAAACACAGTAGGTCCTTCTACCGCATCTACCCTATAATATATACTCTCGGTAAGGTGAGGAATGGCAGACAAATGGTCGGAATAGTAATATTCGTCCCAACCCAAAACAGCTATTTGTTCCCATTCGTCGCTACTTTCGTGTCTGCGGAAAAGATTATAGCTTTCCACCGTATCCCAACCTATGTAGTTGGTTCGGCTTATTATATTCACATTGTCTTCGGTTTTCAAAGTCAAATATACGGGCGATGCTTCGTTTGATCGTTTTTCCCTCGCACCGCAACCATCTTTCACTGCCAAACGATAAAAGTATCTGTTATATTTCACATCTACATTGTCGTCGGTATATTGTATAGTCGATTTTCCCGAATATGGTATCTTATCATACAAATAGTACGATTTTGAATTTTCCTTTCGGTACAGCAAATATTCTGTTGTTTCGAAATTGGTATCCACCACGAAAGTCAAATCTATCGAACCATTATCCTCGGCCACCGTAGCCAATCTTATATATATATACTCTGCCGTATCAGGCGATGACATATTGATATTCAAAACATTCGAAACAGAAATCCTTGAGCTTTTATTACTTACAGCCAACACTTTTACATCGACCTGCGTAGTACCATAAGGTGCTGTAAATATATACTTCAACTCGTTATCTTCGGGAACCGTCCCCATCTGACGATAGTTTTGCTCTCCTTCAAAACGGGCATATATAGCATAATGGGACAATCCGTCGGGCATATTTATGTAACTATTCCACCTTACCTCCACATCGTTGCTACAATCCAACACCTTACCCGTCAGCACTATATTATGATAGTATTCGGTAAGAGCACTTGGAGTAAAACAAGAGTCGAAAGCATATATTCTATAATCGAACACAGCTAGCGAAGAATGATTATCGGCGATATAAGAGGTATCGTATTTGCCATAAATAGTATCCAACGCCATACAAGGATTGCCTTGGCAAATAAAATATCCACAAATATCGTCGTCGGGGCTTGGATGCCACAACAATTTTATCTTCTGTGTTTCTTCGTCTACCGACACAACATCCAACCTGCACGGAGTTGTAGGCATAGGATCGTCGAACAATGACCCTACGCTATTGGAATACGAAACATTGTTTTCCTCCATTCCACACTCTATGCGGTAAAGCACAGTATCGCCACACACTGCCCTGCGTATTGTATCGGTATGCATAATATTGTTGGTAACAGCTATTTCTTGCCACTCGGTTTTACCCATTATTTTCCTGCTAAGAGTATAATCATAATTACCCTCTTTAGGACTATTCCACATAAGAAACGCAGCCGCCTTATTGGCACTTACATTTGTGACACTTAGGCACATCGTTGCCACCGAATCTACAAAACTTACAGGATTGGCCGTTGCTGTAATTTTATATTTGACAGACACATCTGCAGCACTCGAATTCATATCGGTATACGAATTTACCGAATAGTCGGTCAATGTTTCACATACCTGATACACTCCTCCTTGCTCCTTCTCTATCACATAGTTCACAAACGAATCGAAAGAGCCATCGTATTGCCAACGCAATTCCACGCTACCATCCTCGCCTACAACTACTCGAGTAATTTTAAGCAGCTGTGCATTTGCCAAATTTGCAAGCACCATCAATAATATTATAGATAGGAAACGTTTCATTACATTTTTCTTAATTCTGTGCTATATAACGCAACATTTATGGTTTTGGTGTAAAGGTGTCATTTTTTTAAACACCCAAGAGGTATACGTTCCAAGTAGAATTAACTATAAAACTTTTATTTTCTTACACTTATACATCCTACAACAACCTACACAAAAACTCAGTATCAACTCAAATAATAATTACTGCAAGTCCCCTAATTGAAACATCCCGGGAATGGTATTTTTCACAATATACCGTCAATCTTGTCACACCCTATCATGAACGAGTTGACAGTATAGCGTGGTAAAAAGCAAAAGTTATGGCTATACAAAATTCCGTTTCCGCTACCTTTTTCTACTTGCACAACAAGAAATGAAAATATAGCCAAAACACGTTGTTATCAAACAATATCAAACACATATTAGCATCGGAATATCAAAGCGAGAAAATAAATAAGCTTTTTTTGATGCCACGCAGAGAAAAAAGAGGAAAATTGAGATACAAAAAAGAAAAGAAACAGATTGTACATATAATTATATCAACAAAATATTGTAAACAATTGTTATTCTAACAATCCAATAAATCAATGAAATAAATAAATCTTCCAATGAAAGGTCAAAGGCGTGGGAAAAAGATTTTCATCAAAATCAATTATATATCAGAAAAAAATCGTAACTTTGCCATTCAAAACACAGAAAATTACTAATCCTATAAATCTAAATAACATGGCAGTAAAAGGAGAAATTGTTATTGATAGAGAACGCTGTAAAGGCTGTGGCGTATGCTTAGGAGCATGTCCAAACACAGTTATTGCGTTATCGAAAAATGTAAACAGCAAAGGCTACAATTATGCTGAAGCTGTAAAAGACGAATGCATCGGTTGTGCAAGTTGTGCTATCGTATGCCCTGATGGTGTAATATCCGTCTATAGAGCAAAATTATAAACAGTTAAAGGTATATAAGAAATGGCAAAGGAATTAAAATTAATGAAGGGTAATGAAGCTATTGCCCAAGCAATGATTGCCAGTGGTTGTGATGGTTATTTTGGCTATCCTATCACTCCTCAGTCGGAAGTAATG
>JAFZDP010000075.1 GCA_017561155.1 Bacteroidales bacterium | reverse complement strand
CGATTCCATACCTACATCCTTTAAAATTCAAATCCACATCAAGGGCTTTTGCTATGGCTACCAAGATTTTCCAATCACACCCAATATTATCTATTTATTACTTTATGCAATATCCTAAATTACAATCCAATAGTCTGTTCTGAAAAATTCATTTATTTATCACATCAAGCAAAATATAAAAGTATCCTTTACTATTTTGCTCTTAATTTCAAACTGCAAAAGTACACTATTTATTTCACATACGCAATACAATAAGCAAAAATATTGTCCCAAAAACGACAGTATATCATCAAAGTCGTCATACCCTATTGTCGTTTGCCGCACAATAGGGTGTCGTTGTATTTACAATATAGTATAAAAAACAACAAAACACTCTGGCATTTTAGCCAATAAACAATGGTAATTTTCGAGATAAAACCTATGCGGTTTAGCCATAAAAACTGCCATAGTTACGGGGTGAAAGTATGGCACTTTCAAGGCAAAAGTACGGCACTTTTGGCAGCAAAGTGTGGTGGTTTTTGAGTATAACCGATCGATCGTTTTTAGGAAATCGATCGATCATTTTTTCGAAATCGATCGATCGGCTTTTTGAAAAATGCGTGAAAATGGGAGCTTTTTTAGGGTATAATTTGGGTAAAAATGGGCAAAAAAAAGCATCGGCAAACCTTTGCCGACGCATGATTTTCAAGGATATTTATCCTTCAAAACCTCCTCCCGAGCCAGAGTTTCCACCATTGTCGGTGTTGTCTCCGCTGCTTCCACCGGAACCGCCTACCCCTTCGCTATTGTTTACCAATTCGTTGGTAGTTATTGTTTGGTAGATTTTCTTTTCCGGATCTACCAGCTTCTGAATGGCAACCAATCGCTTTTCGGCACTGTTTACAGCTTGCTTCAGCTCTTTGTTTGCATCGAAACGTACTCTCAACCTTTTCAGTTGCGACAAACCTGCATCAACATTGCTATACACTGTTGTGCCATTTGTAGTAGCAAAGAATGTGCCCAGTTCGCCCATTTCCACTCTGTAGCCCATCGAAAGAAATAGTTCAATGGTTTGACAGCAGCTATCCAAAGCCGCTTTCATGGCTGTGGATTGCATACCGGTATGTTTGCAGGCAAACGCAATAACATCTTTTGTCGAAAGTGTTCCCGCATACTGAATGTGAAGGGAGTATTTCATCTCCATTTCTTTTGTGCCTATTTTAGGAGTAGGCTGCTCCTTTGAAATAATGTTAATCATTTTATTTGGTTTATAAAGATTTATTTGAAGAACCCCGAGGATCGACTGTCTCTCGGTTTGAAATAGTTCTTCGGTTTCTTTTGCAAAGATACGACATAAATCGCCGTTTTGCAAGTTTTTCAAGTCTTTCAAATTCCTCATATCTGTTAATAACTCAGCATTTTACAACTTCAAGTAATTAACTTTTGCACCATCTAACCGGCTGAAACGTATAAAAAAGTTATTACCGTTTAAATAATCGTATATACAGTATCTATACCGGTGTAAATACCCATAAAAAAAACGCACCCTAATCGATGCGAACTTTCTATGCTTCAAGCTGTTGATAACTTTTATTTACGTTATTGCTTTTCGGTCATTTTTGGCAAAAAAAAGCCCCTCCAAAACGTCATTTTCGGTCCATTTTTTTATGCTTTTTTGCAGAAATTCATATCCGATTTTTCATAGTGGTATATAAAAATCAGACATCGCAAACCAAGAATCTGACGGTTCAAACCCTTGGCTTACGATGTCTGTACAGTATGTTTCTTATCGCAAATAGCTTTTATGCTATACCTCTTTGTTTCTTAATAGTTTCGTAGGCTTCGTTTATTTCTCTAAACTGCTGTTCGGCGTTCTTTTTCACTTCTTCGCCAAGACCTTCCACTTTGTCGGGGTGGAACTTCATGGCCAAACGGCGGTATGCTTTCTTCACTTCGTCGTCGGTGGCAGTCTTTTCTATACCCAACACCGAATAAGGGTTCTTTGCTGTGGTAGAAGAATACGATGAACCATACGAAGCACGTCCTGCAGTGTGGCGTGCACGAATAGAGGTATAGTCGTACGACGATATTCTAAGTTCGGTTGCTATGGTATGCAACACTGTTTGCTCCTGCACAGTACAATCGTTGTCGATAGCTGCCACACTATACAAGAAATCGAACAAATGCATACGGGTGGTATAGTTGGTGTTTAGCCGTATCTGTCGGCATACTTCATACACCGAATAGTCTTTCTTGACAAGATCTCTGAGGATATGCAACATATCGGTTGCTTGTTCTTCGCCATAGTTCTGCAAAAGAAATTTCTTTACATGGTCCAGTTCCGACTTCACCACTTTGCCATCGGCTTTCATTACCACTGCAATAAGCAGCAAAAACGACACTCTGATGTCGTTTGGAGTAGTGTAAGCCCCACGTCGTCCGGCCGATGCAGGACCTGTAGTGGCAGCACCTTCATCCAAAGCACGGCTGGCAGCATCGACTGCCGAACCCACAAAAAATCCTATTATAGCACCTATAGGACCCATAAAGGTCCAACCCAAGCCTGTTATAATCCATTTAGCCCACTTCATTGTTTTCTCTTATTTCTTACTTTAGCGAGTTGTAAATTAGTTCTTGAATATTTGTTCGTATGTTTAGTTTCGATAATTTATTTTCTTTGGTGTCGGGATAAACACGATTGGAAAGGAATATATACACCAACCGGTATTCCGGATCGACCCATACAAATGTACCTGTGAACCCCGAATGCCCGAAACTACTTTGCGATGCTTGCGGCGACACATGAGTACTTTTGTCGGAGATAAAAGGCTTGTCGAATCCCAACGCTCTACGATTGTTGGCCTTGGCATAATGACGTGTATTGAACACATCGACAACACCTGCCGACAGATAGTCGACACCTGCGTATGAACCTTTGTTTAGCAACATCTGCATAAGTACAGCCAAGTCGGTAGCATTAGAAAACAATCCGGCATGTCCGGCCACACCGCCCATCAAGGCTGCATTTTCGTCGTGTACATAGCCTTGTACCTGTGTATATCTGAAATGTTTATCATTCTCGGTAGGTGCAATATCGGCTTTGGATATTCCATGTTGCAAAGGATTGAATGTCATTCTATCCAACCCCAACGAGGAATAGAAATTGCTGTCCATAAACACATCCAATGTCTGTCCGGATACAGCCTGTACCATATCGGCCAAAAGGATAAAACCAAAGTCGCTATACAAATACTTCTTCTCTTTTGTAAGTTTAGAGTCGGCTATCATCTGCAACAACTTATCTCTAAACGATTTCTCTACATAAAAATCGTCGGCGATAATAGTGTATATCGAAGTATCTACAGCCACAGTTTTGTCTGTAACCTTTTCTACACAATGGTCGGCTACCGCATCTTTCCAAAACGGAACAAAGGCTTGCAACTGTGCATAATGACTCAAAGCCTCTTTCACCGTTATATTCTTCTTGTTGGTGTGCTTAAGGTATGGCAGATATTTAGACAAGCAGTCGTCCAACGATATTTTCTTGTCGTCTACCAATTTCATCACAGCCAGTGTTGTTGCAGCCACCTTTGTTACCGATGCAATATCGTACATAGTTTCGTTGGTTACAGGTTCGGATGCAGGACTATATGTATAATTGCCAAACGATTTGTTGTATACAATATATCCATCTTTTGCCACCAACACCTGACATCCCGGATATGCGTTTTGCTTTATTCCATACTCGGCTATCGAATCTATACGGTCCAAATACTTGTCATTCATACCCACCGTTTTCGGAGGCACCACCGACAAACGCGACTTTTGGGTTGTTTTTCCCAATCCGGCCGAGAACCTGCCTGCCGATACCGGCATACTACCCATAAATGGTATTCCGCCAAAAACAGCATTGGCAGCAGCCACTTGCATCGGGTCTACATTTTGGTAAGCAATAACTATACCATCTATTCCTTCTATATTCTTCAGATGGTTGTAGCCGTATGGCGACATAAAACCTACAACAACCATTTTCGACGGCAACCTCTGCAAGGTATCCAACATAGTAAGAATTTCATTGGTGACACCGTAGTTCTTTTTGGATGTAGGATTTGCATAAGCATATATCGACAACAACAATATGTCGTAGTTTCCGGCTTCCTTCAACAGTGTATCCAACTTATCTTTCTTGGGGTCGAAATAGTAATGGGTACATTTAGCATAATTATCCACTGTTTTGGTAAATTCCGTAGGTTCTTTCTTCCCGACTACTACCGACAATATTTTCTTATCGCCCATGTTTTGCAGTGGCAATATATCTCCTTTGTTTCGGAGTGCAGTCACCGACTGCTCGGCCAATTGTGCTGTAAGGCCCTCGCATCTGGCGTTATCCTCGGCTGTAGGCACCGACAACGATTTCAAATCCAATTTATTCAAGCCATATCTATACTTTGTTCGCAATATCTTCTTGCATTTCAAGTTCACCAATTTCTGTAGCAACGAATCTTCGGCACATGCCTTTTCTATAGCGTCGACAGCGTCCAACATATTGTCCGGCAATAGTATCACATCAACCCCCGAACGTATAGCCTCTACTTCGGCAGCACCTTTTTTATAGTTGTCGGTAACGGCTTTCATATCCATACCATCGGTAAATACCAAGCCTCTGTAGTTCATTTCGCGACGAAGAATATTATTAACTATCATGCTCGACAACGACGACGGACGGTTTACTCTGGCATCGTAGGCATTCACTTGCAAATGTCCTACCATTACCCCTCCTACTCCTACTTCGATAATTTTCCTGAAAGGATACAAGTCTACAGAATCCATATACTCTTTGGTGTGTGCTATAACCGGCAAATCGTGATGGCTGTCTACGTCGGTATCTCCATGTCCGGGGAAGTGTTTTATCACAGCCATAACACCATTATCTTCCAATCCCTTTGCATACATAGCACCTTTGCGAGCCACTTTTTCTCTATCCTCGCCAAACGAGCGTGCACCTATCACCGGATTTGCAGGGTTTGAGTTTATATCGATGCATGGAGCATAATTGATATGTATACCCATCTTACGGCACTGGTGTGCTATCTCGGAAGCAATTTCGTATATCAACGAGTCGTTTTCCAATGCCCCCATCATCATCTGACGTGGAAACGAATAGGCGTCTTTCAACCGCATACCCAATCCCCATTCGGCATCTATCGATATCAACAAAGGTACATAGGCCATCTTTTGCAATCGCTTGGTCATATCCAATTGCTCGTCCATTGTTCCTCCAAAAAAACATACCCCACCGGCATTCAGATCCCTTACATTGGCATAAAGTTCTTTTTGTTTTTTAGGATTTGCCGTCGATGGCACTCGCACTATCATAAGCTGTCCTATCCGTTGTCTGAAATCCAACGAATTAAACACCGAATCAACCCAAGTGTCTTCCTTTATATAATCGATATTCTGCGACTTAACACCTACCGCCGATAACAATAACTGCACAACTAAAAAAGCGACGAAACATTTCTGACCTTTCATAAATTTATATTTTGTTTTTACCGTAAATAAATATTTGGAATAACGCAAAACGGAGGTTTTAAGTATAGCATATCTAAAATTTAGCCTATACCATAAGCAGCAAGTGTATATATACAAAAAGCACCGACAAGGAGAAACCATCGTCGGTGCTTTTGGGTGTGTATGATATTAAAATCTTTATCCGGTCGGTTGCAGGGATAGCCCTTAGTCTTTATCTATCTTTATAAACGATTCGTTATCTTTGTACAATTCGTAGTCGTAGTAAGTTACCGTTTTATCTATCGGATTGAAATAATAGTAATAAGCAGGCAATCCTTTAACATTTGCTCTCACATAGTCGTTGATTATCTTTTCGCAGAACTTTTTAGCACTTATAGCACCTGCACGATAAGCCATCAAATATGCATCGTTCACATTTATCTTGTCGAATACTCCTACGCCAAGAGCTTTGTTGCCTTTTATTTCTTTTATCGTTCCTTCAAACTCATCAATGGTTTCAAAGTTTTTAAAGTACACATCTTTATTGTCACCGTCTACTGTATCGTTCAAAAGATACCATACATTTGTACTGAAACCTTTCAAGTCGTAATCGTAGTAGTAGTAAAGATTGTTTTTATTGTCTTCGTAGTCCGAGCGAGTTCTCTTTACAAACTCTTCGGCTTCCAACTGTAGGATATACAAAGTAAATATTTTATTCTTTACAGCCTTAGGCATTAGAATAGGGTCGTCGACCACTACGACAGGGATACCAAGTCGGCCAAGGTTATAAATCAAATTATCATTAAACTGTTGAAGAAATATACTATCGTTTATTCTGTTCAATATTTTGGTATTAGCCACAATAACACTATCTTGAACATCATAATCCAAATCAACAAAGTCGTCTATTTGATTAAGTGTTTGGTTTGTATGCAATACCGAGTTTGGCAAACATACATATATTTTCTCTACGGGTTTATACCCTTTAAGCGAGAATTTCTCTACATACGACAAGGCCAATTCCTTTTCCGATGTACACGATGCTAATACTAATACAATACTTAGCAACGACATTATATTTTTAATTTTCTTCATAGGTCTACTATTTTATATCCATTAAGTATTTGTTTTTTCAAATAACGGAACTTGTGTTTTTTAATTGTATCTATCTGTAAATGTTTTCGGCAACACTATATCACTATGCTACCGAAAACATATCGTTCTTCTCCTTAATTATATAGGATTTTTTGTCAGTTCTTTATATTCTTCTCTGTTTCGCAATATATTGCAAGCCAAATATACTGCACTTCTAAACGATTGTTCCGAAGCCTTATCTTTTCCTGCAATATCATAACCTGTACCATGAGCAGGCGATGTTCTTACATAAGGCAATCCGGCAGTATAGTTTACGCCTTCTGTAAACGACATTAATTTGAAAGGAATAAGTCCTTGGTCGTGGTAAAGCGCCAATACGCCGTCGAATTTGTTAAACTCCGAACTTCCAAAGAATCCATCTGATGGGTATGGTCCGAATGCCAATATACCATTATCGTATGCTTCGCGTATGGTTGGCAATACTATATTGTCGTCTTCGGTTCCTATCACTCCGTTGTCGCCGGCATGTGGGTTTAGTGCCAAAACGGCTATCTTTGGCATTGTTATACCAAAGTCTTGTTTCAACGATTGGTTCATTATCTTTATCTTGCTCAACAGCAATTCTCTTGTTATAGCTTTAGGCACTTCGCTCAATGCCAAATGGCTTGTTACTATACCTATTCTTATACGGTCGCAAACCATCATCATCAACGAGTCGCTGTCAAATTTGTTCGACAAGTATTCTGTATGTCCCGGAAACTCGAAATTCTCACATTGGATATTCTTTTTGTTGATAGGTGCAGTTACCAATACATCTACATTTTCATTTATAAGATCTTCGCAAGCACAATCCAATGCTTTCAACGATAGTTGGCCTGCTATTTCTGTCGACTTACCTAAATCTATCTTTACCTCTTCGTTTATTATATTTACCACATTAAACTTCTTATCCATCGAGCTTTTAGCATCTTTCACATTGGTAAAGTTCAATTCTTGTTTTGGCAAAAGTTTTTTATGATACGACGCTATCTTCGACGAACCATACAATATAGGAGTACACATCTCCATCATTCTGTTATCGGAAAATGTTTTTATAATAACCTCGTACCCTACTCCGTTTATATCTCCATGTGTTATAGCCAGTTTTATTTTTTTATCACTCATTGTATTATTGTTTTTATTTATTTCTATTACTTATTTTCGCATTTATTTTTTAGGTAGTTGTACAATAGTCGCACACCAAAAGCTGTGCCTCCTACCCCATACATCGTACTATTATCGTTGTAGAACGCCACCCCTGCTATGTCTAAATGAATAAATGGCGACTTGGCAAAATGTGCCAAAAACTTTCCTGCCGTTATCATTCCGGCATTAGGCACTTTGCTTGTATTGCGCAGGTCTGCCACATCCGACTTTATCCACTCGTCATATTCACTCCAGAAAGGGAACTCTGCTATACGTTCGTACACCTGTTCGCCACTGTTTTTCAACTCTGCCATCTCTTGCTCGGCATCGCGGTGCATGCCCACCATTCCCACCTTGCCTATGGCGTTTTGTGCAGCTCCGGTCAGTGTTGCAACATCTATTATAAGCTGTGGATTATAGTTCTGTGCATAAGCTATGGCATCGGCCAACACCATTCGCCCTTCGGCATCGGTATTTATAACTTCGACGGTTGTTTTGTCGTACATTCTTATTATGTCGCCGGCAGCATAAGCATTTCCATTAGGTCTGTTATCGGTCAAAGGGAGCAAAGCCACCACGCTGATAGGCAGTTTGTTTTTTGCCACAGCCACCATTGTGGCAGCTACAGTGGCAGCACCGGCCATATCGCTCTTCATATCATTCATATAGGTGCCTGTTTTTATATTCAAGCCACCGGTATCGTACATTATACCCTTGCCTACAAGAGCTATAGGTTGGGTATTTACAGCATTGCCCGGGTTCCATTCCAATACCACAAAACGGGCTTCGTCTTGGCTGCCTTTATTTACAGCCAATATTCCTCCCATTCCCAACGCTTCTATCTGCTGCTGATTTAGTACGGTAGTTTTTATTTCCAAACCGTTGCAATGCTCTTGCAATACGTTTGCAAAAGTTTCGGCATTGAGCTCTGCTATTGGCTCGTTTACCCAATCTCTACACGCAAACACCGAACTGCAAGTATTCATCAACTTATCTATATCGCCTTGTTGGATTGTTTCGGATACCAATGTTATATTATCCAGTTTAGCACCCTTTTTGGTTTTATATTTGTCGAAAGTGTAGCTACTCAAAATAAGAGCTTCCGAATAGGCCAAAAAGTCATCTGCCGAAACGCCCTCACTGCCCACAACACTTACTTCCGAAATATTATTTTCTACCAATATGCCGTGTAGTTTCTTAGCTTCGGTTCGCAAAGTCTGATGTGTTTCCAAAGCCTTATCACTGCTGTTGTAGTAGCACACCATTGTAAAATATCCAAGCCTGTTAAATACATACAATTTAGCACCTGCCGATGGCAAATTATCGCCTATATATTTTATTTCCTCGTTAGAAATAGGACAATTATCCAACACCGACAAGCTATTACAAAGAACAACTACATTGTCGATACTGCCATTACTAATTGATTTTTTTAATGTTACTTGCATTTTACAATGTTTTTTACCAATTACAAATATACAAATTATATTTCGACTACTAAAACAAATACGATATTTTTTTCCTTTTTGCGACGCAACCTAGTACAATCGATTCTTATTGAAGTGTGGTGTCACATAGGCTACAAATACCACCAAAGCTATCATTGCGCACAACAAACCTATAGCATAAACCGACATAAAGCCTAGATGTTCAGAAATATATCCGCCCAAAAAAGCGCCTATTCCTATACCCACATCCCAACCGGTCAGATACATCGAATTGGCTGTAGCCCTACGATTGTGCGGTGCCAAATTGATGAACAATGTATTCATGGCCGGGAATAGTGTTCCAAATCCGTAGCCAAACAAGAAGGCCACAAAATAGTACAACACACAACCTATGGTAAAATCCTTAAGCATAACCATCTCCAGCACGACCTCGCCCACCATGGCAACAGCCGCTATAACTATACCTTTGCGTATGTTTTGCGTAATAAATCCCTTGTCGACCAGTTTGCCGGAGGTAATCCTAGACAATATCATACCCACTGCCATTATAGAAAAAAAGAAACCGGAGTTTGAGGTAAGCCCCAACGACGACACATACAACGCTATATACGAACTTGTCATAGCATAGGGCACTGCCAAAAAAAGAAAAGATATAGAAGCCGGTATTCCTTTCACCAAAAAGAATCTGTCCAACGAGATAGGCTGACTTTTTTGCAACGCTCTGCGCGGTGTTTTTACAAAACAAACAAACAGAATACCCACCGCACCGGAGATGGCTGCCAACATAAAGATATAGTCGAACGGGAAAATATCTTTTAGTATCAACCCGGTCATAGGACCTATAGCCATGGCTATATTGCCCGTTACACCAAAATATCCAAGCCCTTCGCCACGTCGCGACGATGGCATTACGTCGATAACCAAAGTATTGCCCGTTGTAGACAACATACCGAAAGCCAAACCATGTATCACTCTGACTATAGTGAATACAAGCAAAGTTCCGGCCAAGGCATAGCCTACAAAAAACGACGCAAATATAAAATAGGCAAACAAATACAATGGCTTACGCTGAAACGTATCGGCCAGAAAGCCGGAAAACGGACGCACTGCCAAAACAGATATGGTGTAGATTGACAATATAATTCCTACCACACTCTGCCCTGCCTTGAAGGTATCGATAAGATAGAATGGCAATGTAGGAATCAATATATAAAAAGAAAAACTCATCAAAAAGTTGGCAACACACATAAATATAAAATTCGATGTCCACAACTTTTCCTTTTGTTCTAACATATTATTCATACTGAATTATCTTTGATACTGATTTTGATAAACTATATTTTAGTTTTTGGTACTACACCACACTATTGGCATACTTTGCAAATCAGCTGCAAAAAAAGGATGTTCAACTAATGTAAACACCCTTTTTCTCTGCATATTAATTATTAAAAAACTATTTTCTATTAGGTTCAAAATTCATAGCCAACGATATGCGTACTGTGTTTGCCAACGGACTTGTTTGCAATGTAGTGGTAGGTATTAGGTAAGAAATATCAAGTACCAAAGTTTGGTATTTCACTGTACCACCCAATGTCAAGTATTGTCTGCCACCTTTGTTTTCGTGTTCGAAGAAATAACCACCGCGTACTGCAAACACTTTGTCGTACCAGTATTCGGCACCTACAGATATCTGCAACTCTTGTAGCTCTTCCGAGAACCCATTTGGCGAATCGTAGAACGAACGGATTGCTCCCAACATTGTTCCTATATTGTTGTCCATACCGGCAATGATGTTACCTTCTTCGTCGTACAATGGAGGTGTAGGTACTAACAATTTATTGAAGTCCAACATAAACGAGAAGGTATTATATTGGTCTATATCCATTGTATATCTTCCACCAAAACGTATATTGGCAGGCAAGAAATCTTTTTCGTTATCGTCGTCAGAATAGGATATTTTAGATCCTAAATTAGAGATAAAAAGACCTGCAGCCAACTCGCCAGGCATATCAAACATATTGGTTTCGCTTTGATAGTACATACCCAAATCGGCAGCTATAGCATTACCGGCTTTTGTTGTACTTGTTCCCACGTCGACACCTTGGGTAAGGTCGGAACGTACATAGCGTCCTGTAGCACCTATCGACAGATTTTCCGACAACTTCATCGAATACGATACATCCAATCCAAACTCGTTGGGTTTGTATGTTCCTTTCGATGTGCCATCGATATCGGTAAACTCTATGCTACCAAGCGAAAAATATGTAAGCGAAGCAGCCACTGCACTACGGTCGTTAATACGTTTGAAACCTGTTAGGTTCAACAAGTTCATATCGGCAGCACCCAATTTGCGTAGCCATGGAACATAACTCATACCCATGCCAAAATCGTCTTCGATAAATGCATATTTAGCACTATTCCAATGCGACGAGTATGCATCCGGAGTACTGGCAACACCCACATCGCCCATACCGCCACTGCGTGCATCGGGGGCTATCAGCAAGATTGGAACTGCTGTACTAATATAGTTTTTGGATATATCTTTTCCTGCTATCTCATCGGGGGTTTGTTGTGCATATATATTAGATGTTCCCACCAACAAGCCTACCAACAAACAGCCACCTAACAATCTTAATTTTCCTTTTTTCATCTTTATTACCTAGTATGTTTTTTTATTGTAAATAACACACCATAAACGCATGTATAGTTTTTTTATTGTTTGAGGTGCATTTTTATCTTTCTTTAATACCGAGAGCCAAAGCAACATATTCCCTCGCTCCTTTTGTAATGTTGTAATATTTTGGGCAGAGAGCAATGAGCTTTGAGAAGTGAGCAGTATGCACCGGCTTAAACTTAAAACAAAAAAACGCCTCTTCCCCTTTTGCCGTTTACCTTGACGAAGACAAAGTTTAAAAAAGAACATATGTAACAAAAATTCAAAATAATTCCGTAACTTTGCAAAACGAAAAACGAGAAACCGTTATGCAAAATATAAACTCGAAATACACCAAAACTTGCTTCGGAGCATGGTATAAAGTATTTTTATTATTACTATTTACATTTGCTTCGTGTTGTCCGTCAAGGACAGATATTTACACCATAGTCAAACGCACGCACAACAAAGGGAATGATACCATCGACTTTAGTGAAGCAATATGCTTTGACTGGGATAAGATGTATTGGTTCCCAATAGGTTATTCTTTAGACTACATTAATTCAATAGTAAATATAAACGCATTTTGGCAAGATGTGGGAGATAGAATTATATTTGTTAAGAATGGTAGAGTCGTTTATCATAGAGAATACTTTCCATGTCATGAAACACCGCTGAAGAGAATCAGTTTTAATACGGATTCAGCATTTGTGTTTCAAAAAGACAATGCTTTATTCGCTATAGAAAAGGTAAGCGATAAGTTATATATTCTTTCGCATATACCAAAGACAATGATGGGTGATACCTCTCTGATGGACAACTAAACAACAACTGGACACATAAAACCAATTAAACTGCACAAAAACATATATTTTCCTTATTTCTTTTATCGAGGAAACTTGTTCTTCAGTTTTTCCCTTTCTGAGAATCGTAGAAATTTCCAACAGAAACGGCATAAGATACGAAAATCCAAAATAAATATGTAATTTTGCAAACCGAAAAACCAAGAGCATTATAAAGTAAAAATATAATATCAACTACAGTCAAAAATATAAAAAAATGAATATCTTCGATTTAGCATGGTGTAAGTTTTACCTCCACGATGAGCGTTATGACATAGGATATCCTTTGTTTGGAGCATCTATATCAATGGGTTTTTTTATAGGATTATTCATAAATGGACTAATTATGTTTCCAAGTGTGATCGACTTATATAAATTACCGAACTTGCCTTTTCTTCCTTTCGGAATCGAATTATGTGTTATTATAGCACTATTTATATTTAGAAATAGAAATAAAGATACCCGTAATAGAAGATTGGCAGAGTATCAGAAGTACAAAAAAGAGTATCCGAGAAAATCAAATATTCTGTTTATCATGTTTATGATCATTGCGATATTGCCATTCTG
>JAFZDP010000017.1 GCA_017561155.1 Bacteroidales bacterium | reverse complement strand
GCGATTGAAAAAGAAATAGAAAGATTTCGGCAAAAAACGCAACGTTGCGATTAAGCGAGTAAAGAGCAATGCCTAAGCATTAGCTATTTCGAGCGATAGCAACATCGACAAAGTCAAAGCACACAAAAGTTTCAAAGAACAGTCTTTTGTTTATCCGAAACGTGGAATTTTTAGAAGTTGCCTATATTTCGAAGAAAGGTTGTGCATATATACGGCAACTGTATTCAACTGATTTGTACTAAAAAACACAAATACCAATCGACGATATGCACACCTTTTCATCAATAAAAAATACAGACAATTCAATTCGCACAACGTATATATACCAAGTAGAAAATATAGAATTTTAGCTACCACAACGATATCAGCTCACTTATATTTTCCAAAACATCACTACCACACAACATCAACCCCACCCCCATCCCACCATCTGAAAAGGCATTTTCTTGGTGCAAAATTTGTGCATTCTATGCTGTTGTGCAATATTCATAGGTGTTTTTCGTTTATGGGTTATCGAGTAAAAATATATAGTACAAACGATAAAAAAATACATAGATGAAAAAAGTGTTACTAAGCTTGGCAACAATATCGTTGCTAGTAAGTGGCTGTAAAGTAAACCAGTCAAAATCGGCCGAAGATATAATAGGCAAACAGTCGGTTGATGTTGCCGACGGACGTTTCACCCCTGAAGTGATGTGGGGTATGGGCAAAATGGGCGAAGCCAAAGTATCGCCCGACGGAAGCAGAATAGCATACACCGTTACCTACTACGATGTAAACAAAAACAAAGGCAATGCCGAGTTGTATGTTATGAATGCCGACGGAAGCAACATAAACCAAATAACAACAACAGCAAAAAGCGAGTTCAACCCAATTTGGCTAAACGACAACCAAATAGCTTTTGCTCGCGGTACAGAAAACGGCCCTCAGATATTTAGTATCTATTCTGATGGCAAAAACGAAAAACAACTTTCGAACATTGAAGGCGGTATAGAAGGATTTATGTTGTCGCCCGACCAAACAAAGGTAGTATATGCCGCTACTATAAACAAAGAAAAAGATAGCGAAATTGCAAAACTTTACGAAGGATTGCCAAACGCAACAGGTAGAATAAACGAAGACTTGATGTATCGTCATTGGGACGAATGGGTTGATGCTATTCCACATATCTATATCGCCGACTTCAATGCCGGAAATATCACAGGAGGAACAGACATTCTTGAAGGCGAACCTTTCGAATGTCCTATGCGTCCTTGGGGTGGTTTGGAACAAGTAGCATTCTCGCCCGACGGAAAAACCATAGCCTACACTTGTCGTAAAAAAGTAGGTAAAGAATACTCTCTTTCTACAAACTCTGACATATATCTATACAATGTTGCCGACAAAAGTGTACAAAACATCAGCGAAGGCATAATGGGATACGACCAAAATCCTGTATTCTCGAACAACGGAAAATACATAGTATGGGAAAGTATGGAACACGACGGTTACGAATCGGACAAACAACGCATAATGCTTTACAACCTTGAAACCTCCGAACGTACCGACCTTACTGCCAACCTTGACCAAACTTGCTATAGCTATGCTTGGAGCGACGACGACAGCAAAATATTCTTCATAAGCCCATTCAAAGGTACAAGAGAAATATTTGTTTACAACTTTGCCGACAACAGCTTCAAACAAGTTACAAAAGATGTTCACGATATAAATGCTTTCGAACTTAAAGACGGAAAAATCTACACTCAAGAAGTATCTATGTCGCATCCTGCCGAAGTATTTGTTTACGATGCCAACGGCGAAATGGCACAAGGACAACAAATATCGGCTATAAATACCGAAGTGTTAGACAAAGTAAACATGGGCAAAGTGGAAGAACGCTGGATAAAAACTACCAATGGCGAAGATATGCTTGTATGGGTTGTATATCCTTACAACTACGACAGCACCCAAACCTACCCTGCTCTACTATTCTGCCAAGGCGGACCACAAGATATGGTAAGCCAATTCTGGTCGACACGTTGGAACTTCCAACTTATGTCGGGTGCAGGATACTTTGTTATAGCACCAAACCGTCATGGCGTACCGGGCTTTGGTACTAAATGGAACGAACAAATAAGCTGCGACTACGGCGGACAAAATATGAAAGACTACATGCAAGCATACGACGTTATAGCAAAACAACATCCAAACATCGACGAAAACCGTGTTGGTGCATGCGGTGCCAGCTATGGTGCTTTCTCGGTATACTGGTTGGCCGGAAATCATCAAAACCGTTTCAAAGCATTCTTGGCACACAACGGTATGTTCAATCTTGAACAACAATACTGCGAAACCGAAGAAATGTGGTTTGTAAATTGGGACTTAGGCGGACCATATTGGGACAAAAACAATGCTACAGCTCAACGCAGCTATGCCAACTCGCCTCACAAATTTATACAAAACTGGAACACTCCTATATGTGTTATCCATGGCGAATTGGATTATCGTATAGTTGCTTCGCAAGGTATGGCAGCATACAATGCAGCTGTGCTCCGTGGTGTTCCGGCAAGATATTTGTACTTCCCCGACGAAAACCACTGGGTTCTACAACCTCAAAACAGCGTATTGTGGCACAGAAACTTTATCGACTGGTTCGATAAATGGCTTAAGAAATAACATCTTACAATTATCATAACCCTACGCAAGAGCAAACTATTGGCTATGCCAAACAGTTTGCTCTTTGTTTTTATCACTTAGTCTTTCACTTTTACATATACACAAAACAAAAACATCAAACATAGCTTTGTTTACCACAAAAGCAAATGTGTTAAATCCATTCTTAAAAATTCAAACGCCTCCAAATAATATTTCCCTTATACCAATATGTTACAAATTATTTTTGCTAAAAAAGTGCGATTTTAGTGTTAAACGTACACTATATATACAGAGGGTGGTAAGTTTTCCTACTCCGAACAATACAAAATATAAACAAAATGTCGTTTTAAAGAGCAAATGGATATATAATATATTGTAGGACAAAAAAACATATAATGAAGCGTCTCGACAAAAAGATACAGAAAGCCATATTGGCTATGTATCCCCTACTTATTGGCAGGGGAATAAATTTGTCGTGCGATATAGAAGAGGTAGAAGATGCGGTGCAAGACGTAATGGAGCAGATATGGAAAAGCCGACACCGGCTGACAGATGTGGCAAACCTGGAGGCATACGCAACAAATATATTGTATGCACGGCTGAGCCGACACACACGCCGCAACATTCAAACCCAAAGTATAGACAACTGCGACCCCGAATATTTTGCATACAACTGCCACTTTGGCGATTGGGTCGACGTGCAATACTCCAAAATGATTGCAACGCTGGACAAAAACGAACTGCAGATTTTTGAACTACGATACAAAAACAATTGGACAAACGAAAAGATAGCTCTGCTACTAAACATGTCGGAGAGCAATGTAAGAAAAAAACTAAAAACAATAACAGAAAAGGTACACAACGAAATATTGAAAATAACAAAGTATTATGAATAACACCGACAAACACATTGAAGAATTGATAACAAAATTCCACCAGGCGAACCTAACGCCCGACGAGTTGGAACACTTGTATACTTATTTCTTGGCGGCGAAAAATGTTCCCGAACAGTGGAAAGCCGATGCAGCCATACTGCGACAACTGGCAGTGCAACACCATTGCCAAAAAAACCAACATATACTGGAAAACAAACTAAAACAACTACAGCAAGAAGAACAAAAACACAACAGAAAACAACTATGGACATACACCTACCGAATAGCGGCATGTGTACTACCAATAATTTTATGGATAAGTTTTAGCATAACAAACAACAATAAGTTTGAAACTGTAGTAATAAACGAAAAAGAATTTTTGTTTGCGTGCAACAACGACTGTTCGGCAAGCGAAACATTAGAACAATTTTTGACAACCATTAAATAATAAAAAAAGAAAAGGTATGAAACAAATTAAAATATTGTACATACTAATATTAACAACTTTATTATCATGTCATAACAATGATACGAATAATATTATAATAGGCAAAAAGTTGTATAACCATTATGCAGATACACCAAACCTAACGGTAGCTTTTATTGGAGATTACGAAGGCTATACTGCCGTAATGCTAAAGACTGACGATTCGGCAACGTGGCATACAATTTGCTACGATTTTGGCATAAACTCATTCGACAATAATACAAACAACACAAATAATACACCAAACAATAACAAAATAAATATTGAATTAAAAGTAGATATTGACCCAAACGACATAGACAATGCTGTAGCCGACATCATGAAAACAGTAATAACTTCCAAACTATCAAACAATAAACCACTAGACACACTAGAAACAAACAACGAAATATACTTAAGAAAACTATTATCGACAAAACCTTACGGCGATTTACAAGTATGCGCAAACATATCGCAAAAAACATTATGGGTATATTTATATAACGAATAAAAAGTAAAATTTCACATGAAACAAAAGATATAAAAATCCAATAATACCAATTTAATAATACACAAAATGAATACGGAAAAGAAATAGAAAGTAAGCACCTTTCCTTGCTTATAGTACTGCGTCAAGCAAGGACTAAAAAAAAGATACAAAAGGAATAAGAAACAAACATATTAAAGTATCTTTGCTCTAGAAATGAGTGTAGCAGTTATGTTTGTTCAAAAGTTTAAGTTTCAAAGAAAATAAAAATAATATTTTATGAAAGATTTAAAAATAAACACATTTGCAATGTTAGCTTTACTTGGAACAACCATTAGTTGCGACAAAATGGAAGAAAAAGCCTTTAAACGAGATAATCAAACTGTAAGTTTATTATCCACAACCGAAAAGAGAGAGATAAATATTACTATCAAAGATAAAAAAGGTAATATTTGGACAATAAAAGGTGTTGCTGAATTCTATGTAAATAAACATGGAAATTATGTAGTTCACTACGATATTACAATAACAGGTCCGGATGGAAACAGAACTATATTTACTGGAACTGTATTTTATACTCGAGGTGAAGAAACCATTGAAATAGAGGGTAACTTATTTAATGAATATGGTGATATTATTGATACAACAGAAGAATTCCATTCATTTATATTCGAACTAACAGAAAATATAATAGATGAAAAAGATAAATATTAATATTGTATCATGAAGGATACAATAAGTGATAAACGACTAAAATATCGGAGGACTGCCTATGAGATAAGAAAGAGAATATAATAGTACAGAGAAAAACAAAAAATGGCGCAAGTGCAAGAAACGGAATGGAAAAAAATTGAAACAACAACATTCCGCTCTTGCCTCCCCATGCACCATGTTTTTCCAAAACGCAAAGCAATAGAATTTATTGCTTTGGCAATATAAATAACATAGACTATTGGGGATAGTTTGATATTTATAAAAGATAAAACAAAAAAATAAGATGAGAAAGACATATCTTAAATTTGCTCTATTAGCGGTATTAGCTGCAGGAGCAACAATGGTTACTTCTTGTAGTAAAGAAGAAAATGAAGTATTAACTTCAAATGTAGAAACTAAAATAGGAGATCCTGAATTAACTATTCCAGGAGACGTTCCTGATACTGTAGCTATTGGGACAGTTTTTTGGTGGTTTGAAAAGATAATAAAAGAAGAAGAAGGACATCTTATTTTTGTGAAAAAATGTTTACCTTTTTTACATTATGAAAAATCTAAAATTTGTAAGATTCGTATTCAGCCTAATAAAGGTATTCCTACAGAAGGAGATGTTGCAGCTGATTTGGATGGAAAAGATGGTTTTGTATTAAGACTCAAATTAACTATTTCACAAACAAATGCTGAATTGTATGAATCATTTAAAATTTTAGCTGATGAAGGTGTAATAGAGTTTGAAGACGATATAGAGATAGAAGATCCGGAGAATCTTTTATCACTTAAAGAGTCCTATATACCTGCAGGAACGTATCCAATTAAATTTATTGATGATAAATTTGTTATCACAATTAATGAATAGTCAAATTATTATAGGAGAGGATATTTTGGTGTCCTTTCCTATTTATTATTTAGTAAACACATAAAAAGATATTGATATGAAACGAATATTTACATTATTACTGAGCTTATTTATAAGTATTCAAATTTTGGCATCGAATTATGAATTATCTGATTATGATTTTTGGATAGGGGATTTCTATTATAAAATTACATCGGAAAGCGAGCGTACAGTAGAATTGGTACAAAATCCTGATGGTTGTTTTTATTCGTCAGGAGGTTACAGTGGGAGAATTGTAATACCCGATTCTGTAGAATACAATGGTAAATATTATAAAGTAACATCATTTGGTAGCGATGTATTCACTAATTCTAATATTAGTATTACATTTCCAAATACTTTGCGTATAATTAGAGAGAGATGTTTCTATACTTCAACAACTTTGCAATCTATTATCGTTTTGCCAAATTCATTAGATACAATTGAATCTTATGGGTTTTATTGTGTTGGTATAAACAAAATATATATTCCTGCATCTGTAAAGCATATAGCAGCAGCTGGTGTTGTATCATCCAAATTAGATAGTATAATAGTAGATAGTGCAAATTTGTATTACCAATCCATTGATGGCGCTTTGTATAGTAAAACAGAATCAACATTATTGTCATTTCCGGCAAATCGTCAAGGACATTTCGATGTTCCGGATTGGGTTACATGTATAGGAGAACGAGCATTTAATAGTTCTGATTTATCATCTGTAACATTGCCAAATAGTTTAAAAAAGATTGAACGATATGCATTTGCTTTTTGTAATAATATGTCTGATTTATACATCCCAAGTTCTGTTAGTTATATTCAAGGCGGAGCTGTTCTATCGTGCAGTATTATGCACGGACTTACTATAGATAGTTTAAATACACATTACAAAGTGGCAGAAAATGCTATTTATAGTATTGATGGCGATACTCTTATATCATTTCCATCTCCTAAAATGATATGGTCGACACCTTATTATGATGATATATTAAGAATAGCCGAAGGAACAAAAGTAGTAGCTGAATATGCAGTAGCACACAACACACATAAAAACACAATAATACTTCCTGAAGGTATGATTGAAATAAAAGATAACGCATTTGCAGTTAGTAATGTTAGAGATATACATTTCCCCAAAACACTAAAATTCATAAGAGAGAGAGCTTTTTATTCGTGTCAACTTTTAAGTCATTTTACCGGTGCTGATTCCTTAGAAATAATAGAGTCCGAAGCATTTATCTATTGTCTGGCGTTTAGAGAAAATATAGTTTTTCCAAGTACACTAAAAGTTTTGGGGGCTTATGCTTTCTATTATGTACCTCTAAAAGAGATAGAATTTACAGGAAAAATAGATTCGTTGATATGTCCATTCTATGGAGATATCAAAAAAATGACACTTGTCAATCAGACTCCACCTTATTTTGAGAATGTAGATGATGGTATGGTTATGTGCCATTTCAATAATATAATAATTCCTTGCAACTCAACACAAGCATATTTGTCTGACCCAAATTGGAGTAGTTATAATTATACCGAAGACTGCGATGGTATAGAAGACATAGACCCACAAAGTGCAGTACAAGTATTGGCACAACACAAAGCAGTAGATGTATACAACGCCGAAAACTATAGTGTGGCGATATACGATTTGATGGGTCGTTGCCATACGGCAGAGCCTGCCACCGGCTACAACCTACGCCACTACACATTGCCAAACAGCGGTGTATACATAGTGCGTGTAAATGGTAAAGGATATAAAGTAGTGGTGCAATAACACAAAAAATAATAAGTTATGAAATGGGTAATCAGTATATTGTTTTTGTCGTTTCTGTCAATGTCGTGTTGCCGCCAAGAACGAAAAATGGCAGAGGAACTGACATTGGAAGAGTT
>JAFZDP010000074.1 GCA_017561155.1 Bacteroidales bacterium | reverse complement strand
TAATATTATCAACCTCGACAAGTTGACATACGCAGGTAATTTGGCTAACCTTAAAGATATCGAAAACAAGCCAAACTACAAATTCGTAAAGATGGATATCTGCGACTTCGAAGCGTTCTACCAACTTATGCAGGACGAGAAGATCGACGGTATTATCCACTTGGCGGCCGAAAGCCACGTAGATCGCAGTATCAAAGACCCATTCACTTTTGCTCGTACCAATGTGATGGGAACACTGTCGCTACTCCAAGCCGCTAAACTTTACTGGGAAGCACAGCCTACTCCATACAAAATAGAAAAGACCGTTGACGGTTGTCTGTTGTCTGTTGACTGTAGATTCTACCACATCTCGACCGACGAAGTTTACGGAGCATTGGAGATGAATCATCCCGAAGGTATTCCGGCACCACACCAAACCACTGCAAGTGCTCATCGCTCAGGGCTCAATGCTCAGGGCTCGTTAGCATATGGCGATGAATTTTTCTACGAAACAACAAAATATAATCCACACTCGCCATACTCGGCAGCCAAAGCAAGTAGCGACCACTTTGTACGTGCTTACCACGACACTTACGGTATGCCTACCATAGTTACTAACTGCTCTAACAACTACGGACCATATCAGTTTCCCGAAAAGTTGATACCGTTGTTTATCAACAATATCCGTCATCGCAAACCACTGCCTGTATACGGCAAAGGCGAAAATGTACGCGACTGGCTTTATGTAGAAGACCACGCAAGAGCTATAGACATTATCTTCCACAACGGTAAGATAGCAGAGACATACAATATTGGCGGTTTCAACGAATGGAAGAATATCGACCTTATTAAAGTAATGATAAAGACAGTAGACCGTGTGCTTGGCAACCCCGAAGGACACAGCCTTGAGCTGATCACGTATGTAACAGACCGTCTTGGTCACGATGCTCGTTACGCTATCGATAGCACCAAACTGCAAAAAGAGTTAGGTTGGGAACCAAGTCTGCAGTTCGAAGAAGGTATTGAAAAGACTGTTCGCTGGTACTTAGACAATCAAGAATGGATGGACAACGTAACCTCTGGCGACTATCAGAAGTACTACGAAGAGATGTATGCTTCTAAATAGACTACGGACAACAGACTACAGACAACGGAAGGCTTCGCTGGGGCTGCGCTATCGCTACGCCAGACAGAAAAGAGTAGAGAAAGTAGAGAATGTAGAGAAAGTAAAGAAAGTAGAGAAAGTAGAGAAAGTAGAGAAAGTAAAGAAAGTAAAGAAAGTAGAGAAAGTAAAGAGAGTAGAGAAAGTAAAGAAAGACCTTCTATACCCTCTATACTCTCTATACCCCAAATATTAAACAAGAAAAAATCCGTAATTCCGTGACTCCGTGATTCCGATTCTCCGTGACTCCGTAGTTCCGCGAAGCTAGTTGTCTGTAGTCCTAAAAAAACTATTTTGCCATATCAAAGAAAAATTGTAATTTTGCAAACTGAAATAATAAGTAATTTGTTGATTTAAAAATTAAATGACTCATGGCAAAACCTATAAAAAATACTCCGATACTTTATGGTAAAGATGCGGAAATATTTTGCTTAAATATGTTGTCGATTCCTAGCGAAGTAGAAAAGAAAAAAGAACAGCAACGTATAGAGAAAAGTTTGGAAGAGTTTAAGACATTGTTGAAAGAATTAGATATAAAATAATGTTTCCTTTGTCGATTCCTCTAAAGCGTTTGACACAAGAACATCGTTTTTTACCCTTTGATTGTGGCGATGACGATTTGAATGGCTTTTTATTTGATAATGCAATTCAGTACCAAAACGAATTATTAGCTGTAACCTATTATTTAGAAACAAAAGATGATACCGTATTGTTTTTTAGCTTATCTAATGACAAAATTACAGCAATAGATTCAGAGAAGTCTTTTTGGCGAAAGATAAAGAACCTCTTTCCATATTCCAAGCATAGAAAAGATTATCCTGCTGTAAAAATTGGACGTCTGGGAGTTAATAAAAAGTTTCAGAACAACGGTAGTAAGTTGGGAACGCATATATTGGACTATATCAAATATTGGATGGTAACAGAAAATAAAACCGGATGTAGATTTATTACTGTAGATGCTTATCGTAACGCCGTGCCTTTTTATTCTAAAAATGGCTTTATTTTTATGGGAAAAGAAGAAGAAAAGAATTATAATACAGGCAAAAGTGATACAGTTGCTATGTATTTCGATTTAATGAATATAAAATTATAAACATCTCTAAAGCTGTGCCAGACAGAAAAGAGTAGAGAAAGTACAGAGAGTACAGAGAGTAGAGAAAGTAAAGAAAGTACCCTCTATACCTTTCTATACATTCTATACCAAAAGACCTTAAACCTAAACAAAAAGAAAGCACTCGTAGTCTAGTGGTCTCGTTGACTCGTAGTCTTAAAGAAAGTCCGTTGACCGTTGTCTGTAGTCCTAAAGAAAGAAAAAGTCCGTGATTCCGATTCTCCGTGACTCCGTAGTTCCGCGAAGCTAGTTATCTGTAGTCCTAAAGAAGAAAAAATCTCATAGCTCAAGGCTCACAACTCACAGCCCAAACACATTAAACAAGAAATAGACTGTAGTCCTTAAAAAATACCTCTCTATACACTCTATACATTTTATACTCTCTATACCAAAAAACATTAGACATTAAACCAAACGACTGTTGACTGTTGACCGTTGTCTGTTCTCCTAAAAAAATCTTATGCCATACACAACAAAATGATGTAAATGACGTTAGACCATTGTTTGTTGAAAAGAATTTAAAAATTATGAATGCTTCATTTTGTTTAGAAAAATCGATACATGCTATATTATATGTGGCAAATAAATTGGATAGAAAAGATTTTCACAAGATATTTAAAGTATTATATTTTGCTGATATAAACCATTTATCCGATTATGGAAGAACAATAACCGGCGACACATACATTGCAATGAACGACGGTCCTGTTCCTTCATGTATATATGATATTTTTAAAGCATTGCGTGGTGACGGGTTCTTTCAGTCCGAAGCACAACGATTTTCCAAATATTTCGAAGTGCACGATTGGAATTTTATCAATCCTAAAATGCCTGCCGAACTTAAATATTTATCTGTCAGTGATGCAGAATGTTTAGATGCTTCTCTTGCCGAAAATGCAAGCCTTTCGTGGGACGAAATTAGAGAAAAATCGCATGGCTATGCGTGGAGTGAGACAGAGAGGGATAGACCTATTTTATTGAAAGATATGTTGTTGGAAAAAGGAAATTCCGACGATTATATTGAGTTCGTAACCGAAATGGATAAGTTGAAAAAAATCTCGTTGTCAGTGTAATATGGAATTGCCGGCAAAAATTATATCCGACCAGTTGCAGCGTGGATATATACTACATTCAGCTGAATTTGACAAAATAGATCATGGAAAGTTTTTTGCTATAATAGGAGAAGATGGCGATAATGTTATTGGAGCGTTCTTTATAAATTCTAAAATCAACAAATTTATATTCTCAAAACCGAAGATGCTGAATCTTCAATACTTATTGTCTTGTAAGAAATATACATTTCTCAATTACGATTCTTATCTTTGCTGTAGCGAGATGATACCAATCAATAAATCGTTGTTGGTTGAAGGCTTGAAAGAAAAACGTACCGTTGTAAAAGGAGAGTTGTTTACCGATGACTTGGGAAACATACTGCAGATAGTAAGAAATTCTGATCTATATACTGATTTTGAAAAGGAAACATTTTTTAAGTAGATAACCATGGTATTAACTCAACAATACAATGTCTCAAATCTTACAGCTGAACAAAAGTTATGCCTTAACTTAGCAAAGGATATATTTACGGTATTAGCCGATGATTCGGAAAAAGTAATATCTTTGAAAGGCGATATCGCTGAGATAGATGAGGTTTTGAAGAATGGCAACGAAGAAGAAATTTTTCAATGTAATGCAAAAATGACTTATAAATATTGGAAAGATTCTTCATTTCCACATTCTCGTTTCAACTTAATATCACGAGAAGAATTTAGAAAGAAAACCTATGTAGAAAAATGTTGTACTTTACAATCCATCGTGATGGCTTTATCGGATATGATTTCAAAAGAAAAACTTAAGGAATTTGGAAAAGAAACATTAAAAAGTGGTACTGAATATGCTATTGATAAAATAAAAGAAAGAAAATCAAAGATGCAATAGCCCCAAAAAGTATCGTAGATTTGTAGTCTTTAATAAAGTAGTCCTAAGAAGAAAAAAATCTCATAGCTCAAGGCTCACGACTCACAGCCCAAGCACATTAAACAAGAAAAGACTGTAGTCCGTTGTCCTTAAACAAGAAAAACTCCGTGAATCCGATTCTCCGTGACTCCGTAGTTCCGCGAAGCTAGTAGTCTCCTTGACTTGTAGTCTCAAAAAAAGTCCGTGATTCCGTAGTTCCGCGAAGCTAGTGGTCTCGTTGACTAGTAGTCTTTAAACCACTCTCTATACCTTTCTATACATTCTATACATTCTATACCAAAAGACCTTAAACCTAAACAAAAAGAAAGCACTCGTAGTCTCGTAGTCTCGTTGACTTGTAGTCTTTAATAAAGTAGTCCTTAAACAAAAAAGGTCCGTGATTCCGATTCTCCGTAACTCCGTAGTTCCGTGACTCCGTGATTCCGATTCTCCGAGACTCCGTAGTTCCGCGAAGCTCGTAGTCCTTAAAAAAACGTTTGCTCATATCGCAGAAAAGTTGTACCTTTGCAAAAATTTTTTCACCATGCTAACAGAGATAAAAATTGACAATATAACTGCTTTTGAAAACCTTGATATTAAATTATCTAAGGGAATAAATGTTTTTATAGGAGCAAATGGTACAGGAAAGACACACTTGATGAAGCTGATGTATGCTGCTATGTTGGTTGCAGATGTTTCATCAAAAAAAACATTAGATCAAATCTTGCAAAATATATTTTTGCCGGATAGTTTAGGCAGACTGGTTAAACGTTCTTTGGGACGCGGAAGTGGTTCATTTTCTGTTTATCGACAAGATGATGACGATACTCCGCGATATATGCGTTACGAACTCTCATCTTTGGGTAAATCTCAAACAATCAATCATAGAATATGGACTAAGAAACAATCATACAATATCGTATATATACCGGTAAAAGATATGTTGGCCAATTCTCCGGGATTCAAATCTTTATACGAGAAACGAGAATTATATTTTGAATCGATTTATGCTGATATTGTGGATTTGGCATTACTGCCTCCTCTGAAAGGACACGCTTCTAAAGAGAAAACCATATTGCTGGATTTAATTCAACAGATAATAGATGGAAAAGTAATAAAGAAAGACGAGAAGTTTTATTTGAAAAACAAACAAGGCAATTTAGAATTCACATTGTTGGCAGAGGGATACCGCAAATTGGGATTGTTGTATTCATTAATACAAAACGGAAGTATTTCTTCGGGAAGCATTCTTTTTTGGGACGAACCTGAAGCCAATCTTAATCCAAAGTTGACACAGCAATTGGTGAATATTATATTGGAATTGCAACGCATGGGAACTCAAATATTTATTGCTACACATGACTATGTCTTTCTTAAAGAATTGGAACTATCAAAGAAAAAAGAAGATGCATTAATGTATCATTCTTTATATAAAGAGAATGAAGAAATAAAATCTCAATCTGTCGAAAATTTAAACGAAATAAGTAACAACGTAATTAACGATACTTTCGATTCGTTGGTAGGAAGAGCATTAGGATTTGAATGGGAGGATTGATATGGATAAAAGGATGGAAAAAGACGGCTATGTGTTTGATTTCTCTGATGATATTGTAGATATTATTTCTTTTGACGAGAACGAAAAACTTTTGTGCGATGGAATGAAATCCGTTGATATTATCGCAGAATTTCCGAACGAATATTTGTTTTTGGAGTTGAAGAAATACAAAGACAGGAACATCGATTTCAAATGCCCTTTATGGAAAGAAGCCAAAGTTGTTTCCAATTGTCCTCTTTTGAAAAATGAAAAAATTTCCGGATTAGCATCTATAAATAGGATAGCTAAAGATTTAAGACAGAAATATTTTGATACATTTTTATATAGACATATAAACGGACGCAACGATAAGCCTATAAGCTATATTTGTGTGGTAGAAGGCTGTGATTCGGCTTTGACAACTAGGCTTAAAGATAAAGTTTCGATGATACTGCCATTGAAAAGAAAAATGATAAAGGAAAATGATGAATGGAATTATTTCATACTGAAAAATTTCGCAGTCGTCAATGTCAAGAGTTGGAACAAAAGTCCTCAACTAAATCGTTATGCCAGTTGCTCGATAGTTGATTAAACTTGGCATTCTCATGTCAATCTTCAACGGGGTTTACCGTAAGGTTACGCCTTAAACCTTAAACCAAACAACTGTTGTCTGTAGTCTTAAAGAAACGAAAAAACTCCGTGAATCCGATTCTCCGTGGATCCGTAGTTCCGCGAAGCTAGTTGACCATTGTCTGTAGTCCTTAAACATACTGATAACAATTTCAACCTTATACTCTGTCTATATACTGCTTTTTCGATACATCTAGGTTGATAGCATAAAATAAGATGCTTAAACTATTGAAATAAGATGCTTTATATCATGAAATAACTTGGTTAAACATATAGTCTCCCAAGCGGCTTGGGGTGATACCCTAAACGGCTTGGGAACCCTCTCCAAGCGGCTTGGGAGACCTTCCCAAACGGCTTGGGAAACTAACGGCCTCTAAAAGATAATCCAAGGTTTTAAGGAAGTTATTCCTTCTCTGCAAAGAAGTTAATTTATCATCTTAAGCAATATGTCAATTAACTATATCAAAAAGAAGGTAAAGGTGGCTATAAATGGCGAAACCAAGGATAAGTATGTGGCTAAGATTCAGTATACAGGCGATGTAAACGAAGAGAATATTGCCTTGGATATTGCCAAAGCAACCACAGCATCCGAGTCGGAAGTGGGGATGTATATCCGCGAGTTGGAATATTTTATAAGCAAATATCTTTCGGAGGGATACATCGTACGTCTCAACTCTTTAGGTACTTTTTACCCTACTATACATGCCAAGGCTCAAGATACAGCCAAAGATGTAACACACCGAACTATTACACGTCGTGGTGTACTTTTCCGCCCATCGGAAACTTTTCAAAAAACTATCGACCAAGCTTCGCTTAAACAGGCTACCACCAAAGTGGTGAAAGCCATCGACCACAGAAAAAAAAGTAATTGATTATCTTCGGATAATCGTATAATTAACATAATCGTTTCATTAAAATTTTTATATTATGAAACCAAAAAGGACAATAAATTATCGTCCGAAAAACAAAAAGATTTTCGGACAAGAAAAGTGGGTTGCCACTATGGTGACCAAGAAACAAATCAGTTTCGACACAGTGTGTAACGATGTAGCCAAATTCTCTTCGGCCGAGGTGGGCGAAGTAAGAGCTTTGATGCTGGCTTATCTGGATCGTATTCGCACCCACGTGCTTGAAGGCGAAGGGGTAAATGTCGAAGGGTTGGGAACTTTTTATCCACGCCTTACAACCAAAATGGTTGAAGACCCTAAAGATATTTCGATTGCGAACTGTGTGAAAAACGTGGTTATAGGATTTCGCCCAAACAGCAAATTCCTTGAAGAAGTTAAAAGTGCAGACATTGCTCTGTACAAAGGTGCAACCGATAATTATGAGGAGGAATAATTATGGATCTACAAAAAATCAAAAAAACGATGAAGGTAGGACCTAAGAAAGATGTAGAACTTTATGGTCTTAAATGGGTCAATTATGGCAACTTAAGTTCTTCTGCTCTTATTCACGAGATAGAACAGTTGGGTACGCTAAGCGATAGCGATGCCGAGCTTATAGTAAGAACTTTCGTAAATGTGATTACCAACTATGTTGCCAACGGTCATAACGTAGATCTTGGTGTAATGGGTACTATAAAGCCCAAGATTACAGCCAAAAGTGTAGACACAGAAGCACAGTGCAAAGCATCTACCATCGAGGGAATAGGTATATTGTACCGCTCTCGCCAAGAGCTGATAGACGATGCCAAAAAGATGTCGATGAGGGTGATAAGCACCTCTTCGTCTAAAAGCGGTTCGGCAGACTTGCCCGAAGGTGGCGATGACGACTCCGGTAATACTGGAGGCGGAACAAGCGGTGGCGGCGGATTCTCCGGATAATCCGACTGCGTCGCAGACAACAAGTCAACGAGACTACGAGTCAACGGGTGAGTCGCTTTCGATAGGCTAACCAAAGACTTGTAGTCTTGTAGACCGGTTGTCTTAATCCTACGGCGGTGGGATATCTGCCGTAGGATTCTAAAATAATAATTGATTTAATTCATTTTGCATTATGAAGAAAGTAATGTTAGTCTTCGGTACACGTCCCGAAGCGATAAAGATGGCTCCGCTTGTTAAGGAGTTCGAAAAACATCCAAATGATTTTGAAACAATAGTATGTGTTACCGGTCAGCATCGTCAGATGCTCGACCAGGTATTGCAACTTTTCGAGATAAAACCACAATACGACCTTAACATCATGAAACAAGGTCAAGACCTTTATGATGTTACCGCTCGTGTATTGGTAGGAATGCGTGATGTACTTAAAGAGGTGCAACCCGATGTGGTATTAGTTCATGGCGACACCACTACGAGTATGGCGGCTGCACTTGCAGCATTCTACCAACAAATACCTGTGGGACACGTCGAAGCAGGGCTTCGCACTCATAATATTTACAGTCCGTGGCCCGAAGAGATGAACCGCCAAATGACAGGCAGAATAGCAACCTATAATTTTTCGCCAACACCACTAAGTCGTCAAAATTTATTGGAAGAAAAAGTAAGCGAAAGTACCATTACCGTAACAGGCAACACAGTTATAGATGCTCTTTATTGGGTGGTAGACAAGATAAAGAACACCGAATCGTTGAGTGCCGAACTTACTGCAAAACTTAAAACAGCAGGCTACGATGTGGAACGCTTAAGCACCGGCAAAAAGTTGGTACTTATTACAGGACACCGCAGAGAAAACTTTGGAGATGGCTTTATAAATATGTGTACAGCCATCAGAGATTTGACAAACAAATATCCCGATGTTGACTTTGTATATCCCATGCACTTGAATCCAAATGTTCGCAAACCAATACACGAAGTATTTGGCGAAGATTTGAGTAATTTGGGCAATATGTTCTTTATAGAACCATTGGAATATCTTGAATTTGTATTCTTGATGGAAAAATGCAACATAGTCCTTACCGACAGTGGTGGAATACAAGAAGAAGCACCGGGCTTGGGTAAACCCGTGTTGGTGATGCGCGATACCACCGAACGCCCCGAAGCATTGGAGGCAGGCACTGTTAAACTTGTAGGTACAAGCTACGATAAAATAGTATCGGAAGTATCCATGCTGTTAGAAAATAAAGAATATTACGACACTATGAGCAAAGCAGTTAATCCTTATGGTGATGGTTTGGCTTGTGGTAGAATTGTAGAAAGTTTGAAGTAATTAATAAAAAAATGGCATCAACTTTAGAGAATTTGGTATGGAAGTTTATGGAACGAATGTCGTCACAATTGGTTCAATTAGTTGTGTCTATAGTTCTTGCACGAATTCTTTCACCTTCAGATTATGGAGTTGTTGCAATGGTATCAATATTTATTGTACTTGCAAATGTGTTAATAGAGGGCGGATTTAGTAGTGCACTTATTCAAAAAAAAGATGCAGATGATATTGATTTTTCAACAGTATTTTATTTTTCAATAGCTTTCTCGATACTTCTCTATAGTATATTATACTTTGTCGCTCCTTCTATATCCTCATTCTATGGCGAAGACTACAAGATACTTATTCCAGTTTTACGAGTTTTAGGTATTCAAGTAATAATTTATGCCGTAAATTCTGTTCAGCAAGCCTATGTTCAAAGACAAATGTTGTTCAGAAATTTCTTTTGGGCAACACTTGTGGGTACAATCGTTTCGGCTATTATTGGACTTTCTATGGCTTGTTTTGGATTTGGGGTGTGGTCTATTGTCGCTCAACAACTTACAGCAAGTTTAATTAATACATTAACGTTATATTTTATTACACGGAAATTACCAATTTTGGTATTTTCTTTCAATAGGTTAAGAGATTTGTTTAATTATGGTGTTAAACTTTTGGGTGCAAGTTTATTGGTGGCAGGTTATCAAGAAATAAGGGCATTAATAATTGGAAAACTGTATACAGCTCAAGATTTGGCTTTTTTCGATCGTGGAAAACAGTTTCCAAGTCTTATTGTCACCAATATTAATTCTTCAATTGCTGCAGTACTCTTTCCTAAGATGGCGAAGGAACAAGATTCTATTGAGCAAATTAAGAAAACAACTCGAATGTCTATTCGATTTAGTTCTTATATAATGAGTCCTATTATGTTTGGATTGGTTGCTGTTTCCGAGTCTTTTGTTAGAGTTATACTTACTGAGAAATGGATAGGGTGTGTGCCTCTTATGCAGTGGTTCTGTTTGGTATTTCTCTTCATGCCTATTCATACCGCCAATATGCAAGCATTAAAAGCTATTGGTAGAAGTGATACGTTCTTGAAACTTGAATTAATAAAAAAAACTGTTGAGTTGATTTCGTTATTTGTTGTGATTTGGATTAGCGTAGATGCTATAGTTATTAACATGGCAATACTTACTACCTTGTTTACGGTGGTTAATGCTTTTCCAAATAGAAAATTGCTTAATTACACTTATAAGGAACAGATAAGAGACATATTGCCTTCAATCATTATGAGCATGGTAATGCTAGCCTTGATACTGATATTTAATTACTTTGTTGTATTGAATGATTGGATGACGATTATTGTTGATTTTTTTATTGGTATTACATTATATATAGGGTTGTCAATTATTACAAAAAATAAAGAGTACATACATATAATAAATATTATACTTAAAAGATATGGAAAATAAAATAGGAATTCTTACTTGGCATTATTATCCAAATTTTGGTAGTAGTCTTCAGGCATTTGCTTTGCAAAAACTTATTTCAGATATTGGTTATGATGTAAAAATTATTAATTATCGTAATCCTCAATTTAGCAGGTATATTTGGTGGAAAGATATTTTAAAACATATTTTGCACAACTCTATTGGGGTATTTAATAATAAAGTTTATGAGAATACTTTGTTAGGAACTAAAAGATTTCAGAATAAATATTTTTTTCAGACAAAGCGTTTTGAGAATCCTGAGAGAATTTATGATATTTTAAAGGATTTTTCATGCATAGTCTATGGTTCAGATCAAATCTGGGCACCTAATGTTTATAATCCAATTTATATGGGAGAGTATGTTTCAGAACATATAAGAAAAATATCTTATGCCGCAAGTATTGGATTGAATGATATTCCAATCGATTTAGTTAATATATATAAGAATAATTTATCTTCTTATTATGCAGTTGCTGTGCGCGAAGAGGAAGGGAAAAAACTACTTAAGAAAAGATGTGGAATAGATGCAACAGTTGTACTTGATCCGACTTTAATGCTCAGTGTAGATATATACAAAAAAATGCAACGATATGTAAAGGGAATAAAAGGTAAGTTTATCTATTGTTATTTTTTGAATAAAGAACACAAATATAGAGAGAAGGTTGAAGAATATGCTCGTAAACATAATTTACAAATAGTTGGATCTTCTGATAAAAAGGCAGATTCAGAATGGATGAATCGACTCACTAATATAGGAGCAGATCAATTTCTTTGGTTGATTAATAATGCAGAAACAATCTTTACAGATTCATACCATGGTAGCATATTTTCTTTATTATTTCATAAAAATTTATGGATATTTACTCGTTTTGCTGAAGAAAGTCCTATTTGTCAAAATTCACGTATAAGACAGCTACAAAACAATTTTAACTTAAGTCAACGTATCATAACAGAAAATTCTAATTTTGATGATATTAATAAGATTGATTATAAATACTTTGAAAATAGACTTGCAGAATTGAAAAGTGAATCATTAGTATATCTACAAAATACCTTGCCATAATATGTTAAAATTTAATATAGATAAAACTGATTGTATGGGGTGCGCTGCATGTTATTCTGTATGCCCTATTCATTGTATTTCAATGATACCAGATGAAGAAGGTTTTTTATATCCTATAGCATCTGATGCTTGTATAAACTGCAAGCTGTGCGAGAAAGTCTGCCCTATCAAAAATCCGATCAAAGAAACTAGTTATATACAAACTGCTTATGCAGCTGTTGCAAAAGATTATACTATATGGAAACGTAGTGCATCTGGAGGAGCCTTCAGTGAAATTATACGTCATTGGGCTGATGAGGAAACTTTAATCGTTGGTGCAGCTTGGGATGGTTTTAGAGTACATCATATTGGGGTATTAGGGTTTGAGAATATATCACCATTATGTAAATCAAAATATGTTTCAAGTGCAATTGAAGATACTTTTATTGATATACAAAAACATCTTTGTTCTGGTAAAAAGGCTGTATTTTCTGGTTGTCCATGTCAAGTAGATGGCCTACGTCATTTCCTTGTTAAGGATTATGAAAATTTGCTTACAATTGATTTGATATGTCATGGACAAGGTAGTCCTTTGGTTTTTCTAGAATGTCTAAAAGTGATTGGTGAACAATTAGGTGAAGAGGTAATTTCATATGAATTCCGTACAAAAAGAAAGATTATTGAAGAGGATTACTTATCAAAGATTACGACAAAGAGCAAGAGCTATTACATTGCTAAGGATCCTTATCTACAATTGTTTTTAAGTCAGGATATTTTACGTCCAGCCTGTGGCGATAATTGTAGATATCGAGATGCTTGTCGTCCAGGAGATCTTACGATAGCAGATTGTCGTGGTTTAACTACTATTTTCCCCGATTTACGAGGTTGTAAACGGAATTATTCAACAATTGTATGTAATACTGAAAAGGGAAAGACAGTGGTTGATAATTTATATAAAACAATGATTATTCGTAAATATTCATTAGAAGATGTAATTAAATATAATCCACTATTTGCTACTCAAACTTTGGCATCAAAAGATAGGGAATCTTTCTTTAATGATTTTATAAATAAACCACATGATACAATATTAGAAAAAACGAAACTACTAGTTGAGAGAAGAATTAATATAAAAACATTGATAAAAACGTATATTCCTGATTTTTTACTAAGGTTTATAAATAGAATGATTAGACGAGAATATTCAAATATTGTTTTAAAATAACTGAAAAAATAATATAAAGAAATTTATTACAAAATAAAAATCTAATAGAAAATGAAAGCTCATATAATTTATGCAAACTTTCTCAAACCTAATGGAATAGGTTTAAATATTGGAGGAATAGAAACTTATATAATAAATTTATCTGAGGTATTATATACAATGGGTTTCAATGTAAATATTTATCAAAGGGGAGATATAAAATTTGAAACAAAATATGGATATTATAATATCATAGGAGTTGTGAATAATAATATTCATACGTTTAAATATGATATTTTTAATGAGTGTATTCAAAGATGCAATAAATTAGAAGATATTATAATTTTTGCTAGTGAAGAATTTATAGTCAAGAAAAAAGGGTATAAGACTATAGGAATTCAACATGGTATTTCTTGGGATATACCAACTATTCAAAAATCTTCTTTTAATTATTTTAGGATTTTTTTAAATAAGGTCTTTCGGGCATGGATAAGAATTCATCGTGTTAATAAAGTTGAAACGATGGTGTGTGTAGATTATAATTTTATTAATTGGTATCGTGCATTGTCAGCTTATCCAAAAACAAAATTAGTAGCGATACCAAATTTTACTATTGTTCCTGAAAATGAAGAACTAAATAAAAAAAGTACAGAATTTGTAGATATTATTTTTGCAAGAAGATTTCAACCATATAGAGGTACTAGAATTTTTGCAAAAGCTGCGAAACGAATTCTTGAAGAATATCAAAATGTTAGGATAACATTTGCAGGAGAAGGTCCTGATGAAATATATTTAAAGCAATTATTTGAAAATGAATCTCGCGTATCAATATTTAGTTATGAAAGTAGTAAATCATTAGAAATACATTCATCGAAACATATAGCAGTTGTGCCAACAATTGGATCTGAAGGAACATCTTTATCATTACTAGAGGCAATGGCAGCAAGATGTGCGGTAATTGCAACGAATGTTGGAGGTATGACAAATATAGTCTTGGATCATTATAATGGATTGTTAATTGATCCTGATGAAAATAGTTTATATATAGCTATTAAAGAATTGCTTGATAAACAGATTTTGCGGGAATATTTGGCAAAAAAAGGATATGAAACTGTTTCAAATACATTCTCTATTGAGAAATGGAAAGAAATGTGGGAAAAAATAATTACTGAATACAAATACGTGAAAATATGAAATTTTCTATTATTATACCATTGTTTAATAAAGCAGATACTATATCTCGTGCGATAGATAGTATTAAATCGCAAACATATTATGATTATGAAATAATTGTAGTCAATGATGGTTCGACGGATAATCCACATAAAGTTCTTGATGGATATCCTGAAATTGTATTAATTGACAAGATTAACGGAGGAGTATCTTCTGCTAGAAATGCAGGAATAGACATCGCAAGAGGCAAATATGTATGTTTTCTTGATGCTGATGATTTATGGTTGGATAATCATTTATCCGAACTTTTAAAGATGATTCAAAAATATCCAGATTCTGGTGTGTATATTACTTCTCATATAGAAGTAAAAGATGATGTTCATAAAGATAGTTCTGAAGTATATCCTAAGTCTTTTCCCAATATTTTTGAAACAGATAATTATTTTCATCTTTTAAATGTGTATGGAGATGGAATTATACACACCAATAGTGTGTGTATTAAGAAACAAATCATTGATGCATATCACCTGCGATTTGATACGAACTCTAAATTGGGTGAAGATGTGGATATGTGGTTTAGGGCTGCATTAAAAAGTAATGTAACTATCAGTAAAATTGCAACTACATCTTATTTGCGTGATTTTAGTACAGCTACGAAAGATGGATGTTTTATGGAAAGATGGATATTTGCAAAACGGAATGATGATATTAAAAATGACCCAGATATTCCTTCCTATAGAAAATATGAGTGTCTTAAAATGATAGATAGAAATCGGTTATATACATGTAGAGAGTATATAAAAAATGGAGACAATAAAAATGCCGAAAAAATTATAAAGCTTGTAAACTATAAGGAAGGCAAAAATTATTTTATAACAAAATTATTACTTGCATTACCATTCCGTATAGCAAGATATATAATAAATTTAAGATAATGGGTATATATATATATGCATTTGTAATATGCATCCTTTTGGGTAAATTCATGTTCGATGGAGTTAGTTCAAAAGTAGTTATCGATAAACGCAAAAAAAAATATCTCTTTTTTGTGACATTATTGTTAGGATTGATTTCTGGTTTTAGATCGACATCTGTAGGATATGATACTTATTCATATAGTTTGATTTTTAATGATATAATGGTTGGTTCTTTCGAAAAAATGATTGAATCCGTTGGGCGTATTGAACCTGGATTTGCTCTGTGGTGTGGCATTATAAAAATTTTAGGTGGAAATTTTCAATGGTTATTAATAACGACTAGTTTGTTTATAGTAGGTAGTTTTTCTATTTTTGTATATCGTCATTCAAAATCAGTTTTGTGGAGTATATTTATTTTATTTTGTTTCCAATATTATTACTCATCATTTGATATTATTAGACATTTTATGGCAACTTCTTTTTTGTTGCTAGGTTATAAATATGTAGAACAAAGAAAGATTATACCTTTTCTTTTATTTATATTTATAGGAAGTTTATTTCACAAAATTGCATTCATATTTACATTGTATTATTTTGTGCCACTAGTGAAATGGAATACAAAAATATTTGTTTTATTTGCAATAATGGTACTAATTGTAAATATGCTTATTTCAAAAATTTCTATTGGTTTAAGTTTATTATTTGGTAAAGGTGATTATACTCAAATGCATGGTACAATTCAATGGATTGGTGCATATAGTGGCGGGGTGAAAACATTTATTTTGTTTTTTATTTTGTTTTTCTTCATGTTTTACATCTATCGTGTTAATAAGAAAACGAGAAGAGTTAATGAAACAACTAATAATTCTTCACTGACTTTATGTTTATTGATGCTAATGTTTTCGTTTCTTTTTATAAACGCCAGAATTATGACAAGATTTGTCATGACATCATCTGCTTTTTTAGCTATTGCAATACCTAATATTCTTATTTCTGATAGACCATTTGAATATTTTCATATTAAGCAAAAAAATATATCTCTTATAATCATTTTATTAGGTTTGGTATATAATTCTTTTTTGTTATATGTAAATTGGCAGAATATTGTTCCATATGTTCCATTTTGGCAATAAAAATTAATTATTATGAAAAGTTTTTTTTCGATTATAACAATATGTTACAATAGTTCAAAAACTATTGAACGAACAATAAAATCCGTATTAGCACAATCATATATTGATTTTGAGTATATTATAGTTGATGGTGATTCCAAAGACAATACGATGGATATAGTTAAGCAATATGAACCATTGTTTGGAGGACGATTGAAATGGGTGAGTGAACCTGATAAGGGAATATATAATGCTATGAATAAGGGAATTCTTCGTTCTACTGGTGATGTTATTGGTATTGTTAATAGTGATGATTGGCTAGAACCCAATGCTCTTCAAATCTTGGTTGATGAAATTAACCAAGACCCAAGCAACCGAGAAAAAATTCTTACGGGTGAGATGCTGTTTCATTATGATGATGGTACTACCTTGCTTTTCCCGACTTCTTATGAGCGATATGAATATTTCGCAAAACGTTACCGTATGGGCTTGAATCATCCTGCGACTTTTGTTCCTCGTTCAATTTATGACAGAGTAGGCATCTTTGATGAAAAATTTAGGCTATATGCTGATGCTGATTTTATAATTCGTTGCTATGAGGCAGGTGTTGGCGTGCATTTTATCCATAAGGTGTTGTCTAATATGGCTGATGGTGGTGCTTCTAACGTTCGATCAAAAAAGGAATTGAATGACTCTCTACTAAAATACCAAAAACATTGTAAAACGAAGCGAGAGTATTTTAAGTATGCAGCTAAAGCTCGAGTGACGTGGTGCCTAAGAGGCTTTATCCCTGAATGGTATGTTAGATGGTATCGTCAACGATATAATAAGAAATAGCTTTTGTACATAAAATTTAAAATAACAAAATATGATATAGTCTTTCTCAGTATGTACGTCGGTTTATAAAAACGACAAACCAGAGTTTGTACGTGCTGCATTAGATAGCATGATGGTTATGCAAAGTGTCAAACCTTCAGAAGTGCTTTTAGTAAGAGATGGAAAAGTACCAGAAGAACTTGAAATACTTTTGAATGAATATGAAAATCGTTATACGGAAGTTTTTCAAATTGTACGCTTAGAAGAAAATGGGGGGGAAATGCACTCAAATTAGGAGTAGAGATGGCAAAAGATAACATCTATTCCTTAAATGCTATATTATTATATTCATAGTAACACCTCTCTATCTAGTACTCATCGGCCAGAAGTCAGCAGAAACTTTATTACATCTTTTAAATACACCGAAGAGCATATTGACAAAACAAAGTATCACGACGAACTGGAGTTCCATGGGATTAAGACGATTCTATATGGGGCTACATTAAATGCACTAAAAGCCAAGATGAATAGTAAAGATATTAGGAATATGTGGGATGAATTTATTGAGAACTATCCCAATTGGTATTCAAATAAATACATTCAACATTATCCTAAGTCTAAACGATTGTTCTTAACCTTGATTAAATATAACCAACTTGCTTTGTTAAAGGTATATGCTTCTGCTCATTTAATGTTGTTGAGATTGCTCGGATAGTTTATAGCATAGAAAGGCCACTTTTATAAGTGAATAATATTAATTCTAAAATATATGAAATACGGAATCATTACGCACTATGATGTGCATAACCATGGTGCTTTACTCCAATTAAATGGCTTAGCTAAGGTGTTAAAAAGTCTTGGTATAAGTGCATCAGCATTGCAGTTTGAAAAAAGTTACGATTTCTTGGGATTAGAAATAAAAGCCAAATACGAAATTTCATTGAAATCTGTTGGTATCTATTTGAATTATCTTAAAGAAAATGGATTAGGACAGACACTGTATAATTATAAAAAGAAGAAAGTACTTGAGGCTTTTAAGGCACAGGAGAAATTGGTAGGTGATTATTATACAGAATGTGAAGATTTAGATGGTGTTGTTGTTGGTAGCGATGAGGTCTTTGCACTTCACACAGGACCTACACCTGCATTCTTTGGACATGCTTTACCTACAAAAAAGGTCTTCTCTTATGCAGGTTGTTTCGGTCCTACTACAATCGAGGAAATAGATAGATTGCATTGTCGTCCTTTTGTGAGTAGTGGACTCAGTAATATGATTGGCATGGGAATGCGCGATCAAAACTCTATTCGTATTGCCGAAGAATTGACAGGTAAGAAGGCTGAACTTGTCTGTGACCCTGTTATCCTTTATGGTTATGAAAAGGAAATGGCCAATATGGTAAGTCCTATGAAAGAAAAATATATGGTAGTTTATTCATACGATGGCAAATTTGAAGAGTCTGCTGAAGAAATAAAGGCTTATGCTCGCAAGCATGGATTAAAGATTGTTTCTCCTGGATTCTATCAGAAATGGGCAGATGTGAATGTAAACGTTGACCCTGTGAATTTGCTTGCTTGGTTTAAGGGAGCCGAATGTGTTGTGACAAATACATTCCATGGTTGTGTAATGAGTATTATTTGTGAGACACCAATGGCTGTTCGTTTGAGAGGAAATGCAAACAAATTACTCAATCTAATGACAGAATATGAAATAGTAGATAGAGAATTTGGTAATGGTAATAGTTTGGAGAATATATTGAGTAAAAAGGTAAGCTGGTATACTGTTAATGAGCAGGTAAAAGCAAGACGTGCTCAATCATTGGATTACTTGAAAAGAATGATTGCAAAATGAATGTTTTAGATAATGCTGCTTTCAGAGAATGTACGAGTTGCCAATTATGTGCAGCTGTATGTCCTAAAGAAGCAATAAAGATTGAACTTAACAAGGATGGATATTATCGTCCTGTTATAGACGATGCTCTCTGTATAGATTGTGGCATCTGTACAAAAGTATGCTACAAGTTTGATGAGCATTTGAGCATGTCACAAGATGCAGACATGGCGAAATATACTCTCTATGCAGCATGGTCTAAGGATGATGCTTTGGTAAAGCAAACGACCTCTGGCGGTATTGGCGATTTGTTGGCTCGAGAGTTAATTGCTGAGGGATATAAGGTGGTAGGTGTTGTTTACAATGACTCGAAGATTAGAGCAGAACACGCTATCGCAACTACAGAAGAAGAAACGGTTCCTTTCCGTGGATCTAAGTATATCCAAAGTTATACATTAGACGCAATGCGAGAGGTGGTAAAGAACTGCAGAAACGAAAAGTATGCAGTATTTGGTACACCTTGTCAGATTTATGCTCTTTGCAGGTTGGCATCGATGAAGAAGGTGAGAGATAATTTTGTCTTTGTTGATTTGTATTGTCATGGCTGTCCATCCTTGCATGTATGGAAAAAATATCAAAATTACATTAAGCAAAAACTGAATATTTCAAAGTTTGATAAAGTTGAGTTCCGTAGCAAGGTGAAAGGATGGGGTTCATTCTACGTAGTAGTAGTAGTAGTAGACGGGCAGCCTATATTCATTAGCAATCCGAAAGAAGATGGATTCTATGAACTCTTCTTCTGTAACCAAGTACTGAATGATGGGTGTAGAGATTGCCTATTAAGAGGTACTTTAGAATACACAGACATACGTTTGGGTGATTTTTGGGGTAAGAAATTCTTAGATAATCACCGTGGTGTATCGGGTGTTAGTTTGGCTTCAGATAGGGGTAAAGAAGTTTTTGAAAAGATAACACGGAAGTTATATATACAAAAGTGTGAGTATACAGAGTTTTTGCCATATCAAAGTTGGGGAAGAGAATACCATACAAATATGGAGGTACGAATGGCTATATTAGAAAGTTTGCAGAATGAATCTCAATCCATAAATGATGCAGTTGCGGTTTTTAGAAGACATCAAAGTATGGCTGGTAAGATAAAGCGTCATATTAAAAGCGTTCTTTATTATTTGCCAATAGGTTTTACAACATTCTTGAAGAAAATTATATAATTGAAAGGTAATAAAATGAATAAATTCTCAATAATAACATCTGTCTATAAGAATGACAAGCCTGAGTATGTAAGAGAAGCTTTAGATAGTATGCTTGTTGAGCAGACTACTAAACCTTCTGAAATAGTTCTGGTGCGAGATGGGCAAGTTCCTGACGAACTCGAAAGTATCTTGAACGAATATGAATCTCGCTATCACAATATATTCAACATTATCCGTTTGGAGCAAAATAGAGGACTTGGCAATGCGTTGAAACTTGGTGTTGAGACCGCAAAATATGATATCATTGCCCGCATGGATAGTGATGACATTTGTCTACCCAATCGTTTTGAGCAACAGTTAAAGTATATGAATGAAAATCCCGATACTGATATTGTGGGTGGTCAGATGACGGAATTTATCGGTAGCTCGGATAATATTGTGGGTACTCGTGTTGTGCCTTGCACTAATGCCGAAATATATGAATATATGAAGAATCGTTGTGCTTTGAATCACGTTACTGTAATGTTCAAGAAAGATGCAGTTTTGAAAGTAGGCAACTATCAAGACTGGTTCTGGAATGAAGATTACTATCTCTGGATTCGTATGATGATAAAAGGCTGTCAGTTTGCCAATCTTCCTGAGCCTCTTGTTAATGTACGTTCGGGTGCGGATCAGTATGCTCGTAGAGGTGGTCGTAAATACTATGAGAGCGAGAAGGGAATCAAGAAGCTTCAGTTAGAAAACAAGATGATATCTAAAGTCGAGTATTTCTACTTTGTAGCACAAAGATGTATCATTCAAATATTAATGCCTAACTGGTTGAGAGGTTGGGTTTTTAGAACTTTTGCACGCCAAAAGTAGTTCTATTCAAGGATAATTATATTGCCATGATATAATTATTTACAAACATCTAATTTAAAATCTTTTATTCAGTATTAATCATGTTCCTAAAATTTCTTTTCGACCGAATAGTATCACTGTTTGGTCTTGTTTTTCTATGGCCACTGCTTCTGATAGTAGCAGTGCTGATAAGACTTAAGATGCCCGGTCCTATAATTTTTACTCAAAAGCGTGTGGGCAAAGGTGGCAAGGTGTTTAACTGCCATAAGTTCCGCACCATGAAGGTGAACCACGGCGGAAGCACCGTAAGCGTTGCCGGCGAAAGCCGCATCACACCTCTTGGTGCCAAGTTGCGTCGCTATAAACTGGATGAGCTGCCGGGTTTGTGGGATGTGCTGGTAGGCAATATGAGTTTTGTAGGTCCACGCCCTGATGTGCCGGGCTATGCCGATAAACTTGAGGGCGAAGACAGAGATGTTTTAAAACTTCGTCCCGGCATTACAGGTCCTGCAAGTTTGAAGTACAGAAACGAGGAAGAGATGATTGCTACCTTTGTTCAAGAGATAAAGAGTGGCAAAAACATTTATCCCAATGTGGATTTTACAAATATGAGCGATGACGATATTGCATTGTGGTACAATGACAACATCATATATCCCGATAAGGTACGCATAAACTGCTACTATTACCGCAATTACAGTTTCGTAAAAGATATTCAAATGATTTTTGCCACAGTGTTGGGAAAACAAATCGAATATGATGGTGAAATGATATAGGCTACGCCGGAATCACGGAGTCACGGAGGCGCTTCGCAGGATCTACGGATTTACGAATCTACGGAGTCACGGATTTACGGAATTATGGCTACGCTGGAACTACGGAGTCACGGAATTACGGAAACAACTCTCTATACTTTCTGTACCCTCTATACTTTCTATACCAAAGAAACATTAAACATTAATCCTTAAACAGTAAACACAAAACAACTCGTAGTCTAGTAGTCTCTCAATAAATAAAGAATAATCAAACACATATATATAATTATGTCACAAAAACGCATTTATCTCTGTCTTGCCCACATGAGTGGCAACGAGCAGAAATTTATACAAGAGGCATTCGATACCAACTGGGTGGTGCCTCTTGGTCCTAATGTTAATGGCTTTGAAGCCGATTTGGAATCTTTTGTTGGTGAGGGCAAAAAAGTGGTAGCCCTCAGTGCCGGCACTGCTGCCATACATTTGGCGTTGCTGGCGTGTGGCGTTGGCCCGGGCGATGAGGTGTTGGTACAAAGCTTTACCTTCTGTGCATCAAGTCACCCCATCTCTTACCTTGGCGCCACTCCGGTATTCGTAGACTCGGAACGTGATACATGGAATATGGATCCTGTTCTTTTGGAGGAGGCCATAAAAGACCGCATTGCCAAAACGGGCAAAAAGCCTAAAGCCATCGTCCCCGTAGCACTATACGGTATGCCATACAAGATAGAGGAGATAATGGAGATAGCCAATCGCTACGACATACCCGTTATAGAAGATGCCGCCGAAGGCTTCGGCTCTAAATACAAAGGCAGGGTGTTGGGAACATTTGGCAGGTATGGAGTGTTGTCGTTCAACGGCAACAAGATGATAACAACATCGGGCGGCGGTGCTCTGATATGCCAAGACGATGCTGCCAAGCAGGAGATAATGTTCTATGCCACACAGGCTCGTGAGGCTTATCCATACTACCAGCACGAGACGATAGGCTACAACTACCGCATGAGTAATATATGTGCCGGTATAGGTCGCGGACAGATGACGGTGGCAGACGAGCATATAAAACATCATCAGCATGTGTGTGCGTTGTACAAGGAATTGCTTAAAGGCATAGACGGAATAACACTGCAAGAAAATCCATCTTCGGACTACGACAGCAACTACTGGTTGAACACCATATTGGTAGAGCCATGGGTAAAGGTGAAAGGCGAAGAGGCTGCCTACAGCGAAGCGGTGCAAGGTGCAGTGGGCGGTGCAGGCAATGTATTGCACGGCGGTGCTTCGGCACATACAGACTGCGAGCCTAATACCAACATAGAGGCTTTGCGTATCTTCTTGGATAAAGCCGGTATCGAGGCCCGTCCGCTATGGAAGCCAATGCACAAACAGCCGGTATACAAAAACAACCCTGCCTATCTGAACGGAGTAAGCGAAGAGCTGTTTAAGAAAGGTATGTGCTTGCCCAGCGGTCCATACGTCACCGACGACGATGTACGCTACATAGTAGAAAAGATAAAAGAAGCGATGCTTCGCTAACGCTACGCAGACTACGAGACTACTAGTCAACAAGACAATAAGTGGGGCTTCGCTTTGCTTCGCCGGACTACGAGACAACTAGTCAACAAGACAACGAGTGAGGCTTCGCTAGGGCTTCGCGTTGCTACGCAGACAACTAGACTACTAGTCTACAAGACAACAAGTGGAGGCTTCGTTGCGCTTCGCCAGACGACTACGTCGACTTGTAGTCTATAAAAAAGAAATCAAAAAAAACAAAAAGAAAGCACTCGTAGTCTGGTAGTCTCGTTGACTTGTGGTCTATAAAAGAAATCCTTTAGTCTTTAGACATTAAGTAAGGCTACGCTAACGCTTCGCAGACTACGAGACAACTAGTCAACAAGACAACAAGAGAGGCTTCGCTGCGCTTCGCCAGACGACTACGTTGACTTATAGTCTATAAAAAAGTCTATAAAAAAGCAATCAAAAAAACAAAAAGAAAGTACTCGTAGTCTAGTAGTCTCGTTGACTTATAGTCCATAAAAAGTCTATAAAAAAGAAATCAAAAAAACAAAAAGAAAGCACTCGTAGTCTAGTAGTCTCGTGGACTCGTTGTCTTTAAAATAAACATTGATTCAGAATAATAATAACAAACATATATATATATTGCTATGAAGAAAGCACTTATTACAGGTGTTACCGGACAAGACGGTAGCTATTTGAGCGAATTTTTGATAGAAAAAGGTTATGATGTTCATGGTATAATACGCCGCAGCTCGGTGGACTACCGCGAACGTATAGCACACCTTGAAGGTCATCCACAGTTTCACCTTCATTATGGCGATTTGGGCGACTCTATGTCGTTGGTAAAAGTTATAGGCATGGTTCGTCCGGACGAGATTTACAACCTGGCAGCCCAAAGCCACGTACAGGTCAGCTTCGACTCGCCTGAGTTTACCGCCGATATCGATGCCACCGGTGTACTTAGAGTATTGGAAGCAGTAAGAGCCTGCGGTCTTGAAAAGACATGCCGCATATATCAGGCTTCTACCTCCGAACTATATGGAAAAGTGGAAGAGGTGCCACAAAACGAAAACACTCCGTTCCACCCTTATTCGCCATACGCCGTGGCTAAGCTTTATGGCTTCTGGATAGTGAAAGAATACCGCGAAGCATATAATATGTTCTGCTGCTCGGGTATATTGTTCAACCACGAGTCAGAACGTCGTGGCGAAACATTCGTTACACGCAAAATCACCCTTGCCGCAGCACGCATAGCACAAGGTTTGCAAGATTGTCTGTATTTGGGTAACCTATCGTCGCTTAGAGACTGGGGCTATGCCAAAGACTATGTGGAATGTATGTGGCTGATACTACAAAACGATGTTCCTGAAGACTTCGTTATAGCCACAGGCGTTCAGCACTCGGTAAGAGAGTTTACCTATCTGGCATTCAAACATGCAGGTATAGAATTGAAGTTCGAGGGCGAAGACTTGAACGAGAAAGGTATATGTGTGGCCGGTCCCGAACACTTGGTGGGCAAGACATTGGTGGCAGTGTCGGAAGATTTTTACCGTCCTACCGATGTGGTAAACCTATGGGGCGACCCTACCAAAGCCAAAGCCAAGTTGGGCTGGAATCCCGACAAGACAAATTTGGAAGAATTGGTAAAGATAATGGTGGACCACGATATGGCGAAAGTGGCATCGGAAGGCGCCGCCGCCAAAGTGCGTATGAACCTTGCCGAATACTTGGAGAAAGGAATTGTTAAATAGCTTCGCTGCGCTTCGCAGACTACGAGACAACTAGTCAACAAGACAACGAGTGGGGCTTCGCTTTGCTTCGCAGACTACGAGACAACTAGTCAACAAGACAACGAGTGGAGGCTTCGCAAGGCTGCGCTAAAGCTTCGCCAGACAACAAGACAACAAGACTACTAGTCAACAAGACAACGAGTGGGGCTTCGCAAGGCTACGCTAAAGCTTCGCAGACAACAAGACAATGAGTGGGGCATCGCAAGGCTGCGCTAAAGCTTCGCAGACAACAAGACTACTAGTCAACAAGACAATGAGTGGGGCTTCGCAAGGCTGCGCTAAAGCTTCGCAGACAACGAGACTACTAGTCTACAAGACAATGAGTGGGGCTTCGCAAGGCTACGCTAAAGCTTCGCAGACAACAAGACAACAAGACAACAAGACAACGAGACAACGAGTGGAGGCTTCGCAAGGCTACGCTAAAGCTACGCCGGACAAAGGACATGAGACTAACGACTAAAGGATTCGGACTTTCGTCCTTTGACTTTTGACATTCGACAAAAAAAATCCGTAGTCTGTTGACCTAGAAAAGAAAAACAATGAAGAAAGTATTTGTAAGCGGATGCTATGATTTATTGCATTCGGGGCATGTAGAATTTTTCAGACAAGCAGCCGAGTATGGTGAGCTTTATGTGGGTATAGGTAGCGACAGCACTATACTGGATTATAAGCATCACCACTCTATGTATAGCGAGACGGAGCGCCTGTTTATGGTGAAGAGTATACGCTATGTGAAGGAGGCCTATATAAATGCCGGCAAGGGCATACTGGATTTTCTGCCCACATTGGATATAGTGAAACCCGATATATTGGTGGTGAACAGCGATGGCGACAGCGACTCGAAACGCAAGGTGTGCCAAGAGCGCGGTATGGAATACATAGTGTTGGACCGCACACCGCACCAAGGCTTGGAGGCACGCAGCAGCACCGATTTAAAGAAGAGCCTGTGCACCATACCCACACGATTGGATATAGCAGGTACATGGATAGATCAGCCATACGTTAGCGAGCACTCGCCGGGATGGGCGATAACGATATCGCTGGAGCCTACCTTTGAGATACGAGACCGTTGCGGACTCAGCACCTCGACACGTAACCTTATACTGAGTATATGGCCTACACAGCTGCCCGATATAGACCCTGCGACGTTGGCACGCCTGGTGTTTTGCTACGAGAATAACCCCGAACGCAACGACGGCATAATAAGCGGAGCACAAGACGCCATAGGTATATGTGTGCCGGGGTTGAGCAGACATTATTATAATGGTAAGTACTGGCCGGAGACGATAGAGACCGTCAACGACGAGACGGTATTGAGGTGGCTGGAGCAGCATTTGGTGCTTATCCCCATGGAACCACGTAGACCGGGTTGTTCGGTAGTAGATGGTAAAGACATCAACAAAGACAAAGTAGAGGCGTTGGCCTCGGCTGCCGACCGCTGTTGGGATGCCATACAGATGATGGATCTGGAGCGCTTTGCCAAGGCATACCAAGACAGCTTCGAAGCACAGGTGTCGATGTTTCCTGCCATGATTCAAGGCACGGTGCCGAGCTATATAGAGAGATACAAATCGGAGGTGTTGGCATACAAGATGTCCGGAGCCGGCGGCGGAGGATATCTGGCCTGTGTGGTAGATGACGCGGCAGAGTTCGCCAACAGCCACATCGAAGCAATAAGATTGAGGATTCGGAGAGGGTAGGCTGCGCTGGCGCTTCGCCGGGGCTACGCTAAAGCTACGCCAGACGACAAGACTACTAGTCAACAAGACAATGAGTGGGGCTTCGCAAGGCTACGCCGGACAACAAGACTACTAGTCAACGAGACAACGAGTGGAGGCTTCGCAAGGCTGCGCTAAAGCTTCGCCAGACAACAAGACTACTAGTCAACAAGACAACGAGTGGAGGCTTCGCAAGGCTACGCCGGACAACAAGACTACTAGTGTAACCTTACGGTGAAAGCCGTCTTGTGAGGAAAATTTAGAGTTAGTAACTTTGCAATCTCAAAAGTAAGAATAAAAAGAGATAGCAAAGATGGAAAACATACAGAAAAACAGTCCTTTGTTTGCCGAGGTAAACATACGACAAGAAAAGGAAGGAAAAAGAAATATTGCGAGACGACAAAGTAGACAAAACACCACGTATTTTAAGTTGACGTATCCTAATGGTGTTACCATGGTACTACCAAGTACGACAAATGCTGATGTATTGGAAAAATTGATACG
>JAFZDP010000073.1 GCA_017561155.1 Bacteroidales bacterium | reverse complement strand
CTAAAAATTCCACGTTCTATGAAATATTATCATGTGATAAAAGAACTTTTGCGTGATTTGCGTTTTTTCTTGAAATCTTTTTATTTCTTTTTCAATCGCATAGCCCGCTATGCTCAATCAAAAGAAAGTAGAAATCTTCTCTAGAAAATTCCGCAAATCACCTGCAAAGCAATTTTTAGAAATTGCCTAAAGAATGTTTTTTCATATATTCGACATTGATATTGGCTTTATATTTGGGTGTTTTTGTCTTTACCTTATGTGTATGGTCGTGTTTACGTTATATGTATGGTGGTCTTTACGTTAGTTTGATGGTCATGTTCACATTAGTATAGAGGTCCGCTATCGCCGATAGCAGAGTATCAACATAACGTAAAGGCAACCATATACTAAACGTAAAGGCAGATATATATCAAACGTAAAGGCATATATATCAAACACAAAGCAGATATATATGTAATGCAAGAGCATATTTGCAATATATTGATTGTGCACAGCGGAATATGAGATTGGAACATAGCCGGAAAGATTTTGGCAAAAACCGCAAAGGGCACAAAAGTTCGTCTGTGTAGAAATGAAAAATTTCGGAACATGGTATTTACAACAGCAACCCTTACAGCATGGTCATTTACACATTGTTGCTCATTTTTTAGTTTTTAAATTCAAACTTAGTTTTTATTTGCTTGTTACATTATCAATTTTCGGTAATAGAAAAAAACAACTATCGAAACAGAATAAAATGTAAAACTAAAAAACAAAAAAGATTTATGAAAAGGAAAAGATTTACTTTACTAGGAATTAATAGCTTTGCCATTGCAGCATTTGCCTTGCTACCTGCAACGGAACATTTGCAAGCACAGTCGATAACGGTTATCAACAAGATGCCTACCGACGAGGAAGATATGGTAGCCATCTACGCCGGAGGCAATGGCGACACCAACACCTCTATCATCTTCTTGGAATCGTCGCCACAATCGTTCAACAGCCCCGACTTGCCACGTTTCTCTATTGTAGGAAAGCAAAAACAATACTATTTGGGTATTGGTGGATATGTGAAATCGACAGTAGGCATGGATTTTGACGGAGTAATAAACAGCCCTGTCTACTTTACCCCTGCCAATATTTCGATTCCCGAAGTTCCGGGCAACGAAACAAAACTACAATATAGTGCAGCTACAACCAATATGTTTATGCACTTTGTGGCAATGCCCGGCACCGACAATCGTTTTTCGGCATATATTAATGCCAACTTTACGGGAGCCGGCAACACACCAAGCCTGCAATATGCCTACATTATGTACCGCGACTTTACGTTCGGATACACTACAAGTTTATTCACCGACGTTAATGCCGGTCCACCAACCATAGACCAAGAAGGACCTAACGGCTGGACATTTGTAAGAACATACGCACTGTCGTATAAAAAGAATTGGGACAACTTCGGAATGGGTATATCGGCCGAAATGCCAAACCCCAACCCTACATATAGTGCCTTTACCCACGGCGTTTACCAACGCATACCGGACATACCGGCTTATGTGCAAATGATGTGGGGCGACTACGGCAGCCGCATACGTTTGTCGGGTTTGTTGCGCAACATGACTTACAGACAATACGACCTTGAAAGTTTCGAAGCCGAAAACAAAACACAAATGGGTTATGGTGTGCAATTAAGCGGTAACATAGGCATGGGCGATATGTTTACATTCTACTACCAAGGAACCTACGGACACGGAATAACCTCGTATTTTCAAGATGGTAGCGGACAAGACTTAGATATGTTTCCAAACCAGAAAGCACTAAACGAACTTGTTACCCCCGAAGCATGGGGAGGTTTTGTAGGTCTACAATTCAACATAACAGAAAACGTATTTGCATCGGCAACCTACAGTCAAGTTCGTGTGCTTTCAAAAGACGGCTTCTACCAACCGGATTACTACAAAGGAAGCCAATATTTCGCAGTGAATATGTTTTGTCGTGTGAAGTCTAACATGCTATTTGGTATAGAATACCTATGGGGTAAACGCCAAAACATGGACAACGCTTCGGCAGTGGCAAACAGAATACAAACTGTAGCTCGTTTCAATTTCTAACTAAAACTTTTTTATCTGATTGGCAAACAATGGGGGGAGTATTACTGCCTCCATTGTTGTTTTTGAACATAGATGGCAATATGATATTGATAGAAAAATACAAACATATAACGGGAGCCGTAGTCTGTGCCATAGTGGCAGGCATAGTGGGTGGTGTGGCAACACCAATATCCAAAATAGTACTTGGCAGCAACATCTCGACCGAAAGTCTGAGCATGACCAAACTTGCAGCTACTGCAATAGTGCTATGGATGGCAGGGTTCTTTGCTCCACACATCAACACCGACAAGCATTTGCTGAAAAATCTTGTAGGCATAGGCATAGGCGGAGTGTTTGTAGGCACATTGCTATTCTACATCGGACTTAACCTATCCTTCCCTATCGAAGCCGGAATCATAAACTCCTACTCTCCGTTATGGGCTATAGTGGTGGCAGCACTATATGCAAAAAAGATTCTACACAAAAAGCAAGGCGAAGGCATAGCCGTTGCCACACTGGGACTGATGATAACAATAGTATTTTTCGGAGAATGGGAACACGACATTGTACACATAGTGGGCAACTTTTTAATTTCGATATCAATGATAATAACCGCAACATATACCTTTGCATTGGAAAAACTATCGTCGGGACTACAACTAATACATATATATAAATGGGCCTACACCTTTGCAACCATAGTTGCAATAGCGGTACATATAGCACTCAATGGCATTGCAATGCCGGCACTACACACCGACACTTTGCTTGTAGTATATATAATATATGTATGTGCAGTAGCCACTCCCCTATCCTTGGTGCTACACTTTGTGGCAAAAAAACGCTTGACGACAAAAACACTAAACACATACTCGTACATACAACCTTTGGTAGGCATGATAGTAGCCTACAATATAGGTTTCAACACCCTTACAATCTTCGACCCCATAGCAATAGTAATTATAGTAGGCGGCTATCTGCTTGCCACACGAAAGATAAGATAAGCGTTAGATGAAGCCGTGCAAAGTTCTTTTCTTGACAATCGAATCTCAAAAAATAGACGTGGAAACATCATTCTTTTGAATAACGATATAACAGCAATTCAATGTTTACGACTTTAGATATAGCAACACCGTCGAAGTTAAGAATACTATAACAATTACTGATATTGCAGCATAAAAGGTAACCAACAATGTACCTATATCACTACTTACGCAGTTGAAGTACATAAATCCGGTAATCAAACTGTCGGCAGCAGTAACAAACAAAACATTGGCACACCACAAGAATTGTTTATAAACATTTTCGGTCATAGTCCAGCTAACTATAAGCAAAAGATTTTGCACCGAGAATACAAAAAGGCCAAGCAGTATGCCATATCTGAAAAATATAATATATAGTATCGATAACAGATATATCAGCGACAACACAACAAATTCGGACTTATTCTTGTACAACTTTTGGCGACATATGTAAATAACCACCCCTACAAACCATACCAACCACACCGCAACGCCCAATATCTTAGTGGTATTGCACGACAACTGATGACAACGAAATGCCAAAAGATAAGCTATTACTGCTATCGTCACAGCCATAACAAACAATACACCTATGGCTATCCAATGATTATTTAAATTCAAACGTTTCATAATATAATATTTAATTACACATTAATATCCATACTTTTTACGCTTCGTGCATAAGAATGTTCCCGACAATACAACGGCTGCCACTTCGGCACAAATAATTGCCGCCCATATACCGTCGATACCAAGCAACATAGGTAACAAAATAACCGCTAACACTTCGAAGACAAATGTTCTGCCAAACGATACCACAGCCGAAACAACACCATTGTTGAGAGCAGTGAAGAAAGCAGACACAAATATATTGAATCCCGCAAACAAAAAGGCTATGCAATATATGCGGAAAGCATTGCGAGTAAGAAGACAAAGGCTCTCGTCGTAACCGACAAATGTATCGGCTATTGTGTTTGCCAACACTTCGGCAAGCACCGTAAGCACCACCGACACCACAGTAGTTATAATCAAACTCTTTTTTAATACGTTGTGCATTTCAGCCTTATTGTCGGCACCATAATGATAACTTACCACCGGCGAACAACCCATAACATAACCATAGAATACAGCCATAAAAAGGAAATTGACATACACCATAATGCCGTAGGCAGCCACACCGTCTTCGCCTATATATCGCATAAGTTGATAGTTGTAAAGCATAGAGATAACCGATGCCGAAACATTGGTCATAAACTCCGACAAGCCATTCATAAACGTTTGTGCAATAGCTTTTATACTAAACACAGCTCTACGGAAACGTAGCAACCCACTATTGGGAACGGCAAAATATATAATAGGAAGCAATGCCCCTAAACACTGACTCGTAACCGTAGCCAATGCTGCACCTTGCAATCCCATATTCATAGTAACAATGAAGAGATAATCGAAAAATATATTGCTGACACCTGCAATCATCATAACAGCCAAACCCAAAGCAGGCTTCTCGGCGACGATAAAGAACGACTGAAACACATTCTGCAACACAAAAGCAACAAGGCTACACAATATTATCCTACCATAAAGGACACTGTCGTGAAGCAATTGTCCGTCGGCACCAAACGATATTGCCACATCTTTAAGGAAGTATTGCCCAAACAAAGCAAGCACTATGCCCATCACCACCGACACAATAACCAATAATGTGAATGTACTTTGGGCTTTTTCTTTGTGGCCCTCGCCCATAATTTTGGCCACCAAAGCACTACCTCCGGCACCTATTATAAAACCCAGCGAACCCAATATCTGGATAAAAGGATATATAAGATTGAGAGCAGCAAAAGAAGTTTTGCCCACAAAATTAGACACAAACCAACCATCTACAATAACATATATAGATGTAAACAACATCATTACCACACTGGGAAGCGTAAAACGGATAAGTCGCCCGTAGGTAAAATGGTCGGAAAGTTGAATATGAGCAGCCATAAACAAAGCTTTTTTGCTACCAAACAGAAAATCTATTTTCCGATGCAGAAACGTCCGAATATATTTCCAAGAATTTCATTGCTCGACACTTGTCCCGTTATTTGCCCCAAATAATAAAGAGCCTGACGTATGTCTACCATAATCAAATCGCCGGGCAAAGCACTATTTATTCCATTCTTAATAGCAGCCACCGACACCAATATATTGGTAAATGACTCGTAATGTCTGGCATTAGACAACAAAGTATTATCTATTTGTCTGCCATTCTTTACAGAATCTACAAGTTGTTTTGTAAGTGTTTGTATATTCTCTTTCTCCTTTGCCGAAACATAAACAACATTGTGTTTTCCTACCTTTTCAGCGTTTAGGTCGTTGCACAACAGGTCGGTTTTGTTTGCTACTATTATAAAATGTTTGTCGCTTACATCCACTTGTCCGCATAGTTTCTCTATCTCTGTTTCAACGTCGGCAAGTGTTGTAGTAGTAATATCTGCCATATATAGCACCACTTTGGCACGTTCCACAGCCTTGTATGTACGTTCTATTCCATAGTTTTCTATCTCGTCGGCCGAGCTTCTTATACCGGCAGTGTCAATAAATCTAAATAGTATTCCGTCAATATTTATAGCATCTTCTATAGTATCGCGTGTAGTTCCGGCAATGTCAGACACTATAGCTCTATCCTCGTTTAGCAACGCGTTCAGCAGTGTAGACTTACCCACATTAGGCTGTCCTACTATAGCAACAGGCACACCATTCTTTATAGCATTGCCCAAACTGAAAGAGTTTGTAAGTTCGGACACTTGATTTTCTATCTCGTTTAGCAACAACATAAAGTCGTTGCGGTCGGCAAACTCTACATCTTCGTCGCTAAAATCCAACTCCAATTCCATCAGCGATGCAAGGTTTACAAACTTCTCTCTAAGCACAGCAATATTCTCAGAATATCCTCCACGCAACTGATGTATAGCCAAACCATGTGAAGCCTCCGACGTAGAATCAATAAGATCGGCGACAGCTTCGGCTTGCGAAAGGTCCAATTTTCCATTCAAAAAAGCACGCAATGTAAACTCTCCTGCTTCGGCCAACCTACAACCATTGTTTATAAGAGTTTCCATAATCTTCTGCTGAACATATAACGAACCATGACACGAAATTTCTATACAATCTTCGCCGGTATACGATTTAGGATTGGCAAAATATGTAGCCACTACCTCATCGATAAGTTTGTCGCCATCGTAGAAACAGCAAAAATGTGCAGTGTTTGGTGAAAAAGACTCTACTATTCTACTACCTCGAGGGCTGCACAAAACTTTATTACACACTGCTTTTGTTTCGCTACCCGAAATGCGTATCACTGCAATACCTCCTACTCCCATTGGTGTAGATATGGCACATATAGTATCTGTCTTTCTGTTTGTATTCATCTTGGTTTGTTTATTTTTTACTTTTTCCACGACTGTCCAAATATAATATCCAGCTCATCGTTGGTAAGCTGCAAACGTTGTTTAAGTGTGTATGGCTGTGGATACATAGTTATATAAGTCAAAAGGAGTAGTAATGGGTAAAGTATTCCATAATTCTTAACACCCGTAGTACCTGCAAATACCGACACTAAACCCAATAGCACCGCAACTACTATCATAACAATCTCTACACGTTGCATTGCACCATAATATCCGAGAAGCTTTTCGTCGAGATTGTTTTTTTCTTGCAACATTCTATACTTCTTTTTCAAGTAAGGCTGCGTGGCAACATAGCCTGCCACTGCCAACAATGCTACCACAAAGCCGAAATAAAATTTAATACTTTCGATAGCAGGAATGTCTAAGTTTACATTTTTCAAATACAATATAATAGTAGCAGCCCACGAAAGAGCCAAAGCGCACAATGTTGTATATGCTTGTAGTTTAAGTTTTTTAGAATAGTTTACTGTATTCATTGTTCATTTAGTTTGTATTGCAAAGATACAAAACTTTTTTGACAAAACAGATAGTTTTCGACCACTAAAAGCTTGCACCCAAAGTTAGTACCAATGCCATATTGTTCAAAGGATTGCTATCGTTGTAGCTACTTATCCTATAAGCAAAGCCCACACCCATAGAAGTATAGTCGGATATCAACAAATCGTGCATACCAACCATAGCCTCCAAAATACCTTTTTCGGGAGCATTTATAGTAATACCATCTACCGACTTTTCGATGCCTGCAGTACCTATTATACCATTAAGTTGGAATGCAAGAGAAGGTCTGGAGAGCGATGTATGCCATAATATTTTATGCCATTTGTAGTGAGTACATACATTAACATAGTTGGTAGATGTATAAGAATATGGGTGAAGTGTAAGGAATGTATTGTGAAAATAATATGGAATATTCTTGGTTCCGATAGTTGTAAACATTCTGCTATAAGGAGCATTTTCGCTAACATGTCCGGCAGTAGTATAGATAGACAAAAGTCCATTGTTGTTTACATTGATATTTTGTCGATACTCCAACTCTATTCTATTAAACTCGTTGTTGGCATCCAAGAAAGAAAAACCGCGAGTGAACAATGCCTTCAACATAGGATACGATGCCGAACGATTGGTAACAAACTCGAAATCGGCAGTTCTTATTCGCTGCTGCTTGTAGTTCCATTCCAACATAAACGAGGCTTCGGCAAACTTATTCATTGCCATTTTTTCAACATCTTGAAAGTTGTAGAAATACAAAAGTTGGCCGTCGGCATACATATTATGTTCGTGCGAATAACTTAAAGTCAACTTGGCTGTAGTATACCTTACCAAAGGCATAGAATAATACATCTGCAGTTTTCTAACATTCTGATACCTCGAAAACGTATAGCTATAGTTATTGTTTATATTCACAATATTATAACTATTAAAGTTTAGCATAGCAGCCTTTTCTAAATCTTGCGAAAAAGAAAAACCCAGATTATAGTTCTTGTAGCGATCGAAATAGAAATTCAAACGGCCGCCATATTTCCAAGCTTTGTCGCCAACACCATAGCCAAAGTAACCGCCAATTGAAGCATATCGACACAAACGTTCGTTGGTTTCCAATCCAAGACCCCAACGGCTTCGCTCGTAAATATTGTAATTGTACAACTTGTTCAAGTCTATATTTACCCAATAGATAGGCAATTTTCCACTAGCCAATATTCTGGAAATAGTCATCACTTTATCCACCGATAGTTTGGAAAACAACTTACTAGCCGTTGTATCTTCTGCTATAACCCTGCTCAGACTGTCGTAAAAAATAAATGTATTATTCTCCTTATCGCTAACCTGTCCTCGATGTTTAAGCCAAAATTCCTCGTCCTTTTCAGAAGCATCTATATCTACATCAAGCACCACATCGGAAAACTCTTTACGCTTAATCTTGGCATTTACCTCTACATCTTTTATATCGTTTTGAGTAAAAAAACGAATCACAATCTTGTCTTTTGGCGAAAGCAACAAGTCCCATTCAAACCTATATTGCTCAGGAAACCAACGATTGGCAGTATCTCGAGCATAAGAATGTCTAATCCTTATCTGCGTTATACTATCTATATTGGCATTGCTATTACCGGATTTTCCGGACGACAAGGTAAGAGCCGACGAGTCGGCCTCCACGTTTATAGCAAGGGCACTCATGTTCATAATATTACCCATAATAGCCTGTGCAGTAATATTCTGCAAAGCATAGCGGTCGGTATTTATATAGGCTTTGCCATGCAGACCATTGAATTTTGTGCGAGCCAATGGGCGAAAACTTATTCCAAATATAGTGTCGTTGCCATCAAATATAGTGTCTTGTATTTCGAAATAATAGCGGCTGAATGTGTTTTTGCTAAATGGATTTACGAATCTTGTACCCATAATAGTTATAAAGTTTTTGTAGAACGATGCCGACTGCATTTGCGTCAAAACCAGCGAGAACAAAGGATTCTTGCTACCTGTGCTTCGTGTAGCCAACATAATTTCTGCCACTTTATCAGGCTTACGATACTTGTATTCGTTTATACTCTCGGTAAAAAACAAATACGTACTATCCATCATCATCAACACATCTTCATCGAAAATTGATGACGTATCAGTGCGCAAACGCTCTTTTATCTTTTCGGCTTCCTTATCGCTACAAGCGAAAGTCATTTCTACTGCTCCCCTATTGTGAGATATATACTTATAGCTTTTAAGGTTCTGGAAATTGTTTTGTTTGCGGTTGTCTATCACGGCTTGCACTATACGGTCGGCAGGATTTATGCCAGGCTTAATCACCACTTCGGGCAAATTCTTGACGTCTTCTTCCAAATATATCACCAAATTCCGGTCGTCATTCTTACCTATTGTTCGCGTAGCAGTCTTATAACCCATACATTTTATAGTCAGATAGTCTACATTCATCGACGTCTTTAAAGTAAACTTACCATTGATGTCGCTTACTGTTCCATGCTTGGTATCGTTTACCATTACATGGGCAAAAGCTACCGCCTCCTTACTTTTTTTGTTTTTAAGCACACCGGTTATTGTTGTAGTTTGAGCCACAACAGATGCGGTTGCAACCAAAAGCAACACAACAAAGACTGTATAATATTTCGCAACTTTGCCTGCAACACCATCGGATTTAAACACCGAAAGCAACTTTTGCATATATATCTTTTTCATTATAAATTCACCTATTATTTATTATTTAAAAGCTATCGTACAACGCATTACATACAAGTATCGACAAATAACTTACCTGCAAAGATACAATTATTATTTTATATTCAAAGAAGTTGTTCACCATTTTTTTATCCTACCGAACAGCAAAGGCACATCATTCGAAGCAGATAGAAATGTTAAAACAAAAACTCAAAGTGTTAAATAGAATACCTCGGCAGCATGTTTTCATACCCAAAGTTCCATAGTTTCGAGAGGTAACTATGGCACTTTCGAGAGGTAAACGCCATAATTAGATCGCGAGAACAATAGGGTTTCATCGCGTAGATACCATACTTTCATCCCGTCGACGCTATATCTCCATCACGAGAGAAGAAAAACTACATCGCAAAAGCTTTTTCAGAGAAATTAGATAAAACAATATCTACTGATAATCAAACCCTTATTTTTCTAAAGGCTTTATAGCTTGAATATTTGCACAACGATGGAAAATCCTACAGAAATACGTCAATTTTCACGTTAAATCAGCCGTAGTTAATATATGATAATTTTATTAATAAGAGTAGTGGATTTAAGACTAACTTACACACTCCTCAAACCATAGAAATAAAAAAAGTCTCGTTTTTAAATGCTTAACGAGACTTTTTCCACTATTTAACCAACAAAATAGCATTAGATACTTTGCGTTCTCCTTTATTATCGTACTTATTATTGTCCGAAGGAAAATTCACTATACCACGTCCTTTTACATAACAAGTAGTAGAACCACCACCATCTAAATTAAGTATAGACACACAACCAAGCCACTGCATGGTTTTGCACAAATCGGTAAGCGACATGCCTTCTGCCAGAGGAAAACGACCATCTATAGCGACCAAAAGAACAGTACCATCCGATTTTATACCTATAGCTGTACGATTATGACGATGTGTAACAAAGGTTCTATCCTTTCGCATTTCCTCTTTCACTCCGTTCAACATCAACAAAGGACCGGCTGTCATCACATCTGCATACTGCAACTTGTTTTCCCATGTTCGCAAACTATCTGTTTTTAAAATTATAGGTTTCCCTCCATCCAATGCCAATGTTCCATACTGGTAATATTTTCTATATGGAGTATTTTTATTGGTATTCTCACCCACATTTACCCCTTTTATCCTTAAAAAACATATTGGATTATGATATTCCATATCGAAAAACGAACCATTCACCGCTGCAACTGCATTATGTTTTTTTGCCATAGCGGAGGTATACTCCCTGGTGGTATTATAGGCAAACGAGAGTTTGACAACCGAAGTCGGCTGCAACTCCAACACGGTAATCTTCTGATTCGAATTTAAATATTCCTTATTTGTAAAAGCTACTTGTTTAAGCAACAATCCATCGTCAATAGTATCGACAGTCCATTGGGCATTTACCAATAGTATAGAATCCCTTTGTGCAAAAACGATAGTGCAGAAAAGAACACATAATATGGATATAAAAAATTTTCTCATACTAATGTAAAGATAAAAAATAAGCCGAATTTCTATTACAAAATTCGGCTATATTAAACAAACAATATTTACAACTTAGCTAGACATTCAACAACATTGTTTTCGATACGTTGTTCTATATCATTCTCTTCTGAGGCTTTCACGAATTTCTCACCAACTATACATTCGTAAAGTTCTATGTATCTTTCCGACACTTGGTTTATAAATTCTTCTGACATTTCAGGTACAGTTTGACCTTCTTTTCCTTGAAAACCATTTTCCATCAACCACTCACGAACAAATTCTTTAGATAATTGGCGTTGCTTTTCACCATTTTTCAAACGTTCTTCGTAGCCTTCGGCATAAAAGTATCTAGAAGAATCCGGAGTATGAATTTCATCTATCAAATATATCTTTCCGTCTGCTTTTCCAAACTCATATTTGGTATCTACCAATATTAGACCTTGTTTAGCAGCAATCTCTGTACCTCTTTGGAACAAAGCATAAGTATATTTTTCCAATTGTTCGTAATCTTCCTTAGATACTAAGCCTTGTGAAATAATTTCTTCTTTAGATATATTTTCATCATGACCTTCATCAGCTTTTGTAGTCGGAGTAATTATTGGAGAAGGGAATTTTTGGTTTTCTACCATTCCTTCCGGCAATTCAACACCACACAATGTTCGTTTTCCGGCTTTATATTCTCTCCACGAACTACCTGCTAAGTATCCACGAACAACCATTTCTACCTTAAAAGGTTCGCAGCAACGACCAACAGTAACCATTGGATCCGGAGTATCTATTTTCCAATTTGGTACTATATCGGATGTCGCATCCAAGAATTTTGCTGCTATTTGATTAAGTACTTGACCTTTGAAAGGAATACCTTTAGGTAAAACAACATCGAATGCCGAAATACGATCCGACACTACCATTGCTAAATATTTATCATCTATATTATATACATCACGAACTTTTCCTTCGTACAAACTCTTTTGTTTAGGAAACTGAAAATTTGTTTTTACTAAAGCTTTCATACTATATTCTAATTAATAGTTATCTATTGTACAATTATTCCACTTATTATTCTTGAGGTACTACTCCCGTATTTTTAAAGAAAGTAAAATTCACTTTTCCATATTTTCTATGTTGCCAAAAATAAGGATGATCCTCGAACGAATGCTCTTTAGAATGTTCTAAAATAAAAATTCCTTCATTTACCAACAACTGCTTTTCGAACACTAAATTCGGCAACTTTGGCAAATCTTCAAGCATATACGGAGGATCTGCAAAGATTACATCAAATTTCTGATAAGCACGTTTAAGCAAATCAAAAACATCAGCACGCACAACATGAAGATTCTTAACCTCAAACTTCTGAGCCGACTGCTTGATAAAATCAACACATTTGTTATTTATCTCTATTGCTGTAACGCTTTTTACACCTCTAGAAACAAACTCAAACGATATTGCTCCTGTACCGGCGAACAAATCCATTACGACCACATTCTCGTATTCTAATATGTTGTTCAAGATATTGAACAATCCTTCGCGTGCCATATCTGTAGTAGGACGCACAGGCAAATTGTCTGTCGGATTAAGACGTCTTCCTTTTAATGTTCCAGTTATAATACGCATATTCTATCTGAATAACAAAGAATGTTGATAAAGTGGTATTTTATACATTTCGTTATCTGTAAATTCAAGTTTTTTTCCTGTATACAAATTCATTCTTCCAAAGAATTTTTCCATATATGCATACATAGCTTTATCTACCTTACCCGAAATATATACATCAATATTATCTTGACTAATATTCATCTGCTGAGAAAGTAGTAAGATATGATAAACAATATCTGACTTATCAGCATATTTGAACGAATTTCCTAAAACAAAATTCTTATTATCAAATATAGCTACATCAAAATCTTTTTTGCGAACATATACTTCGATAATGGTTTTCATTCTGCTTTTTTCCAACAATTGTGTTTCTAGCATTTTTGTTTGCACACTTTTTACTTTTATGCCAGGAATAAACACTTTAAATGCAGACACGATTGTATCCCAATAAGCAAAAACAGAATATGCTTGCAATTTTTCTGAGTAAGAATAGAAAACGGACTCTTTTACATCCAAAGGACACAATACCTTAAAATACGATCTAGAATGAGCAGCATCAAACAAGGATTCTGGCACCCATGTGTGCTTACATGTTGGAATTATCAATTCAACATCATCCATTAGCATATAATCCAAACGAAGATCAACAAATATTTGCTTAACCAAAGCAATTACTTGAGATAATGTTTCCGGAAAACTACAAGCAATATCTACAAATGCAAGCAATTGATTTTTCGAATTAGTAACAGTAAAAGAAAATCCATTTGTTTCTAAACAAATGGATAATTTCTTCTGATTATCAGCAGAATTGATATTCTCTGATATAATCTGGTTATTTATAAAATAAGACACCATAATCAATTTTATTCAAAATTACCATCAGTGATAGGTTCATCATAATCACCAACTTTCCAACCTGGATATCTATTCATATCCTCCAATTGAGCAATTTTATTATTAACATCTTGCTCATCTAAATCAGCCAACAATACTGATAAGTGAACCTTTGCTTCAAATACAGGAACTTCAAAACCACTCTTTTCAACAAAACGAGCTCTCATTTCGAAAGTTTGATTGTCTGTATAAGGAACATATTTCAATTGAGCCAATTGAGCGTCTGTCAAAGCTGTTTTCTTTTCTTCACGCATTTTTTCCAATGGGTTCATAAATACAGTATCACGACGAATTATTCCTTGTTTCAAAGCTTCTGCTTCAGTCATTTCATCAGGAACATTTCCATACTTTTTAACCACTGGTAATTTACCTTCTTGCAATCCTAATATTAAAGAATCCATATCATTTGCATAACAACCATATGTCATCTTATACGCTTCTTGCAAGTTTCTAATTTCTTTCAATTTTACAACTACGGCATCTCTTCTTTGATTGTATTCGTTATCAAAGCGAACAGGTTTCATAATGCTATTATATAGAAGAACTGCCAGACCTACTATAACAACAGCTAAAGCAATTTGAAATATTTTATTAGTTTTCATTGTAATTTAATGTATTTATTTTCTTATTGTTTTTATGTTCTATTTGAATTGCAAATATACGCAGTTTTTTTCAATAGTAAAAAGTATATTTTATTTTTTATAGTTTTATTTACTCAAACTTCATGATTTTCAAAGAGAAGTATTTTTATTTTATTTTATCATCAACCATAAGAAAATGCTTTTTACCAACCATTTTATCAGAAAAAAACACACATTTGCACTATATTTCTTTATCTTTTTCTATCAATTTAGAGTAAAATGCTATTAATTTCTTGGTCAACAAATCATTGTTATAATGATTTGCCACCAAATCATATGCATTCCTACCTATTTGACTACAAAATTCATCGTCTTCCAAACAACGTTTTATTTGTTTTACAAATTCATCAGGAGTATTAGCTATCAAAATATTTTTTCCATCAGTATAGTCTATTCCTTCTGCACCTATAGATGTAGAAATAACTGTTTTTCCGACAGACATTGCTTCTATTATCTTCACTCTAATACCACTACCTGACAAAAGAGGCACTATATTTATTTTTTTACTTTCGATAAAATACATTGCATCCGGAACCTCCCCAACAACCGACACATTTGGATAATCTGCCTTCAACAATGATTCCGGCATTTTTCGTCCGGCTAGATATAGTCTTGCTTGTGGTAATTCGGCATATACTTTGTGCCATACTTCTTCCAAAAACCAATTAACAGCTTCAAGATTTGGTACCCAATCCATTGATCCTATGTGAAATAAAGAATTGGGTTCATCATCGACAGTATCCATACTATCTGGCGCAATTATTCCAAATGGTATAGAAACTATAGGCTTCCTACAACCATTAGCTAAAAAATAATCAGCATCAGTTTGTGTTATACACGCAATTCCATCGTATTTTCCAACATGTTCTAACTCATACATTCTAAGAGATAAAGCAAGTCGTTTAAGATACCATCTTTTAAAAACATTTTTTGTACATTTGGTTATTCGTTTCCATATTAAATGCTCTACATTATGTGCTCTTAATACAACCTTAGCTTTTGAATATTTACGTATTAGTGGCAAATAAGGCGTAAGAAAAATACTTTCTACATGTACTATATCAAATTCTTCTTCTTTCAATATAGAAGCTAATTTTCTAGCAAATTCATGACTTTCATAACGCTTTACATTGTATGATTCCCCTGTAAGTAAAGATATAGATGCATCAAATAGTTTAACATCTAAATCAACGTAAACCGATTCAAATTGTGTTTTTTCTAAATATTCTTCGCTTAACAAATCCTTTTTAACAGGATGTTTATCGGAACATACAGACAAAACTTTCACAGTACATTTTTCTGCTAATAGGCCTTGCGTAATGCTATTCATTGCAATAGTCCCCCCATCAACAGGAGGATAAGGTGGCTTATTGCACAGTTGTAATATTTTCATTTATATTTATTTGTTTTTTATTCTTTCAATATTTAAATATTCAATTTTCCCAAACAACTCTAAGCGTCTGACTTCTTAAAAATCTTTCTTATCATTTTTTTCCACGACCCCATATCAAACACAGCCGAATCAGTAGTAGCTTTAAGTGTCAAAAAAATACCCAATGGCAACATTGCCAACGTAGAAATCCACATACCATAAGGAGGCATAGCTGTTTCTCTGATAGCTTTAATACAAATAGTATTGATTACATAGTAAAGCACAAAAAATACTACAGAAGCTACAAGAGGTAATCCCAAACCTCCTTTGCGAACTATAGAACCAAATGGTGCTCCTATAAGAAAAAGCACAAAACAAGCTATTGACAAAGTAAACTTTTGATGCCACTCTATACCATGTCTATTTATATACTCTTGGTCGTTCTGCAAAATTTGAGCATACATCGCAATATCCTCATTTATCACTCTGGCTGAATGCAAAGCTACTCTCTTTATATCTTTTCGTCTTCTACTAGACAATTTATCAAAATCAATTACATACTCCTTTTCTTCAGAAATACAGTTTTCGAGTTTTTTATCTTCTAGACTTGCAACAACGGGAAAATGAGAATTTACAGATGTCTTAAACTCTTTTACTTTTATATCTCTATTAAATTTAAGTGTATCCATTGTCTGACTCAACTGTCGTACGTTCATCATCTGATAACTACCCTTAAACTGTTCCTTATCCGACTTATTGAAAGCAAAGGCAGACAAATCGAACCGCATTGTTTGCTCAGCAAATTTCATTCGAGTCAATGGCCGTGTAATTATATTCTCACCTTTCACGTCTTCAACATACGAATACCCATCATACAAATCGAAAACCAAATATCTTTCATCTGGTGTTACAGTCATACTTCCCTTATCAGCAACTGTAACACTTACATTACCCATACCATCCGTATGGTCATAAATTATTATGTTATTTAGATGTTTGTTTTCCTTATCTTTCTCATCTATTCTAATCACATAACCATCAATACCCGAATAATATTCACTAGGTTTTATATTAAGTGCCGGTTTCTTCCTTGTAACATCATACAATGTCATTTTGTATTTAAGTACAGCAATTGGCATTATATTATTTGCAAAATAAAACGCCATTCCGGTCAACAATAAAACGACCACTGCCATAGGCATCATTGCTCGACGTACAGATATGCCACCGGCCTTCATTGCAATAAGTTCATATTTTTCGCCAAAATTTCCCATTGTCATAATGGAAGCAAACAGCGTTGCAATAGGCAAAGCCATTGGAACAAATGTAGCAGAAGCATAGAACAACAATTGTGCTATCACTAAAAAATCCAATCCTTTGCCAACCATATCATCGATATACTTCCACAAAAACTGCATAAGTAAAACGAATACAGCCAACAAAAATGTAAGCACCAATGGTCCTATAAACGAACGTAATATGAGCCTATCTAGTTGCTTCATCGATTAGAATTTACTACTTATCCAGCGGAACAAATCGTTGCCATTAGCGTAAATAAGCAATGCAAACAAAATAATCATACCTATATTTTGTGCATACTCCAAAAATTTATCGCTAGGTTTCTTGCGAGCTATTATCTCGTATAAAGTAAACATTACATGTCCACCATCCAAACCCGGTATAGGTATTATATTCATAAATGCTAGTATTATAGACAAGAATGCAGTCATATTCCAAAATATAGCCCAATTCCATTGTTCAGGGAACAATGTTCCTATAGTTCCAAAACCACCTATTTGAGATACGCCTTCTTTTGTGAATATTAATTTTAAAGACTTCACATAAGTAGAAAGTGTTTCTACTCCCAATTTTATCCCTGCTGGTATCGATTCAAATAATCCATATTCAAGAATATATGTTTCATAGATTTCTGTAGGTTGTTTAAGATATGCACCTATTTTAGCCGTTCCGTCCAATTGAATTGGTAAAGACATTAGTTCTCCATTACGATAAAAATCGACCTTCACTTCTTGGTCTGCACAGTTTGCTAATCTGGTCATAAATTCTACAGCAGTAATAGCAGCAGTATCATTCAAAGCCACTATGCTATCACCAACTTTCATTCCGGCTTTTTCGGCAAGAGAACCTGCTACAAAATCTTTTATAACAAACGGATAACGAATACTAAACAATTGTGCTTCCGGATTGTTTGCAACAGCGATAACATTTTCTCTAAAATCAGGAGCCAACATAAATGTAGTATCTACTCCATTTCTTCGTACTGTAACATTAGAAGCTTTATCTATAAACAATCGTGCAGATACATCAGATATTTCTGGAGTTTCTACTCCATCTACGGCAAGTATTATATCACCATTTTTAAATCCATTTTCTTGTAGTATCTCGGCATAATCATACCCCATTTTTACATTTTGTATTGGCAATTTAGCCTCTCCCCAATGGAACAAGATAGCAGAGTATAAAATCATAGCTACAACAAAATTAACCAATACTCCACCCGATATTATCAATAGTCGTTGCCATGCTTTTTTGGAGCGATATTCCCAAGGTTGAGGTGTTGATTCAAAATTTTCAGATGTTTTATTTTCGTCAATCATTCCGGCTATATCGCAATATCCGCCTAGTGGAATCCAACCTATACCAAACAATGTATTATCAGGATATTGATCCCATTCTTCCGGAGTTTTTGCATTAAACCATTTGACATGCCATTTACCGTTAAAACGTTTTGCTTTCAAAATAGAAAATTTCCAATTGAAAAACAAATAAAAACGTGTTACTCTAGTTTTAAACAAGCGGGCAAACAAATAGTGCCCCAATTCGTGAACAATCACTAATAGTGATAAGCTTAATAATAGCGCTAGTATTCTCATATTCTATATTATAGTTTGTTTTTATTATCTATCCATTGTTGAGCTTTTATTCTTGCTTCAAAATCTGTTTCCAACAAATCGTCGAGTGTAGGATTTTCAATAAATCCACCATTCGACATTATATCATGTATCAATACCGGAATATCCAAAAAGTGTATTTTCTCTTCTATAAAGTTTTGTACAGCTATCTCATTGGCAGCATTCATTATACATGGCACATTACCACCTTTTTCCATTGCCATATAGGCCAAATCCAAACAACGGAATGTTTCTCTGTCCGGCTGCAAAAATGACAACTGCGGATAATTGGCAAAATTGAATTTAGGTAAATTTGATGTTAATCTTGCCGGATAAGAAAAAGCATACTGTATAGGCAATTCCATTGATGGTAGACCAAGCTGAGCTTTCAACGAGCCATCTTGAAACTCTACTAGCGAATGTACTATTGATTGAGGGTGTACCACAACCTCTATTTGGTCGCAATTTACATTAAACAACCACTTCGCTTCTATCACTTCCAAACCTTTATTCATGAGGGTAGCCGAATCGATGGTAACTTTTTTACCCATCACCCAATTAGGGTGTTTAAGAGCATCTGCAACTGTTACCCCTTTCAATTCGTCGAAAGTTTTACCCAAGAATGGTCCACCTGATGCTGTGAGCAAAAGTTTATGAATAGGATTGAATGTTTCGCCTACCAACGACTGAAATATAGCAGAATGTTCCGAATCTACAGGAAGTATTGGAACTTGTTTTTCTCTTGCCAAGTCGGTTACCAATTTTCCTGCCACTACCATTGTTTCTTTATTTGCCAATGCTATAGTTTTGCCATATTCGATAGCTCTAAGAGTAGGTCGCAAACCGGCAAACCCAACAACTGCAGTAAGAACCATATCGATAGTAGACATTTCCATAACCTCTGCCATCGATTTATCGCCGGCAAACACTTTTATGTCGTAAGCAGATAGTGCTTCTTCAACTATCGAATAATATTTCTTGTTTGTTATAACAACAGTATTTGGTTTAAACTCTATTGCTTGTTTTATCAACAATTCGTAATTGGAATGAGCCGTCAATACTTCGGCCTCGAACAAATCTGAATGATTTCTTATAACATTCAATGCTTGTACTCCAATAGACCCTGTCGAACCCAATATTGCAATACGCTTTTTCATCTAAATTTTTCTTTCTTTTTTTCTTTTAAAAACTTATGTACTCTACCGGATTTATCGATTTTCCGTTATACCACAACTCTAAATGTAAGTGTGGCCCGGATGTAAGTTCGCCGGTATTGCCTATAAATGCAATTGGCTCCCCTGCCCTTACTACATCGCCGGTATGTTTCAACAACGCACTATTGTGCTTATAAACCGAAATCATATTGTTGGGGTGCTGAATAGCTATGATATAGCCTGTTTTTAAAGTAAAATCGGAAAACAAAACTGTACCATTGTAAACAGATTTCACAACAGCATTCTCACTACCGGCAATATCAATACCATAATGTCGTTTTTGTGGGTCAAATTCCGATACAACCTTACCCTTCAACGGCGTGTAAAATAGGTAATCAGACACCGACCTATTGTCGGCAAAATTCATTTGAGTATGAATCATATTAGAACTTTCGACATTATTGGCATGTACATTGTCCACGTTTCTCTTGTCGCCCGTTCCTGCCTTCACTTGGTATTTATCTTGAGCCTCTATTTCTTGCCTCAACAACGAATCAGACTTAGACCGTACATCTAAACCGGGTTTAGATTTCAACGTATCTCTTTTTTGCACTTCGTCCAAGATAATCTCTCCGGCAACCACTGCTTTTATGTTTGCCAACAAAAGTTCCTGATTGTGCATACGTTGCTCTAACGAATCGATCGTCATAGTACTTTCATATACTTGCTCCATCAAATCCGTTTGCATATATCCGGGAATATACTCACGCAAAGGGGTAAAAGCAATTAAAATGGTAGTAAGCACTACCAATACAATAACACTAAGACCTACAGCCACAAATAAATTTTTTGCCGACAATTGAAACGACCACCTCTCTTTAAAGGTTTCCGAATCTATTATCACAAAACGCTGTTTGTGTCCCAGATCTTTTTTTATCGTATTCAGTTTTTCAAGAAATTGCTCTTTCTTTTTACCCATTTTTCCTACTATTTGCCTATGGTATTTTCTGTACTATATTTTTAGGATAACGAACGTATTCAGCTTTTGTTGTATCGCAATCCAAAAGCTTTTACCTCTATTCTACCGGAGGTTCTTGCATTATACGTTCCATTACTTCTTCGGTCGACAGCTGATTTTTAGTCCAAAATACAATTGCAGCATCATAGCCACCTACAGCTGCTTTTTGGTCTTCGTCGAATATATACAAATAACCATTATCGCGATTGTAGTACGAAGTATTGTCATATTTTTTCTGCATTCTGAAATAATGCTCTTTATTGCTTCTTAATTTTCCGGTGCTACCCATAAAGAATATCACATTCTTGTTGGTAAAATCGAAATCGTTTCTATAAGCTTCAAAAATAGCATTCAATTCCTTGGCTTCATCTTTATTCAACCACGATGCATACTCTACCTGTTGGGGCTCTTCAACGTATACTTCTCCTACATATTCTCCTGTTGCAGATGCCGTTTGACCGGTCGGAGTAGTATTCGAAACTGTTTTTCCAAAAAAGCAACTACTAAATAAAAACAATGTTGCCGATAAATATATCACTTTCTTCATATTCCAAAATTATTATCTTATTAATCAATATTGAACACAATCAATTACTTTTCAGGTATTATCAAGGCTGCAACAAAATATAACAACAGTCCTAAAATTACCGCTGTAAGTATTGATGCCACAACACATACCAAACGCACAATTGTAGCATCTACATTCAAATATTCAGCCAATCCGCCGCATACTCCGCATATTTTCCTATCGGTTCGCGATCTATATAGTTTCTTCAAAATATCCTCCTATCTTGGTTTAAGTGTTAATATACTATGAATCAAATATATTTATACAACAAGTACAAACATATTCTCGATGCAAAGATAAGATTTTTTTACACAATTACCAAATACTATTTTGTTTTCCAAGTGTTTTTTAGATTATTAAATACTATTGCGAACCATTTCGCTTACATTAGAACTCTAATACGACGCCTTCCCTAAATACGTTTTCACACTTTTCTTTTATCGTAACTTTTTTCTTTTTCACATTTCCAGTTAGATATTTCTTTTGTTTCTTTCATTTTTCATAACACCGACAATGGAAATAATCGAATCGATACCATTCAATAAATCATACCCTATTATCATTTCAATAAGACCCGGGTATAAATACAACGACGATATACCATGAAAACGAAGACACCCGGATAAAAAAACGGCAACCTATAGCCCTATTTTTCACTATTTGACGTGCCGAAAAATAGATCGCGATCTAGGACAGTACTACATCGCGATGAAATAAAAAATACATCGTGATGAAGATCCGACTACATCACGATGTATTTTTCAATTTATATCGTACTGCTATAAACTATATTTTGACTTTCATTCTAAAGATTCTACTTGTAGTTTTTATTACACATATAAGCCTTATAATATCAGATTCGCCATCAGCAGCATCTTCCCCTATTTATACATAACAAACACTGTATTTCGTTTATGCAAATTTGGAGGATTATTTTTCCACTGTTTGGCAGTTTTAGTTTTTATAAACTGTGTTTCGAGCGAAATATCGCATGCTACGCAAATCATAGTATTTGGGCTACATACAGTAGCAAGAGTTTCCAGCATCTGATTGTTTCTATACGGAGCTTCTATAAATAACTGAGTTTGATTTTCTTTAAAAATCTTCATCTCTAAATTTTTAATTGCTCTTACCCTCTCGCCCTTATCTATCGGCAAATAGCCATTAAACGCAAAATTTTGACCATTAAACCCCGAAGCCATCAATGCCAACATCAACGATGACGGTCCAACCAACGGCTGCACTTCGATGCCTTTATGCTGAGCCATTTTGACTATCTTGGCACCCGGATCGGCTATACAAGGCAAACCGGCTTCAGACAATAAGCCAACGTTTTCGCCCTCATCTATTGCATCTAAATAAGTGCTAATCTCAGTGTCTTGTGTATGTTCGTTGAGCAAATAAAAATTTGTTTCGTCTATGCTACGAGTATAACCTGCCTTTTTCAAAAATCTACGAGCTGTCCTCAATTCTTCTACTATAAAAGCTGTACAACTATCGAGCAACGAAGCATTATATGCAGGCAACGAAACAGATAAATCATCATTACCTATCCCGACCGGAAACAGAATCAACTTACCTTTTTGTGGCATAAGTAGAAACGATTTAGTTAAAGTCGTACTTTATCATATCCTTTTGCAACTGAATAAGCAAAGCACCGTTACTATCCATCTGAATAAGTTTTTCTATATTCAAATCTTGATTAACAAGTTTGTTATAACGTTTGTAATAATTCATTACACTTTGCAATCCGGCATACGCATAGTCGCTCTTGAATAATTTATTTTTTGTAGTAAGCGATTTTTTCACCCAACCTCCTACATAATATACAAGCATATCCGGCGAACTTTTTATAAACGTTACTATCTTTTCGTCCATTACAACAGACACATCACTACTCAAAGTTGCCCATTCTATAAGGAATTTTTTTGCTTTTACCTGCTCATCTTTAAATATATTCGGCGACACATTTTCCAACCAATGTACGCACTCCAATATATTATGATTGTATTGTTTACAGCTTTGAGCATCAGATATACTATATTCCGGAACCTCGTATTTGCTATATTCCATAGTTTGAGCTTTAACAAATACTGCCAAAGCAAGAAACATTACTGCTATAAATGTTTTTTTCATCATAAGTGTATTTTTTCTTTTAGGTTGCAAAGGTACAAACATTTCTTGATTGATATGCACCTTTAATATTATTTAGGAATAATAATTCTCTTTCTTTAACAAGGCAACTTCTATAAATAGAAACTTAAAAACTACCATATTGTTAAAACATTACCATGTCAATATATTAATAGCATAGAACATATTTTATACAATTTATAGTACGAACTTCTTTTTCTTTTACAGAAGTTGCCTCTTATATTTATTTTCTACAAATATGCGACTCTAAAAATGTTTTTTCAGCCATGTATGAGCTACGAACCAATGGACCGGCCTCTACATTATCAAATCCTAATTCCATGCCTATTTTTTTGTATTCGGCGAACTGTTCAGGTGTCACATATTCTACAATATCAAGATTGTTTGGTGTAGGTTGCAAATATTGACCTATTGTAAATAATCTACATCCTACAGTTCTCAAATCCTTCATTACTTGTACTACTTCTTCTTTAGTTTCGCCCAAACCTACCATTATACCGCTCTTGGTTATGAAACCTTTTTCAGCAGCATATCTTAGAGCTTCTAAACTTACCGGATATTTAGCACGACTACGCACTTGATTAGACAAACGCTCTACTGTTTCCATATTATGACCATAAACATCAGGCTTGCTTTCCAACACTATATCTATCCACTCTTTATTAGCATCAAAATCCGGAACAAGTATTTCTATTATCGTATTTGGATTCTGATTGCGTATTTCTGTTATAGTATCTGCCCAATGTTTTGCTCCTTTATCGTCCAAATCGTCACGGTCTACAGAAGTTATCACACAATGTTTCAAATTCATCAATCTTACACTCTCAGCAACACGTGCTGGCTCTTCTACATCAACCGGCAATGGTTTACCTGTTTTTGTAGCACAGAATTTACACGAACGAGTACATATTTCACCCAATATCATAAAAGTAGCAGTACCTTTACTCCAGCATTCTCCTATGTTTGGACATTTTCCACTACTGCATATTGTATGCAAATGGTGTTGTTCTACTATCTTTTTTGTTTGAGGATAATTTTCTCCTCCTCCCAACTTAATCTTCAACCAGTCCGGTTTGCGTCGTATTTCCATTATTTATCTTCTTTTGTATATTTATTCTTATTTATATTTCTTTGCAACTGAGAATATTTTATTCTCTCCATGGCTGTGTGTTTTATCAGCCGTTTAAAGTCTTTTTCATCTATACTACCTACATTTTCCAATTGTCTTTTTCTATCTTCGTCTATACTAATCATCGGTTCTACATCAGCATTAAAAGGACACGCCTTCTGACATATATCACAACCAAACACATATCCATTCAATTTTAAATTGTGTGGCAGTTTGGCATTCTTATTTTCAATTGTATTGTAAGCAATACATTTGTTAGCATTTATCCCATTCGGTGTTATTGCTTTGTTTGGGCATGCGTCTAAACATTTGGTACATTCCTTACACATATCCTCTACAATCGAGTCGTATTCAGAGGTTATGTTACACACAATTTCACCGATATTAACCCACGACCCCAAACGAGCATTTATCAACAACGTATTTTTTCCTATCCAACCTAAACCGCTACGCTTTGCCCACACCTTGTCCGAAATTGGAGCCGTATCGACATAAGGAATACCAATAAACGACGGATAATCCTTTTGTATTGTGTTTATCAATCGAAATAACATTTGTTTTATTTTTCGATGATAATCCTCAGCATAGGCATATTGTGCAATATATGGTTGTTTTTCCAATTGCCAAGATGGCTTGTATCCCACCAACACACTTATAACCGAAACAGCATCCGAACAAAGCATCTGAGGATTAGAACGCTTATCTGCATTCTGTTTCATATAATGCATTTCAGCATTATAGCCTAACGACAACCACTTACTCAAATCTTCTTTAAATCTCGGCAACTCACCTGCCAAAGCAATGCCACAAGCATCAAAACCTAAAGCTAAGGCTTGCTCCTTTATGTAGTTCGACGATATATAAAAAGATTCTTTCATAAATACATCTTTCAGCCAACAGCTTTTTGCAACAATGCTAATAATTCGTCAGACAAATTATGATTATTTTCTAACACATTCAAATCCATAGCAACAAATTTAGGATTATAACCTTTCAATAAAACCGGCAAATTTGATTCTGAATAGAAACGTTTTATTGTCATGGATAAAGCTACATTAACTTCCTCGATAGTTCCTACACATTCAAATGGCTTAACAGGCGAAACACCGACAAGTTCGTCAAAATAGTTTTTCAACGAAATATCATTCAACATCGACTTTCCAAATATTCTATTCAACACTTCAGGATTGATAAATGGCGATAGAATGATATATGCAAATAAGCATTTAGGACAATTTCCACACCAAATATCTTGTTTACTTCCGACATTACAACTCTTAAAGACATCGAAATACTGCAAATTTCCGGCAAACAACATTGCTATTTGTAGCTCAGTAAGAGGTCGTAAAAAACTGAAATAATTAAAATCTTCAGAAATACAAGTGCTTACATAACGTCTGAAATCGTTTTCAAATTCAAGACTTTTAGAATATTGATGATTTACATTGGTTCCGGGAACAGTGCATTCGTTGGCACTAGACTCGTTCGATAAAGCAATATGTTTTCGCCCTGTAGCAGCCGACAGCAACAACGAATGAAATGCTAACATAGCGGAGAATGGTGTATGTCCGTTTAAATATCCATTACTATTTAACTCCAACAATTTAGGATCTATAGTTCTTCTAACTTCAATAAAATCCAAACGTTCAAAGTCAGCTTTCTTTGCACATTCTAATGTAGCTCCTCTTGGATTTATTATCATTGGAATAATATCTTTCTGTGCATTACGAAGTAATTCCAATGTTACAACAGAATCTTTTCCACCACCTATTGGAACAATAAAAGAATCGTCGGTTGAAAATTTAGTTTTTAGCATAGGTCTGTCTGAGTCACACTCTATATCCATAAAACTAGCAGAGTCTACAGATATTCCATTAATATAAAAAAACTCAGACAAGCCATTGTAATATAATTTTTTCCAAAAATCTATTTGCTCTTTCGTCAACAAAAAAGGTTTTATAATAAGATTTGGAGAACAAACAGATTTCCAATAGCTAATAAGTTCAATCATTCCTATATTAAAAACCAAAAGTTCCATACCTTCAGACGAAATATTATCCCAAGTATAGAACTTTCTATTTGGCACCACTATAGTTGGATTAAAAGTAATCTCATTAGCAGTAAAAGAAAAAGTAATGCGCAAATCCTCTTCAACTTTTTCGTACGAAAAGGACTCGTAGCAAAACTGTGAATATTTAGCTCTTAATGCTATATATTTCTCAAAATTGTTTGTTGGCATATATTTCAAAGTAGCATTAACGAAAGTAGCCAATTATATTGCTATAATTGGCTACTATAGAACTTATAATAAAAATTATCTAGTCAATTTAAACGATGCTTTTCCTATTTCTTGACCATCGGCATACAACGAAACTCTGTAAGTTCCTTTTATAACCTTTACATTTTCGTTTCTAGACCAATTAATCACCACTTTTCTAGAATTACCATCAAATTCGATATCTTGTTTTGCGGTATATTGCAATGGAGAACCATCTACATCAAAACTAAATTCTTCAGCAGTTCCATTACACAACACACGATTATTAGGTCCTGTAATTCTAGCATAAATAGTTTTTGTACCAGGTTCAACTACGTCGTTTGCTATGATACGAGTTTCTATTTTTATAACATCTACTTTGTTAGCATATTTAGTTGCTTTCAAACCATTACTTCCACATTTAGAACGCATAGGAGTAACAACTACGTCTGAAGTAACCAAACGTTGTGCATTTTCAACCTTTTGTTCTAATTTTTGGTTTTCAGAAATCAACTTTTCGTTTGCTACTTTTATTTCTTCCATAGCAACTTTTATTTGTTCGTTTTCTGCTTTCAAAGTTTCGTTTTCAATCTTCAAACCTTCCAATTCTTTCATATAATTATCACAAGTTTCTTGTAGTTCTTGAACTTGTTTACGTAATTTAGAAGTTTTGGTTGTTGGTCTAGCTTGACCACCTTTTGTATCAGATAATTCTGCTAACAAATTTTTGATTTGTCCTGCTTGAGCAGAAATTATACTGTCTTTTTCAGCAAACTGTTCTCCGTAAAGAGCATTTTCCGATTTTATTTTTTCATAACTTACCATTATAGAATCGAATTGTTTTTGCAATTCAAATTTTTCCGATTCTAAACTTTCTAATTGATCTTCTACTTCTTGTCCGGCACAAGAGAAGAAAACGTTGGCACTCACAAAAAGAGTACATACCAACATCGCGATTTTTGCAGTACTTCTTGTATTCATCTTTATTTTTAATTTGTGTAATTATAATATTATATATATCTTTGTATTTATTTTGCAAAGATACTTTTTTTTCTATATATGGAAACAAAAATGTTTATAAATTTCTTCAACTTATTTTTTCCTCGCACATGTCTATGTTGCGAAAGGCTATTAATATCCACTGAAAACCAAATATGTACAACATGTTTCCACCATTTATCATTAACAAATTTTGTCAATTTAGTTAATAACCCTGTTGAAAAAATATTTTGGGGAAGAGCCAAAATAGAGGCTGCTACAGCCTTTTTATACTTCCAAAAAAAAGAAAATACTCAAAAAATATTGCACGAAATTAAGTATAATGGCAATATAAAACTTGCTAAATTTATGGGAAATCAGATTGGAATTGAATTAAAAAATTCTAATAGATTCGAAGATGTCGACATCATAATTCCATCTCCACTACACCCTAAAAAAAAGAAAAAAAGAGGCTATAACCAAAGCGAAGAAATAGCAAAAGGCATCATAAAACATTTTCCACGAGAAATAATAACAAACTGCCTAATACGAACAAACAATACCGAAACTCAAACTAAAAAGAAACGTATAAGTAGGTGGGTAAACGTAGTAGACAAATTTGAAATAATAAATGCAGAAACAATAAAAGGCAAACATATTTTACTAATAGACGACGTTATCACAACAGGAGCGACACTTGATGCATGTGCACAAACATTGCTTTCAGTACCTAATGTAAAAGTAAGTATTGCAACATTAGCTTATGCAGGTGATTAAAAACAAACGAATTAATTAATAATAAAAACATATTACAATAATGAAAAAAGTAACAACCCTTTTAGTAAGTAGCCTATTTTTGCTAGGTGCTTGCTGTTCGAAAAACACAAAAACACAGGAAACAATGAGTAACATTTCTCAAGCAACTGTAGATAAAACAATAAAACAATTGTCGGATAAATACCCAGACCAATCTGAGCGCATACAACGTTCGATTCCTCAAGTTGCTGCACTTTGGCAAAATACAGATGGCAGCGAAGATGATTTCAACAATTTTTGTACAGAGCAATTCGTTGCCAACTCTGACGAATTAAAGAAATTATCTGAAACTATCCAAAGAAACCTAGAAATACTTTGGGGAAACTACAACAAAATGAGTGTAGACATGAAATTACCATTACATGTCGTAGGACCGGAAATAACACCTCTAGATGAAATCTTTGGTAGTTTTGACCCATACGCACATCTTACCGACGACCTTTTCGCCAACAAAGTTGCATTTATCACAATCCTAAATTTCCCATTTTATTCATTGGAAGAAAAAAATCAAATGGGAGCAACTTGGACTCGCCAACAATGGGCTTATGCTCGTTTGGGTGATGTATTCACAGCACGCATTCCTGCCGAATACAACCAAAATATATCTAATGCTGTTACAAGTGCTGACTCATATATTTCGGCTTATAATATCATGATGGGATATTTGGTAAATGACAACAACGAAACACTTTTCCCTAAGGATATGAAACTTATATCTCATTGGGGGTTAAGAGATGAGCTTAAAAGCAATTATGCAAACCACAATAATGGTTTAGAAAAACAACGAATGATTTACAACGTAATGAAACACATTGTCAACCAAACTATACCGGAATGTGTTATAAACAACGAAGAATATCAATGGAATCCATTACAAAACAAAGTTTACAAGGATGGAAAAGAAACTGAATTCACATCCGAACCAATGACTCGTTACCAGTTTTTATTAAACAACTTCAAAGCTGAACAAGCCATCGATAAATACACTCCAACATACCCTACCTGCATAGAACGTTCGTTCAACGAAAGCATGGAATTTTCTTTCGAAGAAATAGAAACTATGTTTACCGAATTCATTTCATCTGAACAAGTAGCAAAAGTGGCAAACCTTATAAGCAAACGCCTTGGTAGAGACCTTGAACCTTTCGATATTTGGTACGATGGATTTAAAAGTCGTGGTACAGTATCAGAAGATGACCTAAGTGCAAAAACTCGTTCACTATATCCAAACAAAGAAGCAGTAAAAAAAGACTTACCTAACATTCTTGTTAAGCTTGGTTTTGATAGAACAAAAGCAGAAAACATTTGCAAATACATTACAGTAGACCCATCACGCGGAGCAGGACACGCATGGGAAGCTGCTATGAAATCGGACAATGCTCGTCTACGCACCAGAATAGCTGAAAATGGAATGGACTACAAAGGATACAACATTGCTGTTCACGAATTTGGTCACAACGTAGAACAAACCATAACATTGCACGATGTTGACAATTACATTATGAAAGGTGTTCCATCTACAGCTTTCACTGAAGCTTTAGCATTCGTATTCCAAAAAAGAGATTTAGAACTTTTGGGTTACACCAACAGCGATGCCAATAAAGAATACCTAAAAACCTTAGACATTTTTTGGGGTTGCTACGAAATAATGGGTGTATCGCTTGTAGATATGTATGTATGGAAATGGCTTTACGAAAATCCAAACACTACTGCCGAAGAACTTAAAAACCAAGTAGTAGCTATAGCAAAAGAAGTGTGGAACAAATACTATGCTCCTATTTTAGGCGAAACAGATTCTCCTATACTTGGCATTTATTCACACATGATTGATGCTCCTTTGTATTTACCAAACTATCCATTCGGGCATATTGTAGAATTCCAATTAGAACAATTGTTTAGCGGCAAGAATATGGCTGAAGAAGTTATACGCATCTATCCTGCAGGACGTCTAACTCCTCAACAATGGATGATAAATGCAACAGGAGAAAAAGTATCAACAAAACCATTACTTATTGCCACAGAAGAAGCTGTAACAAAAATAACAGAATAAAAGTAATATATAGGTACAATATACACTTTGTTACTTAACAATTTTTCTGTAATAAAAAGAGTTGAAAATCTTACCGATTTTCAGCTCTTTTTTTGTTGCCCCCAAAAAACAAAAAACTAGGTATAAATATAATCCAAGGTATAGGGATAGTATTTTTTAATAAACATTTCGACTATTTAACCTTAACAACTTTTGCCGAATATATCCATTGCATAACACCTCGCAAAAGCAAATAAACTAAGAAAGCTATCCATAAACTATTATTTTGCCAATAAATTATATCGGAGACAACTGCATTACTAATAAAATAACTAGATGCATAGTAAATAGCAAAAAAAGCAAATGTTGCCACCAACATAGAATTTCTCATTTCTTTAGAAGCCGTAGCACCAACATAAATTCCATCCCACAGAAAAGCAGCAAAACCACATATAGGCATAATTAAAACCCAAATAAAATATGGTTGAGCCATTTCTATGATATTTGTTTCGTTTGTAAACAATGTCAAAAATACTTCACCAAACATAGCGTACATCAATGAAAATACAAAACATAAAGCAAATCCCCATCTAAACAAATACCTAATAGCTTTATTCAACAGATATTCATCTTTTGCACCTATATATCGCCCCACTAACGATTCGCCAGCGTACGCAAATCCATCCATTATATAAGAAAACAACGTAAAAAACTGTAGCAACAAAGAGTTTATTGCCAAAACCTCTGTACTTATCTTTGAAGAGGCGGCAGTAATAAAAGTAAACACTACTGCCAAACAAAATGTACGTATAAATATGTCTGCATTTATATGGAAGAACTTCTTCATCTCGCTTAGTTTCAAGCTATTTTTTATATCCCAATATCGGCGAAACAATTTTCCATAATACTTATAACCTATCAAAAAACCAACTATTATCCCTCCATACTGAGCAATAACCGTACCCCAAGCCACACCAGCTATATCCATTTTCAATACCAAAACAAATAGCAAACTAAACACTATATTCAATATATTAATAAAAATAGCTATCCACATTGGAGTTTTGCTATTTTGCATACCTATAAACCAACCTTTTAAAGCATACAACCCCAAAGTAGCAGGAGCTGCCCATATACGTATAGAAAAATATGAAAAAGCAAGCTGCTGAATTTCGGACTCGCTGGGTATTATATAAAATGCCAATTTGGATATTGGTATTTGAAACACTATCAAAAACAAGGCAATAGTAAACGCAATAGCAAACGAACGAACAAATATTCGCACAGCTTCGAAAAAACTTCGTGCTCCATAAGCCTGTGCTGCCAATCCGCTTGTTCCCATCCGTAGAAAACCAAAATTCCAATAAATAAGATTAAAAATACTTGTACCTATTGTTATAGCAGCTATATGTTTCAGACTAAGATGTCCCACTATAGCCATATCTACCATTCCCAGCAACGGAACAGTTATATTTGTAACAATATTTGGAATAGTAAGTTGTAAAATCTTTTTATTCATAACAAGTTCATATATATAAATGCAAAGATACGAAATATTTACCAATAAAAAAAGAGAAGCATACTTTTGTATGCCTCTCTCCTTATGCTTAACTTATCAAAATAAATATTCTTATAATAAATAACGTAACGATAAACAAGCTCCCCAGTTCAAACCAGTGTGGTTAATAAAGTTGAACATAGGACGAGCATCTACTGATAGGTTAAATGGCACGCCATGAGCACTGAAATCGTATTCAAGTCCTATTTGTCCACCAATACCTAATGTCAATCCAGTATTGTTTTCATCTAAGTAGATACCTAGAGCAGCACCTGGTCCAACATACCATTGCATGTTTGAAACGCTAAAAAAGTTAAATTTCCAATGGTAGATACCTACTGCAGATATGTACGAATGATGTTCGCCACCAGCGAAACCAAAATCTGCTTCCAAACGGTTGCTACCCATTCCTTGTTGGTAAGACACTTCAGCTCCAAATGCACTACCGCCACCAAAACGTAAACCTATAGCTTTTTGTGCAAATGATGTACTTGTTCCGATAGCTACTACGGCTATCAAAGCTAAAAATACTTTCTTCATATTTCTTAAAGTTTAATATATTAAGGTTCTTAATTAATAATAATAAGGAACATACAGAACCCGTTGATACACCCCTTACAATTTGCAAAGTTACTATTTTTTTTAGAATAAATAATATTTTCAAACAAATAAATATCAACAGAAAAATGTTCGCACCAAAAAAATACTCTTATAAAAAACTCCCCCCCCGTAGCGCTACCGCTACACGCTACGAAAGTACAGAATGTACAGATGGTATAGAAAGGTATAGAGGGTATAGAATGTATAGAAAGGTATAGAATGTATAGAATGTATAGAATGTATAGAATGTATAGAAAGGTAGAGAAAGGTAGAGAAAATAAAACAAAAAAAAGAATCGGAATAATCATTTTTTTGATGATTATCCGATTCTTAGTAATAATAAATAAAATAGAAATAAATGAAGAAAAACTATAATTTAGTACATACCTTATTTTCATCTTCTTTCACCAGATTACCCTTCTTCCAGTCAGAAATCCAATTTTTTACCGTACCTTCTTTCAATGATGGAAAGTAATCCAAATATAATTCCTTTACATCATCCCTGGTAAAGGTAGCTGGCAAACGACGAAATACTTCAGATTTTGCACTTATTTTTTTCTTTTCGTCTGCTATCAGTGCAAATTTCTTGTCTATTCTTTCGCTATTAGCAGCGAGCATTTTGTCGAATAGCTTATATTGTCCATGCACACACATCTCAAACACCACACAGAACAATTTACGTATTTCATCATTGGCAACAGGTATTTCACATAAGTTACCGTCCTTGTTCATAGCTACAGGCATATATGCTTGCTCGTTGTAGGTGTTTGTAATAGGTTGCTCTATTTCTTTACCCGTACGCAAATTCGTTGTAGTATATGTATATGGTTCATTACTTGGTTGTAATGTCAAACCCTGTTCGTACAACCATGTCAGATACATTACTACACTTACACGTTCGGCATTCGCTATTGCACGTCCTACTATCGCTTTATAGTCTTTACCCATATCGGGTAGTTTATTTACATATTCGTTCAAATACTCTTTTTCCAATTTTTCGTAAAGTCCATCGAATATGTAGTTTGCATCTATTGTGATGTTTTCCAAACTGCGCAAGTATGCAATCAAATCTTTTATTTTTGCACTGTCATAGTACTGATTATCTGTCTTTCCCAGTCCTAGCGGACTTACTATTGGCAATATCATCATACGATTGATAGTACCATTATTAGCATCGCCTATTGCATTAGTAAGTGGAATCAAACTTCCCAATGTGCCACAGGCGTTCATACTTAACTTACAACGTGGATTACCTTTTGTACCCTCTGCTGTCTTAGTATCCTTATCCAATCGTCCACCATCATACCCCTTACGAAATACCGACGTAGGAATACCATTATCACCACCCGCAAGTTTCTTTGTCACTTCGTCGTACTCTTCGGTAAATGCTATTGCAGTACCTTTATTATATGCTTCTATTCTCATTAGGTTATCTATCAATGCAGCATAACTGCTGTCAATTGACATGTTATCTTTTCTATACTTTTCTGCCACTTCTTGCAGTGCTTCTGCATCTTTACCTGCTTGTGCACGAAGTTTGTTGTAACTAATACATTCTTCAGTAGTTACTACTCCAAAACCTTTTTCATTGTTTTGTTTCAAGTCATCTTTACCCTCACCACTATCAGCACAGTGCAATGCTTGAAGCAATATACTATGTGTGCGTTTGCGTGGGCAAAGTATTTCTACGCCAGATAGATGTGGCGTAAGCATTACCATAGATGCTGTAATTTGACTTGGTAGAAAATAATGTCCTGCCAAACTAGGATGTCCATATTTTTCAAAGAAATAAGTCCCCAAGTTATCCATAATTATCTGAGGATAGTCTATATCGTTAAACCCACGCACAATGTCTTCCCAAGTCAAAGAATCTTGAAAACCACGTGGACGCATTTCATCGGGAACTACATTATTTTTTATCACTCCCTTTTTATCTGCCCAATCCAACAACGATGTCAATTCACTTACTCCGTTTTCGTTACGCAAACCTGGTTCGTCATTTTCGTTGAACGCAGCAAATGTTTTTACCGTATTTTCAATGTATTCAATATAAATATCTTTACGTTGAATAGGATAATTATTCATACCCAATTCGGCACACAACGCTTGCAACTGATTATGACGTTGCCCTACAACGTAATCATCTTCATTGATATACGCATCTATAAGTGATTTTTCTTCGTCCGTGATAGGATAACTATAATCAATAGCAATAGGCGTTGTTTCTTTCTTTGCCTTGTTGTTATTATCCTTTATCTTTTGAGTATACTTTTTAGTATTACCGATAGAAGTAAGTCTTTGATTTATTGGCAATTCAAACATATCTTCACGCAGATATACTATATAGTCGACAGGCACCATAAACTTCTTACGCCCAATGTTTTTACAATTTTTATCGTGGTCTTCAGGCATTTGAAGAACTTTATCCACATATATCTGATTTTGATTGATGTTGTCTATACCATTGAAAGGCAAGAATATAGCATGAAAACCTTGCAACGACGGACTTTTTGCCAAATAAAGCAAATTATCCTTTAATTCAGCAGTATTCATTATCTTATCAATACCCAATTGCATTTCTTCAGCTGAATGTCCGTCATAATCGTAAAAGAACAACCCATTGCTATGCATAGCTTCGTTTGTGTCGCCACCATCATTTTCTGTCGTATACCCCATTGGGAACAAACAAGGTAATTGCGTTTTATAGTCGTCATATTCAGCGTCTGCATGTTTAGTGTACATTGCCATTTCCGATGTAAGTTCTTTTAGTTTAGCATCGTTTGCAATAAGTCTAAAAGTCTCAATATCACGGATATTGTACACAAACTTGTCTTTGTAGAAAGTAGTGAACCCCATTTGAACCTTACCTGTTTCTTGGTATTTGTCGTATCCTTTTTTTTTCAATGTCTTTTTTAAGTGACTGAAATCAAATTTCTTAACGGCATGTTTTTCTGGTTCTGCTGCCAATTCAGGTTCTGCTGCCGCAGTAGTTGTTGTAACTGTTGGTTTTACTGCTTTATTACCAGTAGTAGAAGAATACAAAAAAGTGTTTATGTAATTAGTATTATTCTTCGACACACCGTTCAAAGTCATCTTCATTTTCCATTGTTCACCCACTTGTACCATCGAAGTTTTTCCACCATTAGTATTGTGCCAAGCGGTAGCAGCTACCACATTGTTATCGTCTAACTGGCACATCAATGTCACATAGTCTTTATTTTCTTCCTTTACTATGTCCACCACTGTAGCAGATGTAGCTATAGGCGAATATATTTGTGTTTTAGCAGTATTGTCATCTACCCTCACCATATTTTCTACTTGCATCACTGTAGTATTGTTGCTTACATGGTAGCTTACTTCCACTTCGTAGGTAGCATCAGCTTTTATTTCTTTTACCTTGTCTTCGGCAAGGTAGGCAACTGCCAAATCTCTTGACGCTCCTTCTTTGTCTACTCCTTTCAGAGCTACTTGATTACCCCCCAAAGGGGTAATATTACTTACTATTTTCTCCATAATTTTATTTTTTTAT